>DASTDD010000246.1:0-17005 GCA_035710545.1 Steroidobacteraceae bacterium
CTTGAGGATTCCGTGGCCACGCGGAAAGTTCACGGTCTGCACCGAGTCCCACTGCTCGAAGGAGGAGGCGAACGTGGAAAGGTAGTGATAGTAGAGGGGCGGCGTGCGACCCTGCTCGCGCAGGCGCCGCTCGACCCGCCCCGCCGCTACGCCGGTTGACTGATGCGTGACGGATGGATGCAGGGCGTCGAGCTGGTTCTCCATGAAGAATTTCCAGTTCGAGTGCTGCACGACGCGATGACAGACCGGGACGATCTCCACCTCTCCGAGCGGGGAGCGGTCGCACATGTCATCGAAGGCGATCTTCGCCTCGCCGAGGAATTCCGCCAGGCCGGGACCCCCGCCACGCAGGCTCGCGAAGATGAACCCGCGATAGCTGTCCACACGGGCCGCGGGCTTCATCGAGCAGTCCGGATTTTCGCTCGACATGCGGGTGCCGTCATAGGCATGCGACAGCGGGATGCCCTTCACCCTGCCATCCAGGTGGAAGGTCCATGCGTGATAGGAGCAGACGAAGGTCGAGCCGGTGTTGCCCTGCCGGTTGCCGCAGAGTTGCACGCCGCGGTGCGGACACCGGTTGTACAACACGCGGATCCGCCCATCCAGGCCCCGTACCATGATCATGGGCTGGCGACCGATCTGCACCGTGACGTAGTCGCCCGCCTTGCGCAGCTGCGACTCGTGACCGCAGTACACCCAGGTCTTCTCCCAGATGTTCTCGATCTCGCGATCGAATATCTCCTGATCCGTATACACCGATCGGTGCACGCGGTCGGCCTCGACGAGTCGTTCGAGCGGTTGCACGCGCCATCCCCCGGCAGTGAAAAGCTGGGCTCCGTCCGGAAATCTATGCCGCTGCCTGCAAGCTTTCCATGCCTGCATCAGACCAATTATATTACCGCGAGTTATGGAATCGCTCGCGGCATCATGTCCAGCGATATAGATGTGGCACGGCTGCGCCAGCTGGCCCTGATCGTCCGGGAGCGCTCCTTTTCACGAGCGGCCGAGGTGATCGGCATTTCCCAGCCCGCGCTGTCCAAGAGCATCCGGAGCCTGGAGCGCGCGCTGGGCGTGCAGCTGCTCGAGCGTGGGCGCTTCGGGGCCTCCCCCACCTCCTTCGGACTCGCCCTGGTGCGGCATGCCGATGCGATCGATGCGGAGCTACGCAGTGCCGTCCAGGAGGTCGACGCGATGCGCATCGCGCGCAGTGGGCATATCTGCGTGGGGTGCGGGCCCTCCGAGGCGACCCGCCTGCTGCCGATCGCCCTCGACCGGCTGCGTTCCCGCTCTCCCGGCATCTTCGTCACCGTGCTGTATGGGCTGAATGAAGCGCTGATGCCGATGGTCAAGCACGGCGAGGTAGACTTCGCCGTCTCCTCCATACCGGCTCGATCTCTCGACTCGGACTTGCGACAGATCAAACTCCATGAGGACCGGGCCGCAGTCATCGCCCGGACGGGCCATCCACTGCTCAAACGGCGTGGGCCGCTCAGCGCCCATCACCTGATCGGCCAGGAGTGGATACTGGCTCGTCAGCACGAGCTCGAGCGCCGTGCGCTCGACGACCTGTTCCTCGGCGCCGGTCTGACTCCGCCGGAAGTCACGCTGGAGACCACTTCCGCAGTTCTCATGAAGACCGCGGTCATGCAAAGCGATTTCCTGACCTTTCTGCCCCGGGAGCTGATCTTCTGGGAAGAGCGCGCCGGCTTGCTCTGCGCGCTGCAGCTGGCCGCCCCCTCCTGGCATCGTCTCGTGGGCGTGACCCTCCGTGCGAGGGCCAGCATCAGCCCGGCGGCCCAGGCACTGATCGATTCGCTTCGCGAGGTGGGCGCGGCATTCAGCGTTGAGTCTGCCAGCAAGGAAGCCGTATGAGCGGTCCGGCATCCCTGAGCGACGATCGGCTCGACCTGGAATACAACCCGCGGCTACGGGTGTTGAATTTCGCGGAGATTTTCGCGCGCTGGAAGCGCGAGGCGGGCCGGGCCCGCGAGTCAGGCGGCGCACGACTCGATCTGAGGTACGGCTCAGCTGCGAGCGAGCGGCTGGATTTCTTTCCGGCGCGCCCGGGTAGTCCATTGTTGATATTCCTGCACGGCGGCTACTGGCGTGCGCTCGACAAGGACGACTTCTCCTGGGTCGCTCCAGCCTATGTGCAGTCCGGCATCGCCGTTGCAGTCGTCAACTATGGCCTCCTGCCAGCGACACCTCTGCCGCACATCGTGCAGCAGATCCGTCGCGCGTGCGTCTGGCTGCACGACAATGCGGCCGCGCTGGGCTTCGATCGCGATCGCATGGCTTGCTCCGGGCACTCGGCAGGGGGGCACCTCACATCCATGATGCTCGCAACGGACTGGCCGCAAGTCGCCGCTCACCTGCCGCGCCGTCTGCTGTCGGGGGCCATCACCATCAGCGGTATCTTTGACCTCGCGCCGCTCAGCCGCGCGCCGTTCCTGCGCGATGACCTCGCGCTCGATGAGCCATCCGTCCGTGCGCTCTCACCGATTCATCTTCCGTTGCGCAACGATGTCCCGCTGGTGCGCGCGGTCGGCGCGCTCGAATCGGACGAATTCCATCGCCAGTCGCGCCTCATTGCGCAGGTCTGGCCGGCTGCCTGCGTTACGGATGTGATGAGCATGCCGGGTGCGGATCACATGTCGGTCTGCGACGCACTCGCGGCACCTGACTCCGCGCTGTTTCTGGCGGTCCGCTCGCTCGTGACTTGACGGCCAGCGCAACCCTCAGAAGTCCATCTTCACCGTCACATACCATTCCCGGCCCCGGTCGGGGATCACGCTGTACATTCCGGAGCCGGGCGTGAATGAAGCGGCGATCAGGTAGTCCTTGTTGAGCGCGTTCTTCATGCCGGCCGTGAGGGAATATCGCGAGCCCGGGAGGACCCATTCCACCGAGCCGTTCAGCAGCCCGTATCCCGGCTGCTCGATGGCGGGCGTATCGATCGCGTCCATGAAATAGCTGCTGCGGTAGTTCCACTCGATGCGCGGGTTGATGCGGCCGGCGTGTTCGCCCAGGCTGATCTCCTTCTGGGCGGCCAGCGTGCCCGTCCAGCGCGAGACGAACGCGAACTTCGAGTGCAGGTTGATGCCGATGACATCCGGATCGATCTCGGTGTACTTCGCATCGGTGAGACCGAGATTGGCCTCGAAAAACCAGCCGTCGCCGGGGGAAGCCTGCGCCTCGAATTCCAGTCCCTGTATGCGGCCCTTGCCACCATTGGCGGTGATCGGCGCAATGGCTTGAAAAATCTGCACCTGGATATCGTCATAGTTCGTCAGGAACAGAGCGGTATTGATCCGCAGCCGATTCTCCCAGGCGCTCGTCTTCAGGCCGAGCTCATAGGCGGTGGCAGTCTCGGGTCCGAAGGACGGAGTTGCCGGCAGCGGTGGAAATACACGCTGGGTGAAGCCACCGGACTTGAAGCCCTGGCTGAACGTCGCATAGCCCATGATGTCCGGCGTGAATCGATAGGCGGCATTCAGCAGCGGAGTGACCTTGGAGAAGGTCTTCTCGACCTCGATCTGCGGCAGGAGGGGCAGTCCGACCGGGAAGGGCCCGCCCTTGTTGTCGAGCACTTCCTGGATCGGAAGGAATGTCTTGCGATCGCGGGTGTAGCGAATGCCCGCGGTCAGAGCGAGCTGGCTGTCCACGTTGTACGTGCCCTGCGCGAACCCGGCCACGCTTTTCGTGGCGGCATCGCCCCCTGAGAGCGCCTTGACCGGCGCGAAGTCCACCACGTTCGGGTTGACGGAAGCTTCGTCGAAATAATAGACGCCGCCGACCCACTGCAACGCGTTGGCGAAGGACTCCCCCTCGAGCTGTAACTCTTCGCTGTACTGACGCAGGGCGAGCACATCGAACAGGTGGTAGATGGTAATGGGGGAGTCGTCGCCGTCGCGTTGAAAAGCGCTGTGCACGTGGCGGTAGGCGGTGATCGACTTCAGCCGCAGGTTGTCGTTGATGTTCCAGTCCCAGGTGAGATGCGCTCCCCACAGATCGTCATCGTTGAGGCTGCGCAGGTTGCCGTAGTTGACCTTGCCGGCCTCGCCGTCGTACTGGGAGCCATAGCAGGCGGGATTGCTCTGATCGCCGGCTGGGTTGTAGGTCGGGGAGCCGAGCCCCAGGCAGTTACCTTGCCGTGCCACGAGCGTCGCGATGTAGTTGTTGAACAGCGAGAAGTTATCCACCGGCACGTCCGCCGGCGGATTGATCACGTAAAAGCCGGGCTTGGGCGCCGAACCGGGCGGCAGCAGCGGCAGGTTCTGTGGATTGAACAGAGCGGACTGGTAATTGACGCCACGCAGCACGAACGCCGCACCATTCTCGCGTCCGCGCGTCCCGTCGATGCCGAAGTTCAGTTCCTGTCCGTCCTGTTTCCAGCGCAGGGAGAGACTCGCGACCGTCTTGTGGGTATCCCCGAGCTCCTGGTTCGTCACTACTTCATCGACATAGCCACCTTGACGCAACAGCGCTGCGGACAGGCTCGCGGCAAGCGAGGAGCTGAGGGGAATATTGAGACGTGCCTTGGCTTCCGCGCGATCAGCGGTGCCGCCGGTGAGACTGCCGCTGCCGCTGAATGCGTCGAACGTCGGCTTCAGGGTGGTGATGTTGACGGCGCCGCCGATCGTGTTGCGCCCGAACAGTGTTCCCTGGGGTCCTCGCAGGACCTCGATCCGGTCGATGTCGGTCAGCTCGAGGAGGGCGCCGACAGTGCTGGCGACATAGACGCCGTCGATGTAGAGGCCGACGCCCGGATCGACAGTGGGAATGAAGTCTGCCTGACCCACCCCGCGAATCAGTACGGCGGCGTTGGATGCCGAGCCTCCCGCTCCGGGCGTTTCCTGATAGATGAGATTCGGCACGATCTGCGCGAGCTCATCCGAGCGATCGATCCCGCGGGCCGCGAGCGCCGCGCCGGAGAAAGCCGATATGGAGATCGGGGTTTGCTGGATGTTCTCTTCGCGTCGCCGCGCGGTGACGACGACTTCCTCCATCAGCGTTCCCGCCGTGGAGTCGGTCACCGCCGGTTGATCGGCCGCCGTCGCGGGTGCAGCAAGCGTGCACAGGGACATCCCTCCGAGGAGGGCGCCGAGGGAGCCGCGACGACGGGTCAGGCTGAATCCTGCAGTCATTGAGTGCCTCCAACGATCCGGGCAGGGCAAAGGCTCCAGGCGGCGGGCACCGCGATGGACCCCCCGACGCGATGTTTGTCTTGAATGCGTTGCGCGGACGCTATGCCGAGGGGCGCCGGATTTCCATGCACCGGGCCGGCCAGTTCCATTCCCTGAGGTTATGTAACGCGCCGGCGCCGCGTTGGGAACGCGCTTGAGTCGATCGGTGATCCGATATGAAGGAAACTCCGTGTCGCATCCGCAAATGGAGTGAGGCATGAACATCGCCCGGCTCGGACCGGTACTCGTCTGCCTGTCGCTGACAACACTCATCTCCCCATTGGCCAGGAGTGCAGGCGGACCCGCGGCGCCTCCGCAGTACGTCGTCGACCCCTCGTGGCCGCAGGAGCTGCCGAACAACTGGATCATGGGCCAGGTCGCCGGACTCGCCGTGGACAGGCAGGACCACCTCTGGGTGCTCCAGCGGCCTCGCAGCTCGACGGCCGACGAGCTTGGAGCGGAACAGAAGCCGCCGCGCTCGCAGTGTTGCATCCAGACTCCTGCCGTTCTGGAGTTCGATTCCTCGGGGCGCGTGCTCAGCTCCTGGGGCGGCCCTGGCTTCGTGCCGGACTGGCCGCATAGCGAGCACGCCATCTGGGTGGATGGGCAGGGCGATGTCTGGATCGGAGGCAGCGGCAGCGGCGACCGGCAGATCCTGAAGTTCTCGCCCTCCGGAGGGCTGCTGCTGGAGATCGGCCACCCGAGCGATTCCCCGGCGGACAACCAGGACGCCACGATTCTCGGACAGCCGGCTGGCATCCAGGTGGACGACGCTGCTCATGAGGTCTACATCGCCGACGGTTATCTCAACAACCGGGTGGTGGTGTACGACTCGATATCCGGGCAGTTCCGCCGCGGCTGGGGTGCCTATGGAATCCCGCTCGATCAGATAGTGAGCGCAGCGCCCGAGAAGCCCGGGGCGGCCGCCGCGCACGATGCCGACTATGTTCCGGGTAGTGCGCCGGATCGGCAGTTTCGCACTCCGGTTCACTGCGTGCGCTTGTCTTCCGACGGGTTCGTCTATGTCTGTGATCGGCGCAACGATCGCATTCAGGTATTCACGAAGGAGGGCCGCTTCGTGAAGGAGTTCTTCGTTCACCCCTCGACGCTGGCCAAAGGATCCGTCTGGACGGTGGAGCTGTCACACGAGCGGGGACAGCACTATTTGCTGGTGGCCGATGGAGAGGACAACGTGATCTGGATTCTCGACCGCAGTGACGGTCACGTCATCTCGAGCTTCGGCCACAACGGACGCAACGCCGGCCAGTTTCACTGGGTGCATCAGACAGCGATGGATTCGAAAGGAAATCTCTATACCGGAGAGGTGGATACCGGCAAGCGGGTGCAGAAATTCGTGTTGCGCGGCGCTTCCCGGCGATAGCACACGGGCCCGGGCTGCACACGGCCGGCTGCGCATGGCCGGCTGCACACGGCCGGCTGCGCATGACCGCCTGCGCGAGGCCCATAGTTCACCACCTCACGCGCATGACCGCCTGCCCACGGCGCAGATCACCCGTCACTCAGCGCCCGGCAGGCGGGTCTGATCGGTGATCCAGTTGACTTCCCAGCTCTTGCCGCCGTCGCTCGAGAAGGCCTGCTCGAAGTGTGGCGTCGGCGTCGTCATGTTGGACCAGCCGAAGCGCACGAGAATAGTGCGCCCATCGAGCGTGTCTGGGGCGTAGAACTCCCCCCGACCGTCACGGAACCCGCCAACCTGAGGCGCCACCAGGTTGCCATCCTTGCTGTTGGCCCAGTAGAGCCGCCACTGTCGCGCCTGCGGATCGTACAGGCGCAAGGTCAGCCCCTCGATGCGCCCACTCGGGCCATCGAGGTCGACCTCGTCCAGATCGGCCCGTCCATCCCACAGCCGGATACACTCGCCGGTGCCCTTGAGATCGACCCAGGAGCTCGAGCCGGTGAGCGGATGGAGGCGTCGTTTGAGGTGATAGGTCCAATGGCCTATCAGCGGGTCAAAGTCGTGCTGGCCATCGCGCGCGGTCGCAGCCCCGGCCGCCTTGTTGCCGGCATCGACAGCCAACGCCGGCGGCGCCGGGTGTGGGTTGATGGCCGCTGCGCTCACGCGATGCTGATCGGTGATCCAGTTCACCTCCCAGGTCTGGCCACCGTCCTCGGAGAAGGACTGCTCGAAGTGGGGCGTGTCCGTCTGGGTGTGAGTCCACAGGAAGCGGATCAGGATAGGCCGGCCGTTGAGCGTATCGTAGCCGTAAAACTCACCTCGTCCGTTGCGGAACTGGCCCACCTGTACGGGCACGACGAGGCCATCCTTGCTGTTGGCCCAATACAGGTTCCATTGATGCGTCTGCGGATTGTAGGTGCGCAAGGTCAGCCCTTCGATCCGTCCACCCGCGCCATCGGTCTCGAACTGCTCGATCTGGGACCGCCCGTTCCAGACTTTTTGCGTGACGGACGTGCCGTCGAATCGGACCCACTGGTTCGATCCCGCGAGCTGTTGCGCCCGGCGTTGCAGATGGATTTCCCACGTGCCCAGCTCGAAGTCGAAGTCATGCTGGCCGTCGCGGTTGCGGTCGGCCGGTATCGGCACCGCAGGCGCAGTGTGCGCATCCCCGCCGGCCAGGCTCCGCGGCGCATGGACGGCCAGCGTCATGGATCCCAGAAGCAGATACATCCCGGCTGTTGGCTTTCTCGTCATGGAGACCCAGGGCACCTGCGCCAGCGGCATTGAATCTCGCGGATCGAGCGCGCCGCCCCGCTCCACGGAGCCTCCATGATCCGCAGCTCGAGCCGTGTCAGTTTGGGTTCGCTCACGGGCGATCTACTACAACCATAGGAGATGCTACTATAGCTGTCGCAGCCCCTCAAGTACCGCGGCCTCCGCCAGCGCCGACGCCTGCGGTTGTCGCGGCGAGCGCGCGGCCGCAATCTACGCCGGCCGGGTCGGGCCCCGGCCGCGATCGCGGCGGCGACAACGTGCGCGAGGAGACCTTCCACCCTGCGGGAGCAGTCACATCATGGGACAATCCGAGCTTTACGAGCGCTTCCTCGCCCTGCACCAGCAGCCGGGCGGATTCATCATGCCGAATGCCTGGGACGGCACATCGGCCTTGTTGCTCAAGGCGGCCGGCTTTGAGGCGCTCGGGACCTCCTCGGCCGCACTCGCGTCGGCCTTGGGAAGGCTGGATGGCCGGCACGCCGTGTCGCGGGAGGAGCACCTCGAGCACGCGCGGCTGATCGGGCGCCTCACGCGACTGCCGATCAACGGGGACTTCGAGGACGGATATGGGGACACGCCTGCCGAAGTCGCCGTCACGGTCGAAGCGGCGATTGCCACCGGGCTGGCGGGAATAGGGATAGAGGACACCACGGGCGACCCAGCGGATCCGATCCGTGATTTCGACGATGCGGTGCAGCGTATGCGGCACGCAGCGAAAGTGGCAAAAGGCCGCATCGTCCTGACGGGGCGCACCGACAACTACCTGCAGGGCCGCCCCGACCTCGAGGACACCATCCGGCGCCTGGTAGCATTCGCCGACGTGGGCGCGGATGTCCTGTATGCTCCTTATCCAACCGACATGCAATCAGTCCAGGCGATCGTGAAGGCCGTCGCGCCAAAGCCGGTCAACATCGTGGTTGGTACGCAGCGCGGGCCGGTGCCATGGTCCGAGCTACAAAAGGCGGGGGTGCGGCGTCTGAGCATGGGAGTGGCGCTGTACACCCGGGTGATGGGTGATCTCTGCAAGGCAGCCATGCAGCTGGCGCAGGGTGACACGGCCTCGGCCTCGCAGGGCATTGCCTTCGGGCAGGTCAAGAAACTCATTGCGGAGGCCGGGCCTGCGGAGACAACCTGACTGACTTCCAGAGCTTTTCATCCGCTGTTCCGCCCGCTGAGCGCCGGCCGTGCGCGGCCCAAGCGATCGATGGCTGGCGAGGGCACTACGGCGATCCAGGCGATCTGGCATGTCGTCTCGAGGGTTCCACGGGGCCGCGTCGCGACGTATGGCGAGGTGGCGCGTGCTGCGGGGCTACCTGGACGCGCGCGTCTGGCAGGGCGCGCTCTGCGGGAAGTGCCCGAGGGAATGCATCTGCCGTGGCACCGGATCCTGGGCGCGGGCGGCCGAATTGTTTTTCCTCCGCACTCGCGCCATCACCGGGAGCAGGCTCGCCTGCTCCGCAGTGAGGGCGTCGCAGTCAAGGATGGCCGCGTGCCTCGTGCCGTGGTCATGAGCGCCGAGGAGCTCTGACGCGGCGGGCGTCTGTCACGCCGGCCGCCTCAAGGTGTCCCTGTCCATGACGAAGCGCACGTCACGTCGCCCGGAGCGGTGCGAGCGCTCCCGGCATGACCTGCAGAGCGACAATCAGCCGCGTGGTTGGGGCACGATGCGGATGTAGGGCTTCGGAGCTTTCCATCCCTGGGGATACTGCTTCTTCGCCTCATCGTCCGAAACCGATCCCGAGATGATGACATCCTCGCCGTTCTTCCAGTTCACCGGCGTCGAGACCTTGTGTTTGGATGTGAGTTGCAGCGAGTCGATGACGCGCAGGACTTCGTCAAAGTTGCGTCCCGTGCTCATCGGATAGACCAGGACCAGCTTGATCTTCTTGTCCGGTCCGATCACGAACACATTGCGGACCGTCTGATTGTCCGCCGCGGTGCGCTTCGTCGGGTCGCCGGAGATTGGCGCCGGGAGCATCCCGTACAGCTTGGAGACGTTGTAGTCCACGTCCGCGATCATCGGGTAGTTGGGAGCGAATCCCTGCGTTTCCCTGATGTCGCTTGCCCAGCCGGTGTGGCGGTCCAGTGGATCGACGGAGAGCCCGATGATTTTCACGCCCCGCTTGTCGAACTCGGGTTTGATCTTCGCCATGTACCCCAGCTCGGTCGTGCACACGGGCGTGAAGTCCTTGGGGTGTGAGAACAACACCGCCCAGCCGTTGCCGATCCAGTCGTGGAATCGGATCTTGCCCTCGGTGGTCTGGGCCTCGAAGTCCGGGGCCGTGTCATTGAGCGAAAGAGTCATGGGAAGCCTCCAGCGTGGCCTGGCGATCGCATCCGCCAGGTATATCGATAGAATCAGTGCTTATGGCCCGGCGGTGCCGGGCGTGTTGGCCGAATCCTCGCACTTTTCCCGTGGCGGACGCAACGCGCCCCGCCGTCGATGAAGGTCGGTCATCAGCCTGCTCAGCTGTGGACGTGCCAGTGGGGTGCTTGAGGTGCGCGCCGCGCGTGCACCAGCGCCGTAACCAGCTCGCGCCCGTGATCGTCGCGGATCACGGCCTCATCACAGGAAAGCTCGCGGAAGAGGGCAAGCCGCAAGCCTGTCGCCCACAGAAGCGGCCTCATGCATGACCCTTCCCTCCGCGGCCTCTGGGGCCTCGGACCTGGCCGGCGCTCTGCAGTGCCTTCAGGTCCTTGAGGGTCAGCGTGCCTGTCTCGAGCAGGTTGGAGACGAGCAGCCGCGGCGAGCCGCCAAACAGGTCGAGCAGGTCCCGCACCAGGCCGCTGCGGAACTCCTTCTGATCGATCACGGGTTCGAACAGCTGGGCGTTACCGATCTTCTTGACCTTGCGCAGCGCACCCTTCAGCTCGAGTCGGTAGACCAGCGTCTGCACCGTCGTATAGGCGACGCGCTCGTCCTCCGGGAGGCTGTCCAGGATTTCGCGCACCGAGGCTGTCCCCAGCTTCCAGTACTGCTCCAGGATGCGTGTCTCGGCTTTGGAGAGGCGTGTCTTCGGCATGTCTACTACCTAGCGCGGCCATGCTACTACACCCTGAATTCATTTTCAGGGCAGAGTGCCTCCGGCCGGAGATCCCGGGGGCTTTTGCGCCACGAGACCGAAATGGTGTGGCGGTAGTTGAACGATGGGGTGGTGAACGATGAACCCGACGCTGGCCGCCCAGTCCCGGCACTGCTGCGGACGCGGGCGGATGTCGAGGGCCGGGCCGCGGGGTGTTCGGGCATCATGCACCCAGTGGATGATCGAGGCACAGCCACCGCGGCTCAGGATGCGGAAGGCCTCGCGGAGAAGTCCAGGCGCATCCTCGGCGTGCAGGATGTTGAAGAGCATGACATAGGCCACGGAGCCATCAGGTAGTCCGGTTCCATCGGCGGCCACATCACGCAGGATCGGCTTGACGTTGGTGTAACCGGCGCGGCGTGCGCGGTCGTTGGTCGCAGCGATCATTTCGGAGTCGATGTCGAGCGCGTGAACGGTACCGGCGGTCAGGGCAGCGGCTGCCACCGAAAACGTGCCGAAGCCGCAACCGATATCCACCACGTCGCCCTCGCTCGGGTGCTGCAGCTCTTGCAATACTGTGGGCGCATCGAAAAACTGATCCCAGACGGCCTGCTCAGGCATCGCGCTGTCACGTATCTTCATATGGACACGCGAGCTCCGTCGGCCCTCACAGGCCCATGCGGTCCAGCCAGTTCCCGAACGCCGCGCTCGCCTGGCGGGCAAGGGCGGGCGCCAGCTCCCGCGTCTGGACTCGCAACTCGCCGGGACTGACTCCTGCGGTTGATACCAACTCGCAGGCGTGTCCGACCAGCCAGGCTTCGATGGTTTGCGCGCGGATTTCCGGATGACACTGAAAACCGAGCACGCGCCCACCCCACTCGAACACTTGCTGGGGCACTTCGGCCGTCGAGGCGAGTAGTGTCGCCCCTGAGGGCAGATCGAACGTGTCGCCGTGCCAGTGGAGCATCGAGGTCAGCTCGGGGGCAAGCGGCGCAATCGCAGAATCCGCCCCCGCGGGGCTCAGCCGCAGGGGCTTCCAGCCGAGCTCCTTGACCGGACCGGGGAAGACACGCGCACCCAGTACGTGGGCCAGCATTTGGGCGCCCAGGCAGATGCCCAAGGTTGGGCGGCCCGATGCGAGGCGACGCTCGAACAGGCTCAGCTCATCGGTGATCCAGGGGTACTGGGCGCTGTCGTACACGCTGATGGGCCCACCGAGCCCGACCAGCAGATCGGGCGAGCTTGCGTCGATGTCGCGCAGATTCTCGTGCGGCGCCTCGACGTAGCGAACGGAGAACCCCCGCTGCCCGAGCACGCTCTCGAGCGTGCCACAGTCCTCGAACGCGACGTGGCGGATTGCAATCGCCAGTCTTGCAGACATGATCTCTCCCGGCTGACCCGCCGTCGAAAATACCAGAACCGCACCGCGGGCGCCGTCTTAACGACTTCCTAATGCCCCGATGGCTAACCTGCGGGGCTCGAGCGTGGCATACCCATGGATACAGTATTCATTCTGCTGATACTCGGCCTGTATGCCCTCACCCACTGGCTCTTGCGGGCGCTGGCGGGCCTGGGCGGTGTCGAATGAGCATCGAGTATGTCGTCAGCGGACTTCTGGCACTCGGGCTGTTCGTCTATCTGCTGTACGCCATGTTCCGGCCGGAGAAGTTCTGATGACTGCCGGCTCGCTCGCGCTGAGCGTCGTATTCCTGCTCGTCGTGCTGTCGTGCGTGAAGCCGCTCGGCCTCTACATCGCCCACGTGATGGAGGCGCGGCCTATCCGGGCGCTGCGACTCGGGGCACCCGTCGAACGGCTGATCTACCGGCTCTGCGCCGTTGATCCGGCGGCTGAGATGAGCTGGAAGGCCTATGCGATCGCGCTCTTGCTGTTCAATGCGGTGGGCACTCTCGTGCTCTACGCCATGCAGCGGCTGCAGCCACTCCTGCCCCTCAATCCGCAGCACTTTGCCGGCATCTCCGCGGACTCTTCCTTCAATACTGCCGTCAGCTACGTAACCAATACTAACTGGCAGGGCTATTCCGGGGAGTCCACGATGAGCTATCTGACCCAGATGGCCGGGCTCGCCGTGCAGAACTTCGTCTCGGCGGCCACCGGAATCGTCGTGGCCATCGCGCTCATCCGGGGTCTGTGCCGGCATAGCGCCAGAACCATCGGCAACTTCTGGGTCGACCTGACGCGATCCACGCTCTACGTGCTGCTGCCGATCGCGCTCGTACTGGCGCTGGCACTCGTCTCGCAAGGCGTCCTGCAGAATTTCAGCGCCTACCGCGACGTGCAGCTGCTACAGCCGCTCGCCTACCAGGAGCCGGTAACCGATGCCGCGGGCAACCCCCTCAAGGATGCCGCAGGCAATCCGCTCGTACGGAACGTAACGACCGCGACCCAGACCTTGCCCATGGGTCCAATGGCCTCGCAGGAGTCGATCAAGGAGCTCGGCACCAACGGTGGCGGGTTCGTCAACGCCAACTCGGCCCATCCTTACGAGAATCCCACCGCGCTCTCCAATTTCCTGGAGATGCTTGCCATCATCCTGATCCCCGCGGCGCTCACCTACACGTTCGGGCGAATGGTGGGCGACACCCGCCAGGGATGGGCCGTCTTCGCGGCCATGACGATTCTGTTCGTGGCCATGCTCTGGATGGCCGTCTACAACGAGCAGCTGGGCAATCCGCGGATTGCCGCTCTGGGCGTTGATCAGGCGGCTACCGCTTGGCAGCCCGGCGGCAACATGGAAGGCAAGGAGGCGCGCTTCGGCATCGGCGCATCCGCCCTGTTTGCAACGGTTACGACCAGCACATCCTGCGGTGCCGTCAATGCCATGCACGACTCCTTCACACCGCTGGGGGGCTTCGTGCCGCTGTTCAACATGCAGCTCGGAGAGGTTGTGTTCGGCGGGGTGGGCACCGGACTGTACTCCATGCTGGTATTCGCCATCATCGGGGTGTTCATCGCCGGTCTCATGATCGGGCGCACTCCGGAATACCTCGGCAAGAAAATCGAGGCGTACGAGATGAAGATGAGCGCCCTGGCGATTCTCGTCATGCCGTTCATCGTGCTGGTGGGGACTGCCGCCGCCGTCAGCCTCCCGGCGGGTCAGGCGGGCGTGGCCAACCCCGGTGCGCATGGCTTCTCCGAGATCCTCTACGCGTTCACTTCGGCGAGCAACAACAATGGCAGCGCCTTCCAGGGCCTGTCTGCGAATACCCCGTTCTACAACGTCGGCCTGGGTCTGGTGATGTGGCTGGGACGGTTCTGGCCGATTGGCGCCGTGCTGGCCATTGCCGGTGCGCTGGCGGCCAAGCAGCGTGTGCCGGTGACACCGGGCACGATGCCGACGCACGGGCCGACATTCGTCATCCTGCTGCTCGGCACGGTCCTGCTGCTAGGCGCCCTGACTTTCGTGCCCGCGCTGGCTCTCGGGCCGATCGTCGAGCACCTGCAGCTATGGAACGGCGGTCATGGCTGATCTGGCGCACGCCTCGACCCCTCGGGCGTTGCCAGCCGCGGAAGCAGCAGCGCCACGGGTGCTGGGTCGATACAGGCTCTCCATGTTTGATCGTGCGTTGCTGGCCCCGGCTGTCGCCGACTCCTTCCGCAAGCTCGATCCGCGTGTGCAATGGCGCAATCCGGTGATGTTCGTCGTGTATGTCGGCAGCATATTGACGACCGGGCTGTGGGTTCGGTCATTGATGGGGCAGGGTGAGGCACCCTCCTGGTTCATTCTGAATGTCTCGATCTGGCTCTGGTTCACGGTGCTGTTCGCGAACTTCGCCGAGGCACTGGCGGAGGGTCGCAGCAAGGCACAGGCGGCCAGCCTGCGCGGCCTGAAGGAGGCCGTTTTCGCCAGGAAGCTCGCGGAGCAGGGTGATCGCTCGCGCCAGGTGCCGGTGCGGGCGGACCTGCTGCGCAAGGGCGACGTCGTCCTGGTCGAGGCCGGCGACTACATTCCCGGAGACGGCGAGGTGCTCGAAGGGGCCGCCTCGGTGGACGAGAGCGCGATTACCGGCGAGTCGGCGCCGGTCATTCGCGAGTCGGGAGGAGACTTCTCATCGGTCACGGGCGGCACTCGCGTCCTCTCGGACTGGATCATCGTGCGGATCAGCGCCAATCCGGGCGAGACCTTCATCGATCGCATGATCAGCATGGTAGAGAGCGCGCGGCGGCAGAAGACACCCAACGAGATCGCCCTGACCATCCTGCTGGTCGCCCTGACGCTGGTGTTCCTGTTTGCCACGGCAACCCTGTTGCCCTACTCGCTGTACAGCGTATCGGCGGCCAAACTGGGCACCCCCATCGCCATCACTGCGCTCATCGCGCTGTTGGTATGCCTCATCCCGACTACCATCGGCGGCCTGCTGTCAGCGATCGGGGTGGCGGGCATGAGTCGCATGATGCAGGCAAACGTCATTGCCACGTCGGGGCGCGCAGTCGAGGCGGCGGGCGATGTGGATGTCTTGCTGCTCGACAAGACGGGCACCATCACCCTCGGCAACCGGCAGGCCGCGTCATTCATCCCGGCCGCCGGCGTCACCGAAGAAGAGCTCGCGGATGCGGCGCAACTCGCTTCGCTCGCGGACGAGACACCGGAAGGCCGCAGCATCGTCGTGCTGGCGAAGCAGCGATTCAGGCTGCGCGAGCGGGATCTGCGCTCGCTGGCGGCGACCTTCGTGCCCTTCTCGGCTCATACGCGCATGAGCGGCGTGGACATCGGCGAGCGCCAGGTACGCAAGGGCGCCGCCGATGCCATCCAGAAACAGGTCGAGGCGCTCGGGCAGGTCTTTCCCAGGGCAATCCTGACAACCGTACAGGAGGTGGCGCGTCGCGGGAGCACGCCGCTGCTCGTCAGCGACGGCGCGCGAGTGTTAGGCCTCATCGAGCTGAAGGATATCGTCAAGGGGGGTATCAGACAGCGCTTCGGAGAGCTACGGCGCATGGGCATCAAGACGGTGATGATAACCGGTGACAACGCACTGACCGCGGCCGCAATCGCCGCCGAGGCGGGCGTGGATGACTTCCTGGCGGAGGCCACTCCGGAGGCGAAGCTGCGTCTCATCCGCGAGAACCAGGCGCAGGGACGCCTGGTAGCCATGACCGGAGACGGCACGAACGATGCGCCGGCACTGGCGCAGGCAGACGTCGCTGTGGCGATGAACACCGGCACGCAGGCGGCCAAGGAGGCCGGCAACATGGTGGACCTCGACTCCAACCCCACGAAGCTCATCGAGGTCGTTGAGACTGGCAAGCAGATGCTGATGACGCGGGGCTCCTTGACGACCTTCAGCATCGCGAACGACGTCGCCAAGTACTTCGCGATCATTCCCGCGGCGTTCGCCACGACGTACCCGCAGCTCGACGCACTCAACGTGATGCGTCTCGCGAGCCCCTACTCGGCCATTCTGGCCGCCGTCATTTTCAACGCCCTGATCATCGTGTTCCTCATTCCGCTGGCACTGAAGGGCGTGAAGTACCGTCCCCTGGGCGCCTCGGTGCTGCTGCGCCGCAACCTCCTGGTCTACGGACTGGGCGGGATCCTGGTTCCTTTCGCGGGCATCAAGCTCATCGACCTCGGGCTGGTACTCGCGCATCTGGTGTGAGCCGGAGAAGTCCCATGAGAGTAATGCTGCGGCCGGCCATCGTGCTGTTTGTTCTCCTGACGCTGATCACCGGCATTGCCTATCCGCTGCTGGTGACCGGCATCGCTCAGCTGCTGTTTCCGCGGCAGGCGAACGGCACCCTCATTTTCAAAGGCGGCAAGCCAGTCGGCTCGCAGCTGATCGGCCAGAGCTTCAGCGGTCCGGCATTCTTCTGGAGCCGCCCGTCGGCTACCACGCCCCAGCCCTATAACCCCGGCGCATCGGGGGGCTCGAATCAGGGACCGCTCAATCCGGCTCTCCTCGAGGCAGTGAAGGGGCGCATCCAGGCGCTGCGCGCCGCTGATCCCGCGAATCAAGCACCGGTTCCGGTGGACCTGGTCACCGCTTCCGCGAGCGGCCTCGATCCGGATATCAGCCTCGCGGCGGCTCGCTACCAGGTGATGCGCATCGCGCGGGCGCGCGGTCTGCAATCTGCGGCAGTCCAGCGG
>DASTDD010000247.1:0-2862 GCA_035710545.1 Steroidobacteraceae bacterium
CCTTCGACGGTGTCGTCACCCAGCGCAACACCGATGTCGGTGCGCTGATCAACGCGGGCCAAACCCCCGGCAGCGCACTGTTTCGCGTGGCCGATACGCACCGTTTGCGCATCTACGTGCAGGTACCGCAGGCCTACGCCGCCCAGGTACGGGCCGGAATGAACGCGTCACTCGAGTTCACCGATCATCCCGGGCAGCACTATGCGGCCACCGTGGCCTCGACCGCGCATGCCCTCGATGCCACCTCGCGCACATTGCAGGTGGAGCTGCAGATCGACAACAACAGCGGTGAGCTGCTCCCGGGGGCATACGTGCAGGTGAGCTTTTCCCTGACGCCGACCGCAGGCAATTTGCGCGTGCCGGTGAATGCGGTGATCTTTCGTGACAAGGCACCGCAGGTTGCGACGGTCGATGAGGGCCATCGCGTGCGACTGCACGACATCACCGAGGGCCGCGACTTCGGTACGGAGATTGAGGTGCTCGCAGGGGTCGGGCCGGACGACACGGTGATTCTGAACCCGCCGGATTCCATCGCTGATGGAACGGAAGTGCGCTTGCAGCCACCGCAGCCGCAGCCGGCCCAACCGCAACGGGGCTCTGGCGAAGCCGTGACGGAGCATTCGTGAGAACCCAGCACCGCCTTGGCGCCGCCGCCTTGGCCGCCGCGGTCGCCGGCTGCTCTCTTGCCCCGCACTACGATCGGCCTTCAACGCAGCAGCCGGCCGCAGCCTACAAGGAGGCGGCCGACTGGAAAGTCTCCTCGCCCTCTGACACGAGTGCCCGCGGACGCTGGTGGTCGACCTTTGGCGACTCTGACCTCGATGCGCTCGAAGCTGAAGTCACCCGCGCGAACCAGAGTCTCAAATCCGCGCTCGCAAGCCTCGAGCAGGCCCGTGCACAGACTCGTATCGCCCGCTCCGAGTGGTTCCCGACGCTCACCGCACAGGCCAGCGCCACCCGGGGTGAAGTTTCCGTCTATTCGCCCGGGTATACGCCGGGAAAGACACGTACCGGGAACTCGTTCGTGCTGAGCGGCGATCTCTCCTACGAGATCGACGTCTTCGGCCGCGTACGCAACACGGTCGCCAACGCCCGCGCCAACGAGCAGGCGACCGCCGGCGATGTGGCAGCACTCGAGCTGTCCGTGCACGCCGAGCTTGCCACCGATTACTTCGTGCTGCGCGGCCTGGATATCGAGCAACGTTTTCTCGATCAGACCGTCACCGACTATGAACGGGCGTTGCAGCTCACCCATAACCTTTTCAAGGGCGGCGCGGCCGCCATTGCCGATGTCCAGCAGGCGCAGGCGCAGCTCGAGTTGGCGCGTACCCAGGCAGAGGACACACGTCTCCACCGTGCGCAGACCGAGCACGCGATCGCCGTGCTCATCGGCCGACAGCCGTCGGACTTCGCGCTCAGCGCGCGTCCCGAGGACAGCTTACCCGCCATGCCCGCGATCGACGCGGGGCTCCCCTCGCAACTGCTCGAGCGTCGACCGGATGTCGCCGCGGCCGAGCGGCGCGTCGCCGCTGCCAACGCCAACATCGGGGTGGCGCGTGCCGCTTATTTTCCGGTGTTCGATCTCATGGCTCAGGCAGGCTTGCAGTCGAGCACCGCGGCCAACTGGCTGACCGCACCCGCCCAGTTCTGGTCCATCGGGCCGCAGGCGCTGCTCACGGTCTTCGATGGCGGCCTGCACCGCGCGCAATCCGCCGCCGCACACGCGGTTTATGACGAGCAAGTGGCCAACTATCGCAACACCGTGCTCATCGCCTATCAGGACGTGGAAGACAACCTGGCGGCGCTGCGGCAGCTGCAGCGTGAAAGCATCAGCCAGGCGGCCGCAGTGACGGCCACCCAGGGCGCGGCCGATCAGGCCAACCTGCGCTACAAAGGCGGGATCGTCACCTATCTCGAGGTGGTTGCCACGCAGAACGCGGCGCTCTCCGCGCGCCTGACGGCGGTCGACATCGATATTCGCCGGGCGACCGCCACGGTACAGCTCGTGAAGGCGCTGGGCGGGGACTGGCAAGCCGACGCGCCGGCACCCTGAGCCGGGAATCTACTTCAGATAGGCATGCACGATATCGATCAGGTGCTTCGCTCCGCGTGCACGCCCGCGATCGCGGTCGTGTGCAGGGTCGGAGACGTGCATGCGGATGTGATCCTCCAGCAGCTCCGCCATCAGGCTGTTGGCTGCACCGCGGGCTGATACCGTAAGCTGCATCACCCGGGCGCAATCGGCGTCCCCTTCCAGGGCACGCTCGATGGCATCCACCTGGCCGCGCAATCGCCGCACCCGCTGGAGCAGGCGGGTCTTGTCCTGGATGGTGTGTCCCACGGTGTTGTCCTCAGAACGTCATAGGGAGGGGGGTATAGTATAGGCATGCCTGATGGAGTGTGCGATCAGGGCTGTTCGAGACCCTGCGTCCGCAAGGGTGCACCGCCTTGGTCAATATTCGGGCTCTCAGCAGCAGTCTTGATGGTAGGCGTTCTTAGCCTGCTGTTCGCACTTCCCTGCACGGCAGTGGAGGATGGCTCGCCCGTGGCCGATGGAGTGGATCCCACTCACCTCGACGCGCGCACACCGGATATCGAGCAGCGCTTCGCCGTTCACGTGCAAGCCACCTATGGGCGGCAATGGACCGATGCTTTTCGGGCCCCTTATGCGGGCACCAACAGCCTCTCGCCCTCCAGCAGTCGCGCAACCACCGACGTTACCCTGTTTCTAGGAGCACGGCTGTGGAGGGGAGCGGAGATCTGGGTAACTCCGGAGATCGATCAGGGCTTCGGCCTGGACGATACCGTTGGCGTCGCTGGGTTCCCGAGCGGTCTCGCCTATAAGGTCGGCGCGCACGATCC
>DASTDD010000248.1:0-4403 GCA_035710545.1 Steroidobacteraceae bacterium
TTCTCGGATGTGCACGAGGTTCATCGCGCCTACGAGAGCCGCTCCATCGACCTGCAGGCGAGGATCAAGGTGCGCCTGCGCGAGCAGGTGCGCGGCGAGGGTGGCGGCACGCACGAGCGGCTGAGACTGGTGGACACCACCGTCGGGCGCGCGCTGCTGTTCGAGATCCTGCCCAGGGGCCTGTCCTTCGATCTCATCAATCAGGACATGACCAAGAAGGCGATCTCGGCGACCATCAATGCCTGCTATCGCGCGCTCGGTCTCAAGGAGACCGTGGTGTTCGCCGACCAGCTCATGTACACGGGCTTCCATTACGCGACGCGCTCGGGCGTCTCCTTCGGCATCGACGACATCGTGATCCCGGAGCAGAAGACCCGTATCGTCGCCTCGGCCGATCGCGAGGTGAAGGAGATCCAGGACCAGTATTCCTCCGGCCTCGTGACCAACGGTGAGCGATACAACAAGGTGGTGGACATCTGGTCGCGCGCCAACGATCAGGTGGCCAAGGCCATGATGGAGAAGCTGGGCACCGAGGAGGCGACCGACCTGCGCGGCCAGCTCAAGAAGCAGAAGTCGTTCAACTCCATCTTCATGATGGCCGACTCCGGCGCGCGCGGCTCCGCCGCGCAGATCCGGCAGCTCGCGGGCATGCGCGGCCTGATGGCCAAGCCCGACGGATCGATCATCGAGACACCCATCACGGCCAACTTCCGCGAGGGTCTGAACGTCCTGCAGTACTTCATCTCCACGCACGGCGCGCGCAAGGGCCTGGCGGATACGGCGCTGAAGACCGCCAACTCCGGCTATCTGACCCGGCGCCTGGTGGACGTGGCCCAGGACCTGGTGGTCACCGAGATCGACTGCGGCACTTCCAACGGACTGAGCATGGCTCCGCTCGTCGAGGGCGGCGATGTCGTGGAGGCGCTCGGCGAGCGGGTGCTCGGCCGTGTCCTCGCCCAGGACATCCTGAAGCCCGGCACCAACGAGGTGCTGATCGCGAAAAACACTCTGCTCGATGAGCAGCTCGTGCGGCGCCTCGAGCACGATGGCGTGGACCAGATGCTGGTGCGCTCGCCGATCACATGCGAGACCCGCTACGGCGTTTGCTCGTCCTGCTATGGACGGGACCTGGCTCGCGGCCGCTCGATCAGCATCGGCGAGGCGGTGGGCGTGATTGCAGCGCAGTCCATCGGCGAGCCAGGCACCCAGCTCACGATGCGTACATTCCACATCGGCGGAGCGGCCTCGCGGGCCGCGGCGGCCAGCAGTGTCGAGGTGCGCAACAAGGGCGTGCTGCGCTTCCATCACGTCAAGACCGTTCAGCACGAGAAGGGTTACCTCGTGGCAGTGTCCCGCTCCGGGGAAATCGGAGTGGTGGACGAGTACGGCCGCGAGCGCGAGCGCTACAAGATTCCGTACGGAGCGATGATCACGGCAAAGGAAGGCGACTCGGTGAGCGGCGGGCAGGTCGTGGCGACCTGGGATCCGCACACGCACCCGGTGGTCACCGAGGTGGCGGGTCTCCTCAAGTTCCAGGACTTCATCGATGGCATGACGGTCACCTCGCAGGTGGACGAAGTCACCGGTCTGTCGAGCACCGTGGTGCTCGATACCAAGCAGCGTGGCGGCAAGGACCTCAGGGCCACCATGAAGCTGGTGAACGCGAAAGGCAAGGAAGTGACCTTTGCCAACACGGAGATCCCGGCGGTCTACACACTGCCGCCAGGGGCGCTGGTCAGCCTCGAGGACGGAGCCAAGGTATCGGTTGGCGACGTGATCGCGCGCATTCCGCAGGAGTCCTCCAAGACCCGCGACATCACCGGCGGTCTGCCGCGCGTGGCCGACCTGTTCGAGGCGCGCAAGCCCAAGGACCCGGCCATTCTCGCGGAGAAGTCAGGCACCGTGAGCTTCGGCAAGGAGACCAAGGGCAAGCGGCGGCTCATCATCACGAGCGACGACGGCGAGAAGTACGAGGAGCTGATTCCGAAGTGGCGGCAGCTCAACGTCTTCGAGGGTGAGACCGTCGAGCGCGGCGAGGTGATTGCCGACGGCGAGCCCAATCCGCACGACATCCTGCGCCTGCAGGGCGTCGAGGCGCTGGCGAATTACCTGGTACGCGAGATTCAGGACGTCTACCGCCTCCAGGGCGTGAAGATCAACGACAAGCACATCGAAGTGATCATCCGCCAGATGCTGCGCAAGACCGAAGTGCAGGAGATCGGTGAGACCACGCTGCTGCGCGGTGAGCAGCTGGATCGCGCGCGGGCACTCGATATCAACGACCGCTCACAGCAGGACGGCAAGCAGCCGGCAAGACTGCAGCCGGTGCTGCTCGGCATCACGAAGGCCTCGCTCGCGACGGAGTCCTTCATTTCCGCGGCTTCGTTCCAGGAGACCACCCGCGTGCTGACCGAAGCGGCGGTTCGTGGCCTGAAGGACGATCTGCGCGGCTTGAAGGAGAACGTGATCGTCGGACGGCTCATTCCGGCCGGTACGGGCTTCGCGGCTCACGCCTCGCGTCGCCGCAAGACCGAGGACACCGAGCGCCGCAGCTTCATGGACGTGGGCGGCGGCCTGCCCGACATCGAGGAGAGCAGCGTCGGGGAGGAATCGGAGAGCGCTACGAGCGGCTGAGAGAGCGGCGGGCGCCGGCAGGTATGACCCTGCCGGCGCCAGGCCATCCGGAGCCGGTTAGCCTGACCGCTTGGCCCAGCCGCTTGGCCCGAGCGGTTGGCCCAGCCGCTTGGCCCGGGCGGTTGACCCGGGCGGTTGGCCCGAGCGGTTGACCCGAGCGGTTGACCCGGGCGGTTGACCCGAGCGGTTGACCCGGGCTCATCCCCGCCCAGCAGACGTCCTCATCCCTTTCGGGCGAGAGGCCGCCGTTGTTTTGCAGCCCGAGGCTGCGGGGTCCCGCGGGCGCGTTCCCGCGGCCCCATCCCCTGTTCAGCGCCGCAATGTGGGTCAGCTCATTCGCCCACACCCCACAGGCGTCGAAATTTCTTCACCGATCCTGCATCTGCCAATGCTCCCGGGTCGTAGTGGCAAGTCGCAGACCTATAAACAACGTACTTCTGCACACCACACACGATCACAGGAGAGAGCGTATGAACCGATTCTTCCCGCTCGCCGCCGTGCTGGCAGTGGCAAGCGCTCCCATGCTGAGCCTCGGCTCCAGCCATCGCGAGGCACCCAACATCGCAGGCCTTCCCAGGCTGGACGGGACCGATCTGTACATGTTCCGCAGCTACGAGCCCGGCCGCCAGGGCTTCGTGACCATTCTCGCCAACTACGTGCCGCTCCAGGTCCCGAGCGGCGGCCCCAACTTCTATCAACTGGACCCGCACGCGGTTTATGCCATCAACATCGACAACGATGGCGATGCGGCCGCGGAGATCTCATTTCAGTTCCGTTTCACCAATACGGTGAAGGGGCTCACCGTTCCGGCCGGCGGAGAGAATCAAGAGGTGCCGCTGCTGAACATCGGTCCGGTGGACAAGAACGGCAAGGCGCTCAACATCCGGGAAAGCTACACCCTGACCGTGGTACGCCGCAGCGCGCGGAACTCGGTCGAGGCGGCCGAGAACATCACGCTGGGCGGGACCACCTTCTTCAAGCCGACGGACAACATCGGGGAGAAGTCGATCCCCGACTACGCCTCCTACGCAGACAACTTCATCTACGATGTGGCCATTCCGGGCTGCGCCACGCCCGGCCGTGTTTTCGTCGGGCAGCGCAAGGAGGGCTTCTTCGTCAATCTCGGGGAGACGTTCGACCTGGTGAATACCAATCCGCTTGGTCCCCGTGACGGCGAGCCCAACACCCTCTCGCACGTGAATGTGACCTCGCTGGCGCTCGAGGTGCCGATCGGCTGTCTCACGAATGGCAAGGATCCCGTGATCGGCGCCTGGACGACTGCCAGCACGGTCGGCGCGCAGCACAATGCGCAGGTCTCCCGGCTGGCCAACCCGCTCGTCAACGAGGTCTTCATCGGCCTGCCCGACAAGGACCGCTGGAACGCCAGCGACCCCTTCCAGGACGCCACCGAGTTCATGGACT
This sequence comes from Steroidobacteraceae bacterium, assembly GCA_035710545.1. Lineage (GTDB taxonomy): Bacteria > Pseudomonadota > Gammaproteobacteria > Steroidobacterales > Steroidobacteraceae > 13-2-20CM-66-19. The sequence continues at coordinate 4,057 of DASTDD010000248.1, forward strand.
ACATGACCAACCCCTCACTGCCCGTGCTCCTGCACGCGCTGTTTGGGAACGCGGCGCTTGTCCCGGACACTCCTCGCAACGATTTGGTTGCGGCGTTCCTGACCGGAGTGAAAGGCCTCAACCAGCCGCTCAAGGTGCGTCCGGCAGATCTCCTGAGGCTCAACACCTCGATTGCTGCGACGGCTCCGCGCTCGCAGAACGACCTGGGCGTCCTGGGAGGAGACCTGGCCGGCTTCCCCAACGGCAGACGGCCCTTCGATGATGTGACGACCATCGAGCTGCGCGTCGCGCTGGGAGCACTGTGCGGAAAGATCGGCAACTGCGGCAAGGAAACCACCGATCCCAAC
>DASTDD010000249.1:0-2850 GCA_035710545.1 Steroidobacteraceae bacterium
GTCCACACAGGACGATGCCAGCGCGTGCCCACAAGTAGCCGTCGGGATTGCGGTCACCGTAAACCAAACTCGATATGGTCATGTACCGCCAGTCGTATTCCGAAGGATAGCTTCGCTCGGCAATGAACATTCCGCCCCAGAACGCCAGCACACCAAGCGAGGCCGTGGTACGCCAGGCGTGCGGCGCGAGTGCGGGCATTCGATTGCGTCCTTCCGTGAGTCCCGAGTGCTTCTGAGCTGTTCTGCTAAACCGGTCCAAGAGCGAGCTGAATGGCCGTGCCTGCGACACGTATCTTCAAGGTGTCAGGCCGGCATGAAATGTAGCATTCCGCGAGAGCGCCGCTGGCTGCCGGTCCAGCCACTGACTTGAACTTGTCGTTAGGAATCGCGGCTACGCGCGCTTAAACAGCAGTCCACTAAATTTGTGCGCCCTTTTTGGCTCGCTGGCCCACGCCGTGCCGACGGATTGCCCTAAGCTACCCGTAGCGCCGGACAGGGCGCCCGAAGGAGCCGCTTGTACGAGCACGGGGATGGACCCGAGGATCACACAAATGTTCAGGAACTACTCTTCAGCCCTAGTGCCGGCCCTGCTGCTCGCGGCCTGCGGCGGTAGCGGCGGCATGCACTCGGGGCCAGGCAGTGGGCCACCGCCGCGGGGAACCCTGCTGCAAAGCCCGGCTGAGCTCCTGTCCACGGTGACGACTTCCACACTGCTCGCAGAACTCAACGCGGGGGCGGCGAATCAGCAGGTGCTGGCGCTGAGCGGTCCGCCAGCGTGCGACGTCCTGCTGTATCACATCGAGTACGAGACCGTCGGAGGCAGTGACGAGCCCACTACTGCGTCGGCAGCGCTGATGGTGCCGACGGGTGTCGGTGCGAACTGCACCGGCGCACGTCCGATCGTCGAATACGCGCACGGCACGACGACCGATCGCAACTTCAACATGGCCGACATGAGCAATACCGAGACGCTGCTCATGGCTGCGCTATTCGCAGCGCACGGCTACATCGTGGTCGCCCCGAACTATGCCGGCTATGACACCTCGTCGCTCCCCTACCATCCGTACCTGATCGCAGATCAGCAGTCCAAGGACATGATCGATGCGCTCACCGCAGCACGCACCGCGCTACCGCTCGCGTCGCTCACACTCACGCAGGACAACGGCCATCTTTTCATCACCGGCTATTCGCAGGGAGGTTACGTCGCCATGGCAACGCTTCGCGCCATGCAGGCGGCCGGGATGCGCGTCGACGCGACGGTGCCCATGTCAGGTCCTTACGCGGTGGCGGCGTTCGCCGATGCGGTGTTTTATGGTGAGGTCAACGGCGGCGCGACTGTCTCAACCACTCTGCTCGCGACCGCATACCAGCATGCCTACGGCAACGTCTATGCCGGCGCCGACGAGGTATTCGAGCCACCCTACGCAGCCGGCATCGACTCGCTGTTACCGACGACGCTGCTGAGGAGTCAGCTCTATGCGGCCGGAAAGCTGCCGCAGTACGCCTTGTTCAGCCCGACGCCACCCGCACCGCAGTTCGCCGACATCACGCCGCCCACGAGCCCGGCAAACCTCGCCCCGGTTTTCGCGCTCGGCTTCGGCAGTGGAAACCTGATCCAGAACGGTTATCGGCTCAGCTATCTGCTCGACGCACAGGCCCATCCGGATGGTGGTTTCCCGGCCGTGACCACTGGGACGGTCGCGGGCTCCTCCGGCTTGCCGTGGCGACTGGATCTACAAAACAATGACCTGCGCGACTTCACCCCGAGTAGCCCGGTACTGCTCTGCGGCGGCGATCTCGACCCGGTCGTGTTTTGGCTCAACACGCAGCTCATGCAGAACTACTGGGACTCGCACGCTCCAGTCGGCTCGAGCGTCGTTCTCAATCTCGAGTCGTCACCGTCCGCCAACGACCCCTATACGAGCCTGAAGCAGGGCTTCCAGGTCGCCAAAGCCGCCGTTGCCGCAGATGCAATTGCGCACGGTGCCACTGACGGTGGGCAGGCCGCGGTCTTCGAGGCCTACCACGTGAGTCTGGTAGCCCCATTTTGTGTCGCGGCCGCCAGATCGTTTATCGCTGCACACTGAACGGTCGCCAATGCGGTACGAGACTTTATATCGGTCACGAGCGCCTGCGCGTCCGCCTGATACTTGCCTCGACGCCAAGCCGCCAGCCGTCAGGCGCTCCGGGTGCGGAAGGTAACTGAATAGCGCAGGCTCGGAGTGGGTGAGATCGCATGCTGCCACTCCCAGCGCACCGGGCCGCGCAGAAGATAAATCGAGCGCGGCGGCAGTTCCGCGCTCAGCTGCGCCCGCTGTCCAGGGCGCGGCGGATAAGGCCGAAAGCGCATGCGCGCGTGCCCAAGGAGCGAGATTCCAACCACAGCCTCAAATTGAGGCACGTCCCGGTGCCATCCGAGTTGGGTACCTGCCGCATACTCCGCGATGGAGGCATACGCCAGCGCTTCCACCTCAAGCTCCGCCCATTGGCCCGCTCGCTGCCGCAAGGCAAGCAAGAACGGCGGTACTGGCGCTGCGGCTTCCAGCACATTGCGACCGAAATCATAGCGGCCACCATAGGAGATCAGGCGCCGGCGCGCCGTCCATTCCTTATACCGGGCGTGGTCAAACGGCAGCGCACCGAGTACAGCAAGCAGCGCCTGCTCCTCCGCCGCCGAGAGAAAGTCACTCTCGTAGCGCCAATCGCGCGGCCACGCGGGGCCGGCGTTGCGCATCAGTAACGAGCCGCGCGACCGACGATGGCCGCGCGTACTTCTGCAGGCATGGCCTCCTGCTGCAGCTGGGCGAACGTACACTCGCGGGGAGCCTTGTCGGGCCGCCAGCGCAGGAA
>DASTDD010000250.1:0-15804 GCA_035710545.1 Steroidobacteraceae bacterium
GACCGCCCACTGGTACCAGGAGGGGCGCGCGTGAGGAGGGCCAGCCACCCGGCGCACTGCGGCCCGAGGGGTCACTGATGGGCTGGACCCCCATTGTGATCGCGGCCTCGGGGCTGGTGGCCTCGGCCGTGCTGACCGGACTGGTGCGTCGATTCGCCCTCGCGCACGGGGTCCTCGATTTGCCCAACGACCGCAGCTCGCACAGCAAGGCGACGCCACGAGGTGGCGGGATTGCGATGGTCCTGACCATCACGATCGCCATGCTGGTGTTGACATTTCTTGGCATCGTTCAGTGGCGACTGCTGCTAGCGCTCGCGTGCGGCGGCCTGGCCGTCGCCGCAGTTGGTTTCATCGACGACCGGTTCACAGTTCGGCCCGGCGTGCGTCTGGCGGTTCACACGGCCGCCGCGGCGTGGGCGGTCGCGTGGCTCGGCGGCCTGCCCGTGCTCGACACCGGCCGTCACGTGATCCACCTGGGCTGGCCCGGTGCCGCACTGGCGACACTGGGCATCGTCTGGACGTTGAACCTTTTCAACTTCATGGACGGCATCGATGGCATCGCCGCCTCCGAGGCCATGTTTGTCGCGGGCGCCGGAACGGTGCTGGGGGTCATGGCCGGCAACGGCGAAGTGTCAGCGAGCTCGCTGGTCATCGCCTGCGCATCCGCAGGTTTCCTGCTGTGGAACTGGCCACCGGCGAAGATCTTCATGGGCGACGTGGGCAGCGGCTACCTGGGGTACGTGCTGGCCGTTCTGTCACTGCGGGCGAGCGCGCGCGATCCGGTGGCGCTCTGGGTGTGGCTCATACTCGGAGCCGCGTTCTTCGTGGATGCGACACTGACCCTGGCGCGTCGCAGTCTGCGGGGCGAGCGGGTCCAGGAGGCCCACCGCAGCCACGCCTACCAATGGCTCGCGCGCCGGTGGAAGAGTCACCGGCGGGTGACACTCGTGTTCCTCGCGTTGAATTTGCTCTGGCTGCTGCCCTGTGCGCTGGCGGCCAGCCGCCGACCGGATCTTGCCTTGCGATTGCTACTCGTCGCTTGCGGACCGCTCGTGCTGCTGGGAGCGCTCGCCGGCGCCGGGCGACGCGAGACAGCGACAAATCCGTGACGTGGGTCTGAGACTTGCTTCGCAGTCAACTGTTCCGTATGTCGGTCGTTAGAACCGTGAGGGTGGCTGCTGGGACTCACAAGTAGCTGAAACTAGTGTCGATTGCCGCGCGCGATTCCATTACAATCGCGCGTCGCTTGATACGCCCGAGTACAAGGTAGCGTTTCAGTGGATGAGCAAGCGGCCTCGGGCGCCCGGGGAGATTGCATGAAGGAAAAGTACGGGGCCGGGGGACACACACCAGTGCGTGTCTCGGCTGCTGAGACCATCCTGGCCCTGCCTCGCCAGCAAAAACGCCTCATCATGCTGATCGCGGATGCGATCGCCATTCCCACCGCCCTGTGGGCGGCCCTGGTACTGAAATTCGATCGACTCGAGCCCGTCATCGGCCGCCACGCGGCCTATTACCTGGTGGCGGTCAGCGCGGCGCTCATCTTCTTCTCGATCCTGGGATTGTACCGGGCCGTGATCCGCTTCATGGGTCCGCGGGCGATGTTGAACATCGCCACGGGAGTCACCGCCTCCGTCCTGGTGTTGATCGGCTATGACCGGCTGCTGGCGAACGCCGAGATCCCGCTTTCGGCCTTCGCGATCTACTGGGCTCTCGCGCTGTTGTATGCGCTCGGCAGCCGGTTTTGCGTCCGTTATGTGATCGCCCGCACATTGCACGGTCATTCGGCGACCCGCGTCGCGATCTACGGGGCCGGTGATGCGGGGGCCCGTCTGTCCTCGGTGCTGCTCGGCGGCCCGGATTTCGAGCCGGTCGCATTCGTGGACGACAAGAAGGCGCTCCAGGGAAGCAGCATCAACGGGCTGACCGTCTCTGCGCCCGAGGTCCTGCCGCAGCTGGTGCGCGAGCGGCAGATCCAGCGCGTCCTGCTGGCGATGCCCTCGGCTTCGCGGCGGCGGCGCCGGGAGATTCTCACTTCGCTCGAGCCGCTCGGGCTGCACGTACAATCGCTGCCGCACCTCACCGACCTCATCGCAGGCAAGGCGCGGATCGATGAGCTGCGCGATGTGGACGTGGGCGACCTGCTGGGCCGGGATCCCGTGCCGCCCAATCCCCGCCTGTTTGGCTCCTGCGTGCGCGGCAAGTGCGTGCTGGTCACGGGTGCCGGCGGCTCGATCGGCTCGGAGCTGTGCCGGCAGATCATGCATCTGGCTCCCAGCCGCCTCGTCCTGTTCGAGATGTCCGAGATCGCCCTCTACACCATCGAGCGCGAGCTGAACGAGATCGCCGCGCGCGACCGGCTCAGCGTCGAGGTGGTGCCGCTGCTGGGCAACGCGCATCACCGGCATCGCGTACGCGAGGTGCTGGCTGCCTTCAGTGTGCAGACGATCTATCACGCGGCCGCCTACAAACATGTGCCCATCGTCGAGCACAATGTCGTCGAGGGTGTGCACAACAATGTCATTAGTACCTGGTACACGGCCGAGGCCGCGATCGAGACGGGCGTGGAGACCTTCGTCCTGATCTCGACGGACAAGGCGGTGAACCCGGCGAATGTCATGGGCGCGACCAAGCGGCTGGCCGAGCTGGTCCTGCAGGGGTTGCAGGAACGCTCGAGCGGAACGCGATTCTGCATGGTGCGCTTCGGCAACGTCCTGGCCTCCTCCGGCTCGGTGGTGCCCCTGTTCCAGGAGCAGATCCGTCGGGGCGGTCCGGTCACCGTGACGCACCCGGATGTCATCCGTTACTTCATGACGATCCCGGAGGCGGCGCAACTCGTGATCCAGGCCGGCTCCATGGCCAAGGGCGGGGATGTGTTCGTGCTCGACATGGGCCGTCCGGTGCGCATCGACGATCTGGCGCGGCGACTCATCAATCTGATGGGCCTGACGGTGCGCGATGCCGACAATCCGGACGGCGATATCGAGATCGAGTACACAGGCCTGCGCACTGCGGAGAAGTTGTTCGAGGAGCTGCTGATCGGTACCAATGTCACGGGAACCGATCATCCGATGATCATGCGTGCCATCGAGCATCGCTTGCCGTGGATGCGCATGCAGCAGATCCTCAACGAGCTGCTGGTCGCGCTCGCGAGCTTCGATTGTCACCGGGCGGTCGGGTTGCTGGCCGAATCGGTGGCCGAGTACAGCCAGGGGCTGGAGCTGCGGGACTACGTCTGGACGCGCAAGGCGGTGCTGCCTCACGCGGTGGACGTGAAGATTGCCGACTTTGCCGCCAAGCGCCGCAGCTCGGAGGCCGCGAGCAAGCCCGGTCACGGCCAGAACCCGGTCTGAGCCTGCCGGCAGCCCTCCGGTCGCCGCTTCCCACCGACTTGGCTCACAATACCGCTCATGGAGCTTGAGAGGCAGCGCGCCTTGCTTTAGGCTGCCTGCGTCTTTCTGCTTTTAACTCAAGAACTTACCTCATGCGTGTCACGATTTTCGGCTCCGGGTACGTCGGTCTGGTCACGGGGGCCTGCCTGGCCGATGCCGGCAACCATGTCCTGTGCGTGGACGTGGATGCAGCCAAGATCGAACGGCTGAAGCGCAACGAGATTCCGATCCACGAGCCCGGACTGGATGCCCTCATCCGGCGCAGCGCCGAGGCGGGGCGCATCCAGTTCACCACCGATGCGGCGAAGGGCGTCGAGCACGGTCTGTTCCAGTTGATAGCGGTCGGGACCCCGCCGGATGAGGACGGCTCGGCGGATCTGCGCTACGTGCTCTCCGCCGCGCGCTCGATCGCGACCCACCTGAAGCGCTACTGCATCGTGGTGACCAAGTCGACCGTGCCGGTCGGGACCGCCGACAAGGTCCGCGCCGAGATCGCGGCGACCCTGGCCGCCCGCGGCGCGCATGTCGAGTTCGACGTCGTCTCCAATCCCGAATTCCTGAAGGAAGGCGCCGCGATCCAGGACTTCATGAAGCCCGATCGGGTCGTGATCGGCACGGACAACCCGCGCACCACCGAGCTGATGCGCGCCCTGTACGAGCCGTTCACGCGCAACCACGACAGGCTGATCGTGATGGACATCCGCTCATCGGAGCTCACGAAGTACGCCGCGAACGCGATGCTCGCGACCAAGATCAGCTTCATGAACGAGCTGGCGAACATCGCCGAGCGTCTGGGGGCGGACATCGAGAAGGTCCGCGTGGGAATCGGCTCGGACCCGCGCATCGGCTACAGTTTCATCTACCCGGGTACCGGCTATGGCGGCTCATGCTTCCCCAAGGACGTGCAGGCGCTGATCCGCTCGGCGCATGAGGTCGGTCATCAGCCTGGCATCCTGGATGCCGTCGAGAGAGTCAATCACGGCCAGAAGCAGGTGCTGGTGCACAAGATGCAGGCCCACTTCGGCGGTTCGCTCACGGGGCGCACGATCGCATTGTGGGGCCTGGCGTTCAAACCCAACACCGACGACATGCGCGAGGCGCCCTCGCGAACGATCATCGACAGGGCGCTCGAGGCGGGAGCCCGGGTGCGCGCCTACGACCCGGTCGCCGCCACCGAAGCGCGGCGCATCTACCAGGATGGGACGGGCTTCGAGATCGCCCGCAATGCCTATGAGGCGGCCGAGGGGGCCGATGCGCTGTGCATCGCGACCGAATGGCAGGAGTTCCGCAGCCCGGACTTCGACCGTCTGCGCGAGATCATGAAAGCGCCGCTGATTTTCGACGGGCGCAACCTCTATGACCCCGGCATGCTCAGCCGCTTCGGATTCACCTACTACGCGATCGGCCGTGGCCGAGCACAGCCACCGGCCTGAGCCCCCCGAACCGAGTACCCCGGCATGCTCACACCCGTCATCCTTTCCGGCGGCGCCGGCACGAGGCTCTGGCCTCTGTCGCGCGAGCTCTATCCGAAGCAACTCCTGGCCCTCACCGGTGAGCGCACGATGTTGCAGCAGACGGCCCTGCGGCTCGCGGGGCTGCCGGCGGTCGCACCGATCGTGGTCTGCAACGAGGCCCATCGGTTCCTGGTCGCCGAGCAGTTGCGGCAGTTGCGCATCGAGCCGCGTGCCATGGTGCTCGAGCCTTTCGGTCGCAACACGGCGCCGGCGATTGCGCTCGCGGCCCTCGCGGCGCTCAAGGCCGCCGCCCGCGATCCGAACGCCGCCGAACCGGTACTGCTCGTGCTGCCGGCGGATCATGTCATTCGCGACGTGCCCGCCTTCCAGGCGGCGGTCCGCGTGGCGCTGGGCGCGGCGGAGCGGGGCCAGCTGGTGACCTTCGGCATCGTTCCCAGTGCTCCCGAGACGGGCTACGGGTACATCCAGCGCGGCGAGCCGGCTGGCAGCGAGCAGGTGCATCGCATCGCTCGCTTCGTCGAGAAGCCGAGCCTCGAGCGCGCGCGGGAGTTCCTCACCTCGGGCGATCATTTCTGGAACAGCGGCATGTTCATGTTCCGCGCGAGCCTCTATCTGCGGGAGCTGGAGCGGCTCGCGCCGCAGATCGCCCGGCACTGCCGCGACGCCTTCGAGAACGCGAAGTCGGATCTCGACTTCGTGCGCGTCGATGCCGGGCACTTCGAGCAGTGTCCGAGCGACTCGATCGACTACGCGGTGATGGAGAAGACTGCCGACGCCGTCGTCGTGCCCCTGTCGGCCGGCTGGAGCGATGTCGGATCCTGGTCCGCTCTGCACGAGGCCAGTGATGCGGACAGTCACGGCAACGTCTCGCACGGTGATGTGATCTCCGAGGACTCCCGGCACTGCTACCTGTACTCCGAGAGCCGGCTGGTGGCGGCAGTGGGTCTGAGCGATCACGTCGTGGTCGAGACGAAGGACGCCGTGCTGGTGGCGCCGAAGAGCCGGGTGCAGGACGTGAAGAAACTGGTTGCACGGTTACGCGAGGCGGGCCGGTACGAGCATTCCCTGCACCGCGAAGTGTTCCGACCCTGGGGCAGCTACGACAGTATCGAGAATGGCGAGCGGTTCCAGGTCAAGCGGCTCAAGGTCAAACCCGGCGCCTCCCTCTCTCTGCAGATGCATCATCATCGTGCCGAGCACTGGATCGTGGTCTCCGGTACTGCGCGCATCACCCGCGGCGAGGAGGTTTTCCTGCTGGAGGAGAACCAGTCCACCTACATACCCATCGGCGTCAAGCATCGCATCGAGAACCCCGGCATGATCCCGCTGCACATCATCGAGGTGCAGTCCGGCTCCTACCTCGGAGAGGACGACATAGTGCGCTTCGACGATCGCTACGGACGGACTACCAACTGAGCATGCCGAATCTGAACGCATTCAAGGCGTACGACGTGCGCGGGCGGATTCCCGACGAGATCAACGAACAACTCGCGTACGACATCGGCCGTGCCTACTGTGCGTTCGTCAGGCCCTCTCGGGTCGCGGTGGGTCATGACATTCGCTTGTCCAGCCCGACGCTGGCCGCAGCGCTGAAGCGAGGACTGCGGGATAGCGGCTGCAACGTGCGCGACATCGGGCTATGGGGTACGGAAGGCTCGTATTTCGCCACCTTCGCCGAAGGGCTGGACGGCGGAATCATGGTCACGGCGAGCCACAACCCGCCGGATTACAACGGCATGAAGTTCGTGCGCGAGCAGGCACGACCCATCAGCGCGGATACCGGCTTACGGCAGATGCGCGCCCTGATCGAATCGGGCGAGCTGCCGCCGAAAGCGCCCCGCGCGGGCTCCGAGCAACCGCTGGATATCCGCAGCCGCTATCTGGATCACCTCCTGAGCTACGTCGAGCGCTCCCGGCTGCGGCGGCTGAAAGTCGTGGTCAACGCCGGCAACGGTGGCGCCGGCCTGGTCGTCGATCAGATCGAGCCGCACCTGCCGTTCGAGTTCATCAAGGTGCATCACGAGCCCGATGGCACCTTTCCCAACGGCATTCCCAACCCCATGCTGGCGGAGAACCAGTCCACCACGGCCGATGTCGTGCGCCGCAGCGGTGCCGATGTGGGGCTCGCATGGGACGGCGATTACGACCGCTGCTTCTTCTTCGATGAGCACGGCCGCTTCATCGAGGGGTACTACCTCGTAGGATTGCTTGCCGAGGTATTTCTCCGCGCCGAGCCGGGCGCGCGCATCGTGCACGATCCGCGGCTGACCTGGAACACGCTGGATATCGTGCGCAGCCGGGGTGGCGTGCCGGTCCTGTGCAAGTCCGGGCACGCCTTCATCAAGCAGAAAATGCGAGAGGTCGATGCCGCCTACGGCGGGGAGATGAGCGCACACCATTACTTCCGACGCTTCTCCTACTGCGACAGCGGAATGATTCCCTGGCTGCTGGTCCTGCAGGTGATCAGCGAGCGCCGGCTCACCCTGTCGGAGCTCGTCGGGGAGCGGATGCGTCTCTTCCCGGCCAGTGGCGAAATCAACCGCCGCCTGTCGGGTGACCCGCAGGCGATCCTGGGACGGGTGCAGCAGCGCTATGAAAAGGGCGCTCTCGGGATCGATCTGACCGACGGGTTGTCCATCGAGTATGCCGACTGGCGCTTCAACCTGCGGGCCTCCAATACCGAGCCGCTGGTGCGCCTGAATGTCGAATCGCGCGGTAGCGAGGCGCTCATGAGGGACAAAACTGCCGAGCTGCTCGCCGAGCTCGACAGGTCCTGATGCACTCGACAGGTCCTGATGCCGAGGAAAAGCCGGTCTGGGGCCGCCTTCCCCCGGAAAGGCGGGCTTCCCGGGCCCCCGCGCGGCGCGGGAACGGTATTTGCGGAAGCGGGCAGCCGTGTCTTCCCCGCCAGGAATACGCTTGGATATAGGGCAAAAGTCCCCGCTACGCGTGTTGATCGCGGAGAACCACCGCGATCTGAGCGAGGTCATGAGCCAGCTCATCGATACCGAGCCGGACATGCATTGCGTCGGGCAGGTATCGGATGCCGACTCGGTCGTGCCCATGGCACGGCAATCCTCCGCCGACGTGCTGATCCTGGATCTGACCCTGCACGGCGGCAGCGGTCTGCCGCTGATCGAGCGGCTGGCCAGCGAAATGCCCGGCCTGCGCGTCATCGTCTTCAGCGGGCTGGCCGACAGCGAGGAGGTGTCGCGAGAGGCGCGCCGCCGGGGTGCGGCCGCCTATGTAACCAAGGGTTGTGACCTGCAGGTCCTGCTCGAGGCACTGAGGCCCAAGCAGCTCACCTGACAGCCGCCGCCCTGCGCCGCCCGAAGGCCGCAGGCGCTTTCACCCTTTGACTCACAGAAAATGCGCGCGGACTCACACCAAATGCGCGCGGACTCACAGCAAATGCGCGCGCAGGCTTGCGACGGCCCGGGCGCTGGTTTTGCCGTCCCACAGCTCGGGACGTCTTCCGCGTGGCCATTCTCCACGCGCCGCCGACTGCACGGCAGCCGGAAGTGCCGCCGGCTTCAGCAGGCGGTTCGTGCCCGCCGAGATCGTCACCGGTCGCTCGGTGTTCTCTCGAAGCGTGACGCACGGGATCCCCAGGTAGGTGGTCTCTTCCTGCACACCCCCGGAATCCGTGATGGCGATGACACACCCCATCACCAGGCTCATGAACTCGATATAACTCAGCGGCTCGGTCAGCGTGATGTGGCTGCTGGAGAGCAGCTCCTTCATCAGACCGAACGCTTCCAGACGCTGACGAGTACGCGGATGGACCGCAAAGACGAGCTGGAGATCGGCGGGCAGCTGCAACAGGGCGGCGACGATCTCGGCCAGCTTTTCGCGGGAATCCACGTTCGAGGGTCGATGCAGCGTGATCACCGCATAGCGGCGGCTCTCCAGCCCGAGTCGCGCGCGGGTAGCGGCCGCCTCGATTCGCCCCCGCAGCATCTCGAACGAGTCGATCATGATGTTGCCGATGAAGTCGATGCGGGAGGCGGGAATTCCCTCGGCGCGCAGATTCGCATCGGCATCCGGGGAGGGGGTCCAGAGCAGGTCCGAGATGGCATCCGTGACCAGGCGATTGATCTCTTCCGGCATCCGGCGGTCGCCGCTACGCAGGCCCGCCTCGAGGTGCACGACCGGAATCCATAGCTTCGCCCCGACCATGGCGCAGGCAGCCGTGGCGTTCACGTCTCCCACTACGACGATGGCATCAGGGCGATCGTGTTGACAGACCGCCTCGTAGGCGATCATGGTGCGACCTGTCTGCTCGGCGTGGGTGCCGCTTCCGATCTCCAGGTGGTGCGCCGGCTCGGGCAGGTGCAGGTCCGTGAAGAACGCGTCGGACATATTGGCGTCGTAGTGCTGCCCGGTATGCACGATGTGCGCTGTGCACCCACTTTCCTTTGCCAAAGCGTGGTACAAGGGCGCGACCTTCATGAAGTTCGGACGCGCCGCCGCGATCAGATGGACCTTTTTCGGGCTCAAACGGCTTCCCTCCGGAATCGATCGGCGGCAAGCTTAACCGATCGGTCTGGGAGCGGCCGCCGCGGCTTGGGCTTGGACCTGGCATGTCTGCGGCCGGCGACACTGGCTACTGGCCTGGCCGGCATGTCATTTTCTTGTTTTAACTGACGGGGGCTACTCATGGCGCTCTGGAAAGACACGAACACAGGACCCGGCCCGGCGCCGGCGCAAAATCTTCCGCCGAGCGCGGGGCCCATGCCGCACCCGCGCGAGCCGGAGAAGACGAATGTTGCGCCGCTGAGCCCCGAGCCTGCACGCCGACCGGTCAAGGAATCTCAGCGTCTGGATATGAAGGAGTCGGTCATCGCCTCCGACCTGACGATCGAGGGCAAGATCGTAGGCTCGGGCCACGTCCGGATCGCGGGCCGCTTCAAGGGCGATGTCCACGTGGATGGGAATGTCACCCTGGACACCGGCGCGCACCTGGAAGGTCAGGTGAAGGCCAGCGTGGTCGTCGTGGGGGGCGAGCTGCTGGGCAATATCGACAACGCCAAGCGCGTGGAGCTGCTCGAAGGGGGCGTGATCAGCGGTGACGTCAAAGCCGGGTCACTGACCGTCGCGGCAGGATCGCGGATGCGCGGCCAGGTCGAGTTCGGCTGGTCCGACGGCGAATCCCGCAGCAAGTCCGAAACCAAGGGTTACGGCACCGGTTCATGAGCGTGGGCTCTCGCCCGGTCGCTACGGGCAAGACGCGCACCTGTCCGCACTGCAAGGCGACGATTCTCGAAAGCCTCAGCATCTGCCCGGGCTGCATGCACCACCTGCGTTTCGACTCGGAAGCGGCGAAACGTCAGGTGGCAGCCACGCCTGCGCTGCGTGTGGAAGGGATGATCCGGCATCCCCCGCTCGACCAGCCCCTCGAGTACTTCGTCATCATCGCCATCCGCAACGACCGTGGCGAGGAAGTGACGCGCCAGGTGGTGAACGTCGGTGCGCTGCAGGCGGCGGAGAAGCGCACTTTTACTTTGTCCGTTGAAGTGCTTCCACCGCAGGCGCCGGTCGCCGCCAAGTCCGGCGCGTCCAGCGGAGCGACTAAATCGACCTCCGCGCAACCCACCGCTACGGTCCGTCCGTCGACACCGCCGGCGGGCGCCTCTGCTCCCGGGAGCGGACCCGCCACCCCCGCTGCCAGCTCCACTGGCACCACCTCCACGAATCCCACCCTCCCGGGTGCCGGGACCAGCCCGGCCAGTCCGGGCAGCGCCTCGCAGCCAGCGGCGACCTCCGGCGCATCCAAGCCGCAGACCGGCTACCCCGGCGGTCTGAAGCCGCCCATCCCCGGCGGCCCCAAGCGGCACTGATTCCCTCACGAGGCTGCGCGAAAGCCCCTTGAGTTCTGGGGGTCGCCCCCTGGAAGAGGGCTCCGGCGCAAGGGGGCTTCCCCCCAGAACTCCAGGGCCTTCCACGCGCACCGCTCGCTGCTTGCAGTGCCAGTTGAGAGCTGGTATCGGTGTATCCATTCGTATATTTCGATGGAGCCCGGATGCGCACCCTGCGGATCGGTGTGTCATGGATCCTGGTGGTCTGTCTGGCGATCGGTGCAGCGGCCACGCCGGCCCAGGAGGCCAGAGCCGTACTGGTATTCGGAGCAGCGTCCCTCACCGACGTGCTGGGTGAGCTCGACAAGGCGTACACGGACCAAACCCAGGTCCCCATCCGGTCCTCCTTTGCCGCGAGCTCGGTGCTGGCCAAGCAGATCGAGGCCGGCGCCCCGGCGGATGTGTTCTTCTCGGCAGATCTCGACTGGATGGACTATCTGGACGGCCGCAAGCTGCTGCGTCCGGGCTCGCGGCACGACGTCGTTGGCAACAGCCTGGTGCTCATCGCGCCGGCGGACAGCAGGGTCAGCCTGAAGCTTGCGCACGGAGTCGATCTCGGTCCTGCTTTAGGACCCGATGGCAAGCTCGCCACAGGGGACCCGGACTCTGTCCCGGTTGGTAAATACGCGCGAGCGGCGCTGCAGAAGTTGGGGGCGTGGGACCAGGTATCCGGGCGTATCGCGCGTGCCGAGAACGTGCGTGCAGCTCTAGCGTACGTAGCCCGCGGGGAGGCGCCTCTGGGGATCGTCTACAGGACGGACGCCCTGGCCGAGAAACGAGTGCGCATCGTGGCGCGGTTTCCCGCCGGCTCGTACCCGCCCGTCACCTATCCGATCGCCCTGACGCTGCACGCAGGTCCTGAGGCCGCAGCCTTCGAGGAGTTCGTTCGCAGTGAGGCCGCGGCCAGAATTTTCCACAAATACGGCTTCGAGCCGCTGCACTAGGATCCGCGCAGTGGCGGTGATCCGCGCCACTGCGGTGGCGGCGCAGCACTCGCGGGTACAATACGGCATGCGCGCACAACCGCGCGCCCATTCGTCCGGCTGAGCCAATCCGCGGAGCACTCTCCCGGGCGGCCCGCGCGGCGACCCGACTGGCCATGGATGAGTCAATGCAACGTGCACCCGGCGCGCCTGCACTGCCGGCGACACCGTTCCGCTTCATTTGCTACTTCATCGGGAGATTCCGCTGGTGGTATCTCTCGATGGTGCTGCTCGAGGCGATCAACTCCACGTGCGGCATTCTGATTCCCTATGCCACGGGCCAGATCATCAAGGCCGTCACGCGCGCTCACGAGCAATCGCTGTCGTACGTCACGGCGCTCAGTGGACCTCTCTGGCTGTTCGTTGCGCTCGCCATCGGGGAAGTCATCTTCAGTCGCGCAGGCGGCACCTGTCAGATTCTCGTCGGCCCCCGCCAGCGACAGACGGTGACGCGCACGCTGTACGCCTATCTGCAGCATCACTCCCACCGGTACCTCAGTAACGATTTCGCCGGCGCGCTCGCTCACCGCATCAGCGAGACCTCCATGGGTGTATCGCAGACGCTCTGGACCGTGATTTTCGACTTCTGGCCGATGGCGATCGTGTTTGGGGTCGCCATCGTCATGCTGGCCAAGGCCCATTCGGGGCTGGCCGAATTCGTCGGTATCTGGGCGCTGGGGTTCGTATGCGCCTCCTTCTGGCTGGCCACGCGTACGCGGCCCTTCGCGGTTGGGGCGGCGGCTGCACGCAGCGAGACCACAGGCAAGGTGGTCGACGCGGTGACCAATCTCACGAGCACGAGGTTGTTCGCGCGGCTGGACTACGAACGCGAGTATCTGGATGCACAACTGCGCAAAGAGCTGCGGGCGGTGCGCCTTTCGAGCTGGTCTTCCGAGCGGGTACGCTGGTTTCAGTACACGGCCGCGGCAATTCTGAAGGTCGGAGTCCTGTACTACGCTTTGCGCCTCTGGGGCCGTGGCGAGATCTCCGTCGCCGAGTTCGTCGTGGCGAGCACCACGACGCTCCTCATCATCAACGAGGCACGCAATCTCAGCCGGCGGTTCCTGGAATTCTTCGAATATCTGGGGAACGTCACCAACGGCGTCAACACGATCGTCCGCCCCCATGAGATCGTGGACCAGCCGAACGCCGTCCCAGCGACCATCGCGCGGGGGCGCATCCAGTTCCGGGATGTCACATTCGCCTACGCTGCGGAGCGCCCCATCTTCCGCAATCTGAGCGTCGAGATTGCCGCCGGTCAGCGTGTCGGACTGGTGGGCTTCTCGGGCTCGGGCAAGTCAACCTTCGTCAGCCTGATCCTGCGCCTGTACGACCCCCAGGAAGGCGCGATCCTCATCGATGGACAGGACATTTGCGCGATGACGCAGGAGTCCCTGCATTCCCAGCTCAGCCTCATTCCGCAGGATCCGAACCTGTTCCACCGCAGCCTGCTCGAGAACATCCGCTATGGGCGCCTCGAGGCGACCGAGGAGGAGATAGTCGATGCGGCTCGCAAGGCGCATGCGCATGACTTCATCGTGCAGATCAAGGACCAGTACGCCTCGCTCGTGGGTGAGCGGGGCGTGAAGCTCTCCGGCGGCCAGCGGCAGCGGATCGCCATCGCGCGCGTCGTGGTGAAGAACGCGCCGATCCTGATCCTGGATGAGGCCACCTCGAGCCTCGATTCGATCACCGAGCAGGCGATCCAGGAGACGCTCGACGATGCGATGAGGGGGAAGACGGTGATCGTGGTGGCGCACCGTCTCTCCACCATCGCGCACCTCGACCGGATCCTGGTGTTCGATCAGGGCCGCATCGTCGAGGATGGCACGCACGCGGCGCTGCTCGCGCGCGGCGGCAGCTATCATCGGCTCTGGAGCCGCCAGGCGGGCGGCTTCGTGTTCGATGACGGTGCCGCCGGCGCGATGGCTGACAAGGTGGGCGAGGAAGAGGTGCCGGATACGGGCGAGGCGCCGGAAGAAGTCCTGGGTCACGCGCGCTCGCCCAACGAGCGGGCGATCTAATACGAATGGCTCGGGATCGCGACGTTCCTGTCGCGCCCCTCGCGTGAGGAGCGAAAAGCGCGGTTGTCGCTCGTCGCTTGGCGCTTGCTAGGGCTGCGAAGCTGCGTAAGCACTCAGCAGATCTGACGCGGTTGCCTCGGGACACAGCATCAGACACTTCGCGAGCGCGTCGGCGAGCACTGCGGTGGGGGCAAGCACGGCGGCGTATCGCCGCACCAGTCTGTCCTGTGGCCGGTGCCGGTTGTAGTAGCCGCGGTGCTCCGTGGGACGATGTAGTGAGTCCGCATCGCTGACGGCAAGCGACGCGCCGAACAGATCGAAGCGGTCGAATGCCCCGTCGGATCGGCGCAGCAGGACAGGGCAGGGGTCCGGACCGAAGGCGCGCAGATCTCCGCCCGCATTCACCACACCGGCGCTGCAGCCGTGCTCGACCAGGCATTCCACTGCGGCATCGATTGCGTAGCCCTTGGCGAAGCCTCCGAAGTCCAACGCCACCGGCACGTGCGCCACGACGCAATGGTCGGGAAGCAGCTCCAGGTCCTGAACCCTTCCGGGGCGTGTCGGCAGACAAGGATCGAACAGCCCGTCGGTCAAAGTACTGAGCTCGCGCGCTAACCGCAGCAAACTCCACGTAACCGCCGTCACCGGTACCGGCGCCGGCTTCAGGCTGGCGTTGATCCTGGAAAGGTCGCTGCCGGCTGCCAGGGGATGCAGCAGAGCCTGCAGTCGCGCAATGACCCGATAGGCAGCGTTCACGGCCGCAAGGGCTGCATCGGCTGAGTGGCTGGCGGCCGCAATCGCGATGAGCGTGCCGAGTCCGGTGCGCAAGCGCCGGATCTGCGGCTGCGCTTTCCGTTCCGGCAGTACCGCAGCCGTTGCGGGCATCACGTTCCGTGGGCTGGCGCGAGCGCCGTCCGCTCGCTATGCTATGAGAGTAAGAATGATTCGCATTTGCATTATTGTCAAGATAGCGTCATGTCCATGAGGTGTACCGATGCCCGGTGAGGGACCTCTCGCGCCGCTGAGCATCGCAGGGCTGGCAGCGCTCGCGATTGCTCCCGTGCACGCAGTGGTGGCCGCCGACTACCTGAGCGTTGAACAAGCCCAGCGCGAGCTGTTCGCGCAAGCCGATCGCTTCCAGGAGATCGCCCTCAGTCTCAGTCCCGGGCAGAAGGAACGCGTGACACAGCTTGCCGGAGCGCAGCCTCCGCACCGGTCGCTGCGAGCCTGGAAGGCGTTCCGGGGCGATGAGCTGCTCGGACACGTGTTCGTGGACGAGGTGTTGGGCAGACAGGAAATGATCACCTACGCAGTCGCGATCGATCGGTCGGGCCGGATGACCCCGATCGAAGTGCTCTCCTATCGCGAGAGCCACGGCGGGGAGATCCGCGGCAAGGCATGGCGGAAGCAGTTCGAGGGCCGGCAGAATCTGCAGCAGCTGCGTTTCGGCACCGACATCAAGAACATCGCCGGAGCGACGTTGTCCTGCGAGCACGTGACCCAGGGTGCGCGCTGGGTGATGTCGCTGTGGCAGGTCGCGCTGCGCGTCGACGGCGCACCATCGGCCTGAAGCCCATGGCAGCCAACCTTCCGACTCCGATGCGATCCGGCCAGCGCGCGGCGCTCTATCTCATCTTCGGGGGATTGTGGGCGAGCGGCTGCTTCTGGCTGATCCTGCATGAATTCTTCGCGCGCGCGGGTGCCTTCGGTCCCGTACCGCACCCCTGGGAGCCGACGATCCTGCGGCTGCACGGCTGGATTGCCGTGGGAGGGGTGTTCCTGCTCGGCTGGATCACTGCTCGCCACGTCAGCGATCGGTGGCCACAGACGATCAAGCGACTCTCCGGGCTGGCGATGGCCGGCGTTGCCATCATTCTGGCGCTCAGCGGCTACGCGCTCTACTACACGACCGATGCGCTCCACGATGCGGCCGCAGCCGCTCACGAGGTGCTGGGCGCGGCGGCCATCCTGTTCGCTCTCATGCACTGGAGGCGTTATCGCCCCCGTCTGTCGGCGCGCAACGCGCCCGAGAAGCCCCCGCCGCGCGGGCCGTTTCCGGCTCTGTAAGTGCC
>DASTDD010000251.1:0-3651 GCA_035710545.1 Steroidobacteraceae bacterium
TGGTCCGGGCTCGGCTACTACGCGCGCGCCCGTAATCTCCACCGCGCCGCAATCCGCATCCGCGAGGAGTTTGGTGGCGCTTTCCCGACCCGCTTCGAGGCTGTCGCAGATCTTCCGGGCATCGGGCGCTCGACGGCGGGCGCGATCCTGACATTCGCCTGCGGACAGCGCCATCCGATTCTCGACGGCAACGTGAAGCGGGTGCTGACGCGATACTTCGGCGTGCTCGGAGATCCGGCGGATCGATCGGTGGTGACTCACTTGTGGGAGCTGTCGGAGCGCTGCACGCCGCACGAGCAGGTTGAGACCTACACGCAGGCCATCATGGATCTGGGCGCGATGGTCTGCACGAGACACAAACCCTTGTGTGAATACTGCCCCCTCGCGGAGGGCTGCTTCGCGAAACGCATGGGCCGCCAGCTGGATCTGCCGCCGGCACGACGCGTTCGCGCAAAACGCAATCGGGAAGTCTTCATGTTGGTCGCGATGCGCAAGGACGGCAGCGTGTTGCTCGAGCGCAGACCCGATTCCGGAATCTGGGGCGGGCTGTGGTGTCTGCCGGAATTCGACACGGCCTCCGCCGCGAGTGCCTACGCGGAACAGACTCTGCGCGCGGCCGATGCCGAGCCACAGGCGCTGGGTGTCGTGGAGCACGGGTTCACGCACTTCAACCTCGTCATCCGGCCATTGCTGATGCAGTGCGCCGGGCAGATGCGCGTGATGGATTCGATTCCGACAGTCTGGTATGACACCAAGCACCCTGCGCGCGTCGGGTTGCCGGCGCCGATCAGAAGCCTGCTCGAGGAGCTCGGCCGTCCGACGATGTTCCAGCCGGACCCAACGGGTGTGCCCCGAGCGTGACAGGGTGTTCGCCCCGCACGCTGTCATCACGCGCTGGAGTGCTTATCGCAATGCGCGAATTCTGGTGTCAAGTGTCGCAATGCGCCGACGCCGGCGTGGTTCGCTGCTTCGGCTCACCTGGCGCTGAAATCGTATACGTCGCCAAGCTTTCATCAGGCTTGCATATTTGCGTTCTCGAAGGAACCTTCATACAAACTTCAGCCACTTACATCGCGTGAGGAAATATCATGTCCCGTACTGTGCAGTGCGTGCTGTTGAAGCGCGAAGCGCCGGGTTTCGATCGCCCCCCGTATCCGGGCGAGCTCGGCAAACGCATCTACGAGAGCGTTTCGCGCGAAGCCTGGGCGCACTGGCTAAAACACCAGACCATGCTGATCAACGAATATCGACTGACGCCCATCGAGCCCAAGGCGCGCAAGTTTCTCGAGACGGAGATGGAGAAATATTTTTTTGGCGCGGGCTCGCAAGCTCCGGAGGGGTTTCAGCCGCCCAAGGTTTGATACAATTCGCTTGTCATCCTTGTGCGCGCATGGGCGTTGAGCAGGGAACGAAAAACGCCGTCCATAGTCTCTAACGACGTCAGAGCAGCCATGGAGACCTCGATGCTCGCAGAAAGCGCAATGACAACAGGTAACGAGCGGCAATCACTGCAGGGCGACGAGCGCCTGCGCACCTGGGCCGGCCACGGAAGCGGCGCCCTGTGCAACGGGTGCGGCGGGTCGATCCAGGAGCACGAGATCGAATATGAGGTGGAGATGCCGCGCGGCAACGATGTGCCGACGCTGCATTTTCATTTCGCCTGCTACCGCAGCTGGACCGGCCGCGGCATTCGCTGATCGGCGACAGCGACCGCATTGCTGCCGAAAGATTACAGCCGGATCATGCCCCGCTTGTGGGCTACGGCGACCGCCTCGGTGCGGCTGATCGCATCGAGCTTGGTCAGGATGGCCTTGACATGAGTCTTGGCCGTCCCCTCCGTGATGGACAGTCGGCGGGCGATATCCTTGTTGCTTCGCCCCTGGGCGACGAGCTGCAGCACATCGAGCTCGCGCTGCGTCAGGCTCGGTTTCGCCATCCTCTGCAGGGCTTTTGCCGCCACGGACGATGAAGTGTAGGGACGGTCTTCGCTGACCGCGCGGATCGCCGACAGAATCTCCTGCCGCGGCGCATCCTTGAGCAGATAACCCTTCGCGCCCTGGCTGAGGCACTGGAAGATGTCCTCATCGCCATCGTACGTCGTCATGATGAGCAGGCACGCCTTGGGATTGAGCTCCAGGACGCGCTGCACCACGGCCACGCCGTCACGCTTGGGCATGCGCAGGTCGAGCACCATCACATCCGGGCGGTGCTGCTCGTAGAGGGTGATCGCCTCTTCGCCGTCTCCGGCCTCGGCGACCACCTCCATGTCCGGCTGTTGATTGACCATGGCCGCGAGCCCGTCGCGGACCACTGGATGATCATCCGCGAGAATGACGCGGATCTTTCTCTTGAGAACGGCAACCATCAGGCTCTCCGCTTGGGCAGTCGCACGCTCACTCGTGTCCCGACGCCCGGTTGACTGTCTATCTGCCATTCCCCTCCGATGGCTCCTGCTCGTTGACGCATACTGGTCAGCCCGAACCCCTCGCCCGAGTACGCCTCGACGTGTTTGTCCATGCCGACTCCGTCGTCGGCCACCGACAATTGCCAGTGTGCTGGCTCGTCCGACATCTTGATCATTACGTTGTTGGGGTGCGCATGACGCACTGCGTTGCTCACCGCCTCCTGCGCGATGCGCAGCAGCTCGTGCTCGTGCTCCGGCTTGAGTCCGGTGGGAAAATCTCCGCCTTCGAACGTGCAGTTGAGGCGGCCCGGGATCGTCGAGCGATCCGCGAGCTGCCGCAGCGCGTTCTCGAGCCCCGCGCGGCGGGTCTGATCCAGCCGCAGCGCCATCACGGACCGGCGCGCCTCGGACAAGCCATCCCGAGCCAGGTCGCGCACCCGATTGAGAATGCCGCCCAGCTCGGAATTCTTCTTCTTGCAGACCGGAAATTCCTCTGCCGCGCCCAGCTGCATCAGGATGCCGGTGAAAGCCTGTGCGAGGCCGTCGTGAATCTCCTGGCCGATGCGGGTGCGCTCCACCAGAACGGCCGCTTCCTTCGCCGAATACGCCAGCCGCGTGAGCTGCACGGCAAGCGTTGCCTGCTGTGCGAGCGCGACGAGCAGCTCACTGTGCTGAACCTCGGGCGCTTCGCGACGGAACGATAGGACGAAGAAGCCCACGTTGCGGGCGCCAAAGACCAGGGGATAGATCAGAACGCTGACAAAGTTTTCGCGGCGGTGATAGTCCAGCGCGCCGGGCCAGATCTCCCAATTGCCCTGCTGCACGTTCATGTAGGCAGCCTTCGGACTGCGGCCGAAGACTTCCGTGAACGGGGACCCGGCGAAGGGCACGCTCGCGGCAAAGGGCGGTGACTCGAGCTGGCCGGCGCGAACATGTGCCAGGACGCGCCACTCCTGCAGCGAATCCTTGGAGACGATGACCGAGCCGGACGCCGCATCGAACTGCCGTGTCGTCTCGAGCAGCATGTGGCCCATGAAGCTGTGCAGGTCGGGCTCGCTCGCCAGACGCTCCAGGTTGCCGCGGATGACCGCGTTGGCCTTGGCCAGCTCGGTGACCTTCTCTTCCGCGGCCCGCTCGCGCGTGCGGCGCACATCGTCGACCAGACGCTCGCGATGCAGCGCGGCGCCGATGACGCCCGCGGCTGTCTCCAGTGCTGAGAGCTCGGCGGAGTCGATCGCGCGCCGCTG
>DASTDD010000252.1:0-4221 GCA_035710545.1 Steroidobacteraceae bacterium
GACTGGTGCTGTCCCACGGCTCAACCATAAGGTGAAAATCGGATTCGCGACAGCGCTCCACCGCGCCGGCCTGGAACTCGCTCAGGTAGTCGCCGGGTCGGTCGCAGAACAGTCCGATGAGGAACGAGCGGTCCCCGGCTAGTCCTCTCGCGTTGAGATTCGGCCGATAGTCGAGCTGCTCGATGACCTTCAGAATTCGGTTGCGGGTAACGTCGCGAACCGTCGGCTCATCGTTAAGTACGCGCGAGACGGTCTTCGAGGAGACCTGAGCTAGATCGGCAACTTCCTGGATAGTGACGGAGGGAGGCCTAAGATCCTTCATCGGGTTTTTGGTCCGCCAGCGGGGCGAATGGCAATGGCAACGATGCATGAGAGCATGCGCTGGCCGGATAGGTCGGTCAACAAAGTGGCGGCGCCCCGGCCGCTCCCGTACGTATGCGCGAAGCTCTTCAAACGGCCTCCAGTTTCAGCAGCGGCGTAAGTGCGGCGACGAAACGCTCGTAGTGACGCCAGCGTCCCACGGATGAGGCGAATAGCTTCTGCCGTACCTGCCACTTGCTGGCCGTGACCACCGGACGGCCCGCGCGGTGGAACTCGAGGCAGCGGGAATCCCAGGGTAACTCGATGAACTCCACCATCTTTCGGGCCCAGGCCGGCAGGTCTGCAACCAGTCCCTCGTAGGGCATTTGCAGCAGCGTGTCGGGCGGCAACACCGCGCGCCAGTGCCTCATCAGGCGCCAGTATTCTCGGTAGTAATGCGCCAGATCGGCCAGATCGTGGGTATAGGTGTTGGCCGCCTCAAAATGTTGAAAATAGATGGACAGGCACGTGTCGATGGGGTGGCGCAGCAGGTGGATGATCCGCGCACGCGGCAGCGCCGCGTGTATCAGGCCAAGTGACAGAAAATTGGTGGGCAGCTTGTCCACGACCCGCAGGGCATCCGGGGATAACTCCTGCAGCACGCCAAGGTAGCGACTGCCCAGATCGGCAAGGGAGGAATCGCTGATTCGCAGGGTCGCCGTAGACGAGACGCGGGCACCGGACAATGCCTCAGCGGTGGCCCCGCTCCAGAACGTCAGCTCGCCGGCGCCGAATACCGCCGGGTGTGACGCCAGAATCTGCTCCGCCAGCGTGGTGCCGGAGCGCAGCATGCCAACGATGAATACCGGCCGCGCCGACTGATCCACTCCGCCACGCCGGCGTTTGATCCACTGTTCATCATGAGAGCGGATGACCAGGTCTGTCGCGGCTGACAGCGCCGCGCGGTCATGCGGAGGCCCGCAATGCTTCGCCAGCTCGTTGGCACGCTCGTAGTTCCGGAAGGCCTGGCCAAATTCTCCAATGTCATCGCAGTACTTGCCGATGGCATAGCGCAACAGCAGCTCCTGCCGGGACGGAATGCCCTGTTCCACCAGGCGCTGCATCGCCGCCAGCCATGCCGCGTCCCCGGGTGTCATCCGGCGCACGCGCACTAGCCCGGCCCAGGCCTCCGGCGAGCTCGGATCCGCTGAGATGGCGCGGCGGAACAGCTCCTCAGCCTCACCGAAGAGGCCAACATCGGCTCGAATTTCCGCGAGCACGACCAGGGCCGCGACGCAGCCGGGGTCTATCACGAGAGCCTGGCGACAACTCTTTTCTGCTTCTTCGCCACGGAGCTGGAGTCTGAGCGCGGTGGCCAGCTCAGTATGGGCCAGCACCAGCCGCGGCTGTATCGCGAGGGCCCGCCGGTATCCCGCCACCGCCTCGTCGAGCCGCCCGATGCCGCGCAGCGCCTGGGCCCGATTTGCATGTGCTTCGGCAAGGCCGGGGCTGATCTCGAGCGCGCGCTGAAAGCTCGCAATCGCTTCCTGCACCCTGGCCAGGCCGAGCAGCGCACTGCCGAGCGTATTGTGGCCTTCGGCACACTGCGGATCGATAGCGATGGCGCGGCGGCAGCTGCGTAGTGCCTCGTCGAATCGCCCCAGCCGCAGCTGCACCCTACCCAGACTCTGATGAGCATCGGCAGAGTCAGGCCTGATGCCGAGCGCCTGCCGGCAGCTGACCAAGGCCTCCTGCAGATTCCCAAGCTCCAAGCGCAGCAGGCCGAGATTGGCGTGTGCCTCGGCAAACGCAGGATCGATGTCGAGTGCGCGGCCATAGCTGGCCGCCGCCTCGTCCGGTCGTCCGAGGCGCGCCAGCGCATTGCCCAAGTTGAGGTGAGCCGCGGCATCGTCTGGTGCACAGCGCACGCCCATTTCCAAGGCATGCAGGGGATCCTTGCCCTGCCTGGCGCGGGCCACGCCGAGCAGCTGCCAGAGCGGGGCAGACTGCGGCCGGGCGTCGAGGAGCTCCCAGGTGGCCGATTCGAGCTCCGCGTAGCGGGAGCCCTCCAGAAGTTCCGTCAATCGTCCCGCATTCAGCATGGGCAGGCCGGACGGCGGATCGAGCGGCTCTTGACCTGCCGGGCCGCCGGCGCTCAATGTCCCGCAGCAGGACTTATACCGCTGGCGGCTCCCGCAGGGACATGGGTCGTTGCGTCCAGAACTCGCGTGTTCGTGCGCATTCATGGGCGCGCGGTCGGCTGGCGACCCGCCGGTGCCGGAAAGTAGCTGTCGTGGGGCAAGGCGGGCTCGACCGCCGCTGCCGTCGACGACGCCAACGAAGCCAGGATCTCACGCAGGCTATCCGTCGTTACGACGTCCAGGAGCGGATCGTAGCTCGCCGGCCGCATGCCCAGACCCTCGAGGATGTAAAACCAGCTGAGCTCGGTAAACAGCTCACCGGAGCGAATTCGGATGCGTCCCGTGCCGCGATACAGCTCGATGCGCTCGCGCAGGCTGTCTGGAATCGCCATCGAGCGGCAATAGCGCCAGAACTCGGTGTCGCCGCGCTGCACGAGGCAGTAGTGGAGGACGATGAAATCGCGGATCGCCTCGAACTCCTCAATCACACGCGCGTTGTAGGCGTCGATATTGGCCTGATCGAAGTCGCGGTCCGGGAAGTGCTCGAGCAGATGGTACAGGCCGCTGCTCACGAGGTGGATGCTGGTCGACTCAAGCGGCTCGAGGAAGCCGGAGGCGAGCCCGAGCGCGATGCAGTTGCGTTGCCAGAAGAGCCTGCGCCGGCCGGTGACAAAGCGCAGACGCCGTGGCTCGGCAAGCGGAGCGCTGCCCACAGTGCCCTCGAGATCCGCGAGTGCCTGCGCCTCGCTGAGATGGGCGCTCGAATAGACGTAGCCGTTGCCATCCCGATTCTGCAACGGAATGCGCCACTGCCACCCGGCACTGCGTGCGAGGGCCTGCGTGTACGGCGGGCGCGGCAACTTCGACGCCGCCGGAAAAGCCACGGCGCGATCGCATGGCAGCATCGCCGTCCAGTCAAGATATCCCGTGCTGAGGACCTGCTCGATGAGCGCGCCCCGAAAGCCGCTGCAGTCGATGTAGAGGTCGGCCTGCAGGCTCGAGCCGTCCGAGAACCTCAGCTCTTCGAGCGCGCCATCGTCGCGCCGCGTCGCCCCTGCCACGGTGCGCTCGAGGTGGACAACGCCGAGGCGTTGCGCGTAGGCGCGCAGGTATTTCCCGACCAGCGTGGCGTCGAAATGCAGCGCGTAACGCAGCCCCGCCCCTGGAGCGTCGGGTTGGCGGTCAGGAAAGCGGAACTTGCCGACATCGCCGAGTGCGGCGCAGACGCTGAAGTCGTTGAAGCGCAACGGCAGGCCCGCGGCGCGTGCGCGGTGCCAGCAGTGATGGAAAGGACGCCGGCTGACCGGGGCACCGAAGGTGCCGAAGGGGTGCCAGTACGAATGCCCCAGCTCGCGCCAGTCGATGAACTTGATGCCGAGCTTGAAGGTCGCATTGGTATGCCGGATGAAGTCGCTCTCATCGATGCCGAGGAACCGCAGCAGATCGATGATCGGTGGGATAGTGGCCTCCCCCACCCCGACGATTCCGATCTCGGGGGACTCGATCACGCTGATGACTGTGCCCGTACCAGGCAGCGCTCGCGCCAGCATGCTGGCTGCGAGCCAACCGGCCGTGCCTCCGCCGACGATCGCTACACTGCGGATGCTCCGCTCGCGGCGCTCGAGCCCGCCGGCCACCGCTGCGGCGGCCTGCGGCGCGCGGATGCGTGGTCCGTTGTCTGACATGCAGTGAGCGTCCTCGCAGCGGCCCGGCCTCTTGCCTACCCGGACGCGGGCGTACGCGGCGCTACGCCATACGGCGCGCCGAGTCGCGGGCCCCG
>DASTDD010000253.1:0-5979 GCA_035710545.1 Steroidobacteraceae bacterium
GGCTCGTCTCTCAGGAGGGCTCGGGACACTAGGCGGCTCCTTCCTCGGAGCGTGCGATCTGCGCGGGGGGAAGTCCCAGCGTGAGATCTGCGCGTGGGCGCTGCCCCCTTGCGTCTGAGCTCTTTTCCAGGGGGCAAGCCCACGCGCAGATCTCACGCTGCGGCCCTCATTTGCACAACGCGACCCAAGCGCAGCTTGCACGCCGCCTGGTCCACGCTCAGATCCCATGCTGGGACATCACTTGCGTAGCGCAAGCGCGATGCCGCCCAGGACAAGCACCGAAGCTATCGCAAGGCGCGCGGTGATGGCTTCCCCGAAGAGCAGCACACCCCCAAAAGCTGCGATCACCGGGACACTCAGCTGTGCGTTCCCGGCGGCAATTGCGCTGAGTCGCGGCAGCGCCGTGTACCAGGCCGCGTAGCCCAGCCCCGACGCGATGGCACCCGAGAGGGCCGCCAGGATGATTCCCTCGGTGTCCCAGGAGCGGTGCGCCCACCAGAGAGCGCTCACCAGGAGCGCCCCGGGCGCGGCACGTACGAAATTACCGGCCGTGTCACGTAGCGCATCCTTCGAGCGCCGGCCTCGCAACGAATAGACGCCCCAGGCAAACCCGGCGCAGATCATGAGTCCCGCATCGCGAGCAGGCGGAGCCGAGATTCCCGGAAATATCAGGATCGCTACCCCTGCGGCAGCCAGAGCCCAGCCGACTCCCAGCGGCACGGTGACGCGCTCGCCGGCTATCAGACCCGAAGCGATCATGATGAGTTGAACGGCCCCGAACAGCAGCAGCGCCCCTGTGCCGGCCGTCAGTCCGACGTAGGAGAATGAGAACGTCACGGCGTACACGAGCAGCGCCAGGGCCGAGCCCCAATCTCCGGCCCACGCCAGACCGCCCCGACCCACCCGCACGAGCAACCACAGAGTCAGCGCGCCCGTCACGAGGCGTACGCTCGTGAATGATGCCGGGTCGATGGCGGTTCCCCGCAACGCCATGCGGCACAGGATCGAGTTCGAGGCGAACGCCACCATGGCGAGCGCCGCTGCGATCGCGAATCGACTCATCCCATTGCCTGAGCGAGATCTTCGATGAGGTCGTCCGCGTCCTCGATGCCGATGGAGAGACGCAGCAGGTTCTGTGGCGCGGTCGAGCCGGGGCCCTCGATCGAAGCCCGGTGCTCGATCAGACTCTCGACGCCTCCGAGGCTGGTCGCGCGCGTGAACAAGCGAGTGCGACGCGCGGTGCCGATGGCCGCAGCGGCACCGCCGGCGATGCACACGGACAGAACCGCTCCGAATCCGCCGCGCATCTGGGCTGCTGCGATCTCGTGGTCAGGATGGTCAGGCAGGCCGGGGTAGTAGACGTGCTCGACACCCGCGTGAGCGCGAAGAAATTCCGCTACCCGCTGCGCGTTCGCGCATTGCGTGCGAACGCGTAGTGCCAGCGTCGCGATACTTCTACGCAGCAGCCAGCAGTCGAATGGCGCGAGCATGGAGCCCGCCATTCTCTGCCAGTTCTGCAGGCGCTCGAGCAGCTCCCTGTCCTTGCGCACGACGACGAGGCCGCTCATCACATCACTGTGGCCACCGAAGTACTTGGTGCCGCTGTGGACCACCACATCGACTCCGAAGTCGAACGGCCGCTGACACACCGGTGTGGCAAATGTGTTGTCACAGACCACCAGGGCGCCGACCTCGTGCCCGAGCGCGCTCATGCGTGGCAGGTCCGTGATGCTCAGAAGCGGATTGGCCGGGGTCTCGAGCCAGACCAGGCGAGTGCGGGAGCTGATGGCGGCCTGCACACTCGCCGGACTGCTGAAATCGGCGAGCTCGACCAGGACACCGCGCCGGATGGCGTGCTCGCGAAACTGCTTGAGCGTGCCGTAGTAAGCCGCGTGCGGCGCTACCAGCTGGTCGCCCGCACTCAACAGCTCCAGCAGTGCCATGTTGACCGCCAGCCCGGAGGAGAAGGCGAGAGCGCCGATGCCCCCCTCGAGCTCGGCGACACAGCTCTCGAGCACTGTGCGATTGGGAGCGCCTTCGCGAGAGTAGCGATAGCCGCGTGGGTACGATCCGTCCGCGTCCCGCTCGAAGGTCGTCGAGAGGTAGATGGGCTGGGCCACCGCTCCCGTGGTGGGATCGGGAGCGCGTGCCGAATGCACGCATCGGGTGTTCAATCCTGCCTGGCGGGTCATGGTAAGCGGCTCGCTGCTTCGGTTCGGCGGCCCATTTTACGGTGCGGGGTCGTCCCGCGCTGCGCCGGATGGCAGTCAAGCGCTTCCTCAGGCATGCGCCGCCGCGCCCGAGCGGTCCGTGCCCGAGCGCCGCCGCTCCCGAGCGCCGCCGCTCCCGAGCGCCCCGCGCCCGAGCGCCCCGCGCCCGAGCGCCACCGCTCCCGAGCGCCGCCGCGCCCGAGCGCCACCGCTCCCGAGCGTCTGCAGCCGAGCGCCCGCGCAGCCGGGCATGCGATCATGGGACCATGAGGGTCGCCGGCAATCACTACCGCACGATCTGGCCAACCGCTGCCGGGACGGTACGGGTGATCGATCAGTCGCGGCTGCCGTTCGAGCTCGTCACCGTGGATCTGAAGACGCTCGAGGAGGCGGCGCTGGCGATCCGGACAATGGTCGTTCGCGGCGCACCCCTCATCGGTGCGACGGCTGCGTACGGATTCGCTCTGGCCATGCGGTGCGATCCTTCGGATCGCGGTATGGCTGAAGCGGAACAAGTGCTGCTTGCCACGCGTCCCACGGCGATCAATCTGGCGTGGGCGCTCGCCCGAATGCGCCGCGTCGTCGCGGTTGCGCCGCCCGGTGACCGGGCGAAGGTCGCGTCGCTGGAGGCGGCCGCGATCTGCGATTCGGACGTCGAGCAATGCCGGGCGATCGGCGTGAATGGTCTCGAGCTGATCCGCAACGTGGCGCGTCATGGAGACAAGACGGTGAACGTACTGACCCACTGCAATGCGGGGTGGCTCGCGTGTGTCGATTGGGGCACGGCACTCGCGCCAATCTACATGGCGCATGACGCCGGAATCGCGCTGCACGTGTGGGTGGACGAGACACGCCCCCGGAACCAGGGCGCGGCGCTCACGGCATTCGAGCTTGGCGGGCACGGCGTGCCCCATACGCTGATCGCGGACAATCTCGGCGGCCATCTGATGCAGCGGGGCTCAGTGGACCTGGTGATCGTCGGCAGCGACCGGACGACGGCCTGTGGGGACGTCTGCAACAAGGTCGGCACCTATCTCAAGGCGCTTGCGGCGCACGACAATGGCGTGCCCTTTTACGCCGCGCTACCGGCCAGCACGATCGACTGGAGCACCGCGAAGGGTAGTGACATCGTGATCGAGGAGCGTCCGGCCGAGGAGGTCACTCACGTTGTAGGTCAGACCACCACCGGCCGGCTGGAGACGGTCCGGGTCGCGGCACCGGGGTGTCCAGCGCTCAACCTTGCCTTCGATGTCACGCCAGGCAGGCTCGTGACCGGACTTATCACGGAGCGGGGGGTCTGCCCGGCGACAGCCGAGGGTCTGCGCAGGCTGTATCCCGACTCGCCGTAGCTCTCGTGTCGCACTCAGCACGCCCGGATCCGGACCTTACTCTTCGTAAAGCGCTCGTGAGTGCGAGCCGCGAGCTCACGCGCAGCGGACTCACACACGGCAAGTCCGGAAACCTCAGCTTGCGGCGGGACGCGTCGCACTTCCTCATCACGCCGACCGGGATGGACTACGAGCTGCTGAAGCCCGCGGACATGCCTCTTGTCAGCCTCGGCGGACGTTGGTTCGGCCGCCGCCGACCCTCGAGCGAATGGCGCTTTCATCGGGATATCTTCCGGGCCCGTCCAGATGCCGGTGCGGTGGTCCACACGCATTCGATGAATGCCACTGCGCTGGCGTGCACCGGCCGCGGGATCCCGGCCTTTCATTACATGGTCGCTGTCGCCGGAGGAATCGACATTCGGTGCGCGCCGTACCACACCTTCGGCTCGCAGCAGCTTTCGGCAGCGGCGCTGGCCGCGCTCGATGGCCGCAATGCCTGCCTTCTCGCCAACCACGGAGTGATCGCACTGGGTGCCGACCTCTCCGCCGCCCTGCGCCTGGCAGCCGAAGTGGAGAATCTCGCCGCGCAATATCGTGCGGCGTGCGCGATAGGAGACGTGCGCTTTCTGGATGAGGAGGAGATGCTACGCGTCGTGGAGAAGTTCCGTACTTACGGCCAGCAAGACGCTTGCGATCCGGACCTGACATTTTCCGGAAAAGAGCCTCCGCGCCCTTCGCGGTCGACGCGGCGCTGAAGTGGATGGCGGCGGCACGCCCACGCGCGCCGCCGCCGTCTACCTAGAATCTGGCGGTAAACCCGACGAATGCCTGCCGTCCGAGGAGGTCGTAGCTCGGGAAGGTATTCGGGCTGCCCGCCCCTCCGGTGTAGTCGGTCGGAACGATCGGTGGATCCTTGTCGAGCAGGTTGTTGATGCCCGCACGGATCGAGATCCCCTCGCGGATCGTGTAGCTCGCGGACAGATCGAGATAGCTGATGTTGGGCAGCTGGCGGTTGTACGGATCGTAGACCCCCTCGCGGCTGGCGAACAGGCTTGGATCCGGGTCGTTGTTGTCCAGCCCAACCTTGCCGATGAAGCGCCATTGCACCGAGACCAGCACCCGCAGGGGCGTGTCCCAGTTGAGGCGCAGGTTGTGACGCCACTTGGGATTGATCGTCGTACCGCAGCTCGGACCGAAGAGCCCCGCACAGTTGAAGGTATGCTGTCCCGGCGCGGGTGTCGTCGTGGTCTTCAGGAGCGCCGTGCCATTCAATATCGCGCTCAGTGAGCCCCAGGACTGCGGCAGCGGCAGCTTGTAGGCGCCCTGGACGTCGATGCCTTCGAAGGTCACCTCCGCGATGTTCTGCGAGGTCTGCACGATGTACCCGCCGCCGGCGACCGTGGCACCGCTGAGGGCCCCGTTGACGTGGTTGCGCACGATCTGGGCGCAGTAGGTCGGGTTGTCGGCGAGCAGGCACTGATTGAACAGGTAGTTGCCTGGCACCGTGGCGATCTCGTTCTTCAGGTCGATGTTGAAGAAGTCGATGCTGCCATTGAAGTCCGGCAGCAGTGCCGGGGTCACCGTCAGGCCGACCGTGTAGGTGTTGGCGACTTCCGGTTTCAGGTCCGGGTTGCCGCCCGTGATCTGACCGCATTGATCCGAGACGCATTGCGGGATATGGCCGTACTGCGCCGGTGTCACCCCGGTCCGCTCGCAGTCGGTCAGGCTGGCCGCCGGATTGGCCCCGGCGCAGGGATCGACGCCGACGACCCCCTGCTGACTGTAGGCCGGCGGAGTGAACAGCTCGATGATGTTCGGCGCCCGGATCGCGCGCTCGAACGAGCCACGCACGCGCAGGTCCGAGGTGGGCGCGTACTGCAGCTCGAACTTGTAGGTGCTGGCGTGTCCGGCGGTGGTGTAGTCCGAGAAGCGGTAGCCGCCATCCAGCGTGAGCTCGCGGATTCCCGGCACGTTCTGCGCGATGGGCGCGCGCGCCTCGAGAAATCCCTCCGAGACGCCATAACCCTGGTGGATCGGGACGACCGCGCCGCTGAAGCCGGCCAGCGTGCCGGCGAGCTCGGCGGCGTCCGGATCCCAGGCAAGCGTCTCGGTCCGGTGCTCATAGCCGAAATTCACGCGCAGGCCGTCGCCCGCGAGCGGTGATTCGAGCCCGTATTGACCCAGATCGGCAGTGACGTCCGCGTGGACGATGCGCTGGGTGACCGAGCCATAGGCGGTTCCCGGTGAGGTGATGTAAGCAAGCTGTGCCGGCGTCACGCCGCCGGTGCTCCAGATGTTGTAGGGGACGCAGCCGGCAGCGAGCGGATTGATGCAAACCGGATTCGCCGCGGTGCCCGTCACCTGCAGCGCATTGTCGATCTTGGCGTAGTCCAGATAGCCCGTGTTCGAGTTGAACAGCGAGGTGTAGTAGTACTGGCCGT
>DASTDD010000254.1:0-32977 GCA_035710545.1 Steroidobacteraceae bacterium
CATTGAAGCCGGAGACGGCCGATACAGTCTCGTTCGGCGTCGTTCTCACGCCCAGCTTCGTCCCGAATCTGTCCATGGAGTTGGATTACTACAACATCCGGGTCAAGGACGTGATCACTTCCTTCGGCTTCCCGCTGCAGCTGAACGGGTGTCTGAACAACGACATTCCGCTCTTCTGTTCACACGTTCATCGCGACTCGGTCGGCACCCTGTGGGTGTCCCCGGCGGGCTTCATCGACGATCCGACGTTGAATCTCGGTGCGCTGCAGAACAAGGGCGTCGATGTGACGGCCAACTACAAGCTGGACATGGACCAGCTCGGGAAGTTGACTTTCTCCCTGTACGGAACGTACACGCTGATGCTGCTGACGCAGCCGGGAGGACCGCTGGGTGTTCAGGGCTACAACTGCGCGGGGTACTTCGGCAATACCTGCGGCGTACCCACGCCGAAGTGGAAGCAGAAGCTGCGGGTTACGTACGATACGCCTCTCCCGGGGTTGGGTGTGGGTGCCCAGTGGCGCTACTTCAGCTCGGTTTCGCAGGATGTCAACAACCCCGATGTGCTGCTGTACACTCCGGGTGCGCCGCCGCCGAACCGGATCGCGAACTACTCGTACATCGACCTCACAGCCTCTTACCAGGTGAACAAGACCCTCAGCTTCAGGGTGGGCGTCAACAACGTGTTGGACAAGGATCCACCTCTCACGTCGGTGGCTTACTTCTCGTCGGCATTCGTCAACGGCAACACCTACCCGCAGGTGTACGACGCGTTGGGACGGTTCATCTTCGGGAACATCACCTTGCAATTCTGATCGAACGGATCGGATCGTTCTGCTGCGGGCCCTGCGGGGCCCGCTTTTTTTACGGGCGTATACTTTTCGGATGGACGCCGCATTCTCGCCCGCCTACGCTCAGCTGGATGTGCAGCTGCGGCAGGTGCGCTCGCTCCTGAGCGGCAGCCAGCCGGCAGCAGCCCTGGCGGCCCTGGAGCAGCTCGGGTCGGCCCACCCTCATTCCGGGCGTTTGCAACAGGAAATGGCCCACGTGCTGCGGGCCCTCGGTTCGGAGGCTGCGGCACTGGCCGCATACCGCCGCGCTGTTGAGTCCAATGACGCGTTGGCCGAGAGTTGGACCGCAATCGAGACGCTGTGCCGGGCCGCGGGCGGGATTGCCGAAGCGAACGAGGCCGCCCGCTGCGCGGCACGCCTCGCCCAACTGCCGCAACCCGTGCTGATGGCGTCGTCCCTTTTGAATGAGGGTGAGCTCAGCGCCGCCGAACGGGTCATCCGCCAGTATCTGCAACGCCACGGACCGCAGGTCGATGCGATGCGAATCCTGGCGCAGCTCAGCATCAAGCTCGGCGTGCTGGACGATGCCGAAATCCTTCTGGAGAACATTCTTCGCATGCGCCCTGACGATCTCGATGCGCGTTTCGAATACGCGTGCGTGCTGGCTCAGCGTCGCCGTTTCGAACCCGCCTTGCTCGAAATCGACCGATTGTTGTCCCTGTCCCCGGGCAATCCGGCGTTCAGAAGGTTGCGCGCCACCATCTGCGACGGACTCGGGCAGGGCGAGGAAGCACTGCGGACTTACGCTCAGTTGTCCCACGAGATGCCGCGGGACAGTGAGCTCTGGATGTCGATGGCGCAGATTCTGAAGACGCGCGGCTCGACGGAGCAGGCCGTTCAGCTGCTCAGGGATGCGGCATCGACTGCCGAGAGCTTCGCGGTCGCGAGCCTGGCCCTGTCCAACCTGGGCAGCTATCGATTCGGCGACGCGGAAATTGAGCGCATGCGTCAGGCGGAGTCCGCCCCGACGGCTGCAGTACGCGACCGATACCATTTGTGTTTCGCACTCGGCAAGGCGCTCGAGGAGCGAGCGCTGTACGAGGAATCGTTCCGCTACTACGCGCGCGGCAACGCGCTGAAGCGGTCGGAGATCAGGACAAATCCGGAAACCATCATTCAAGCCATGCGCCGGCAGCCTGCGGTGTGCACGCCCGAATTCTTTGCCGCGCGGCGCGGTGTGGGATGTCCGGATGCGGGCCCGATCTTCATTGTCGGCATGCCGCGCGCCGGCTCGACGCTGCTCGAGCAGATTCTCGCCTCACACTCACAAATTGACGGCACCTTCGAGCTCCCCGATATACCCCGCCTGGTGCATCAGTTCCGCGACCGGGACCCGGATGAGCCCCCGAGGTATCCGGCGATACTCGCGCAACTGACGCCGGAGGAGTGCAGGTACATGGGCGAGGCGTATATCCACGATACGCGCGTCCATCGCCGGGGCGCACCGTTCTTTATTGACAAGATGCCGAACAACTTTCGTGACATCGGCTTCATCCATTTGATCCTGCCCAACGCCCGCATCATCGATGCGCGGCGCGAGGCACTCGCCTGCTGCTTCGGCAATTTCAAGCAGCTGTTCTCCGACGGTATGGAGTTCAAGTACAGTCTCGAGGAGCTCGGGCGCTATTACCGCCAGTATGTCGCGCTCATGGAGCACTGGGACAAAGTGTTGCCGGGCAGGATCCTACGAGTGCAGTACGAGGACGTGGTGAACGATCTCGAGGGCAGCGTCCGCCGCATGCTCGACGGCCTGGGCCTGCCCTTCGAGCCGGGCTGCCTGGAGTTCCACAAGACCGCACGCAGCGTACGCACTCTGAGCTCGCAGCAGGTGCGCCGTCCCATCAGCCGCGATGGACTGGAACAGTGGCGGCACTTCGAGCCTTGGCTCGATCCGCTGAAGCAGGCTCTCGGGCTGCAGTGAAGTCGCTTCAGCGGACTCGGGTGACGCGGGTATTCATGTGAGAGCCGGCTGACATGAAAAACGAGCCCAGCAGGCCCTTCGTGATTCGAACCGTATCGCCCGAGCCCACCGTGAAGCCGGGATCGGGCTCTACCTGCCGCCAGACCTGGCCATTGTCCAGCGTGAACACCCCGCGGCCCGTGGCATTCCTCGACACTCCCTGAATCGTCGCAGTGAGCTCCTTGAGGGCGCCGTTGCCCGTCGCGCCTTGCAGCTCCAGGATCTTCCCCGGGGTCAGGCCCATGCGCTGCTCGGGGCTCAGCGCCGGAGCCGATTGCGTGGGTGCTGTCGCTGCCGGTGCAACCGCTTGGGCTGCGGGTGCGACCGGTTGGGCTGCCGGTGCGACCGGTTGGGCTGCAGGTGCTGCCGCTTGGGCTGCCGGTGCGACCGGTTGGGCTGCGGGTGGTGCCGCTTGGGCTGCCGGTGCGACCGGTTGGGCTGCGGGTGCTGCCGGCGCCGTCACTGCAGGCAGACCCGTTTGCCGCCCTTTTTTTTGCAGCGCAGCCTCCCGATCGAAACAGGCCAGCCGTTGCTTGTCATCGCTTATTTGGGCGCACGCTTCGAAACCCGATGCGGCCGGCGCGGCCGCCCAGGCAGTCTTCAACAACAACGCTCCCAACAGCAACGCTCTGCACAGGTAGGGCACTGGATTCGTCCTGATCTACGAGTGGCGTCGCGGACGCCAGGCACATACTCTAGCCGCGATGAACGACAGCAACCAGATACTCGCGACGGCGCGCGCCCTTGACCAGCAAGGACGGCTCGCGGAGGCGATCGACGGTTACCGGCAGTTTCTGGCCTCCGATCCGCGTAACGGCGATGTGCTCCAGTTGCTGGGTATCGCGCTCGGCAGAGCGGGCCGCCCGACAGAAGCGGCGGAGACCCTGTCCGGCGCCGCCGCCATTCAGCCCGGCAATCCCGTGCTGCAGGCCAACCTCGGCAACGCGTTGAATGCGGTCGGGCGTCCCGCGGAAGCGCTGGCATGCTATGGCCGCGCGGTGGCGTTGAAGCCCGATTTCGCCGCCGCTCACCACGGCCGGGGCATGACGCTCCTGCGGCTCGGGCATGCTCAGGCCGCCGTGCAGGCGCTGAGCAATGCGCTTCGGCTCGCACCCGGCATCGCGAGCCTGCACAACGATCTGGCCGTAGCGCTCGAGCGCCTGGACCGAAGAACAGAGGCCCTGTCGCACTTCGAGCGCGCCACGCAACTCGATCCGAACCACGCCCAGGCACATCTGAACCGGGGATTGCTCGAGGCCGCACTCGGCAGGCTCTCGCCGGCGCTGGAGAGTGTCGATCGGGCCCTGGCGCTGCAACCACTACACCCGGCAACTCACGCTAATCGCGGCAACATCCTGGCGGACCTCGGACGCAAGGAGGAAGCAATCGCCAGCTATGATCAGGCACTCGCGCTCCAGCCGCGCGATCCACTGACTCTATGCAAGCGCGGCCGCCTGCTGGTAAGCCTGCAACGCTTGCCCGAGGCGCTCAACGATTTCGAGGCGGCGGTGGCGCTCGCTCCCGGAGACCTCGATGCGCATTTCCAGCGTGGGGTTGTGTTGGTGCATCTGGAGCGGCCCGCCGATGCGTTGCAGAGCTTCGACCGGGTGCTGGCGACGGACTCCGCAACTTCGGCCGAGACTCTCAACAATCGAGGCGTGGTGCTCGTGCAGCTCGGGCGTTTCGAG
The DNA here is from genome assembly GCA_035710545.1 of Steroidobacteraceae bacterium. Lineage (GTDB taxonomy): Bacteria > Pseudomonadota > Gammaproteobacteria > Steroidobacterales > Steroidobacteraceae > 13-2-20CM-66-19. The sequence continues at coordinate 4,497 of DASTDD010000254.1, forward strand.
CAGGCGCATGCGGACTTCGCCAGGGCCATTGCGCTTCAGCCCCGCCACCGGGAGGCCTACGTCAATGCAGCCAACAATCTGACTACCTTGCAGCGGCATTCCGAGGCCCTCCCTTACTTCGACCGCGCACTGTCTCTCGAGCCACAGGATCCGCACCTCCAGTGGGGCAAGGCGCGTTTGCTCCTGAGCCTCGGGGACTTCCGCCAAGGCTGGCCTTTGCACGAGTCACGCCTGCAGCTGGAATCGCTGCGCCCGCTGCAGCGGCACACGCACCTGCCCCGCTGGCAACGCGGAGAATCCATCGCCGGCAGGATACTGCTCGTGCACGCAGAACAGGGTCTGGGCGACACGGTTCAATTCAGCCGGTACCTGCCTCTGTTGGAAGCAGGCGGGGCGCAGGTCATTTTTGAAGTCCAGCCGGCACTCGCGCTGCTGTTGCGTTCGCTTCCCTCCCGCGCACGGCTCGTCCCCTTTGACGATCCGTTGCCGGCCTTCGACATCCGCACCCCGCTGTTGAGCCTGCCCTGGCTGCTCGGGACTGAGCTGGAGAGTATTCCCGGCGGCGTCCCGTATTTGAGCGCGGAGCCGGCTCGAATCGATGCCTGGAGGCGGCGCCTGGCAGAGCTTCCCGGTTTCAAGGTGGGCCTTGCGTGGCAGGGGAGCGTCGCAACGGAAAGACAGGGCGGCTTCATCGGCCGGTCGTTTGGCCTGGCTGCGGCGGGTCCGCTTGCGGGCCTTCCCGCAGTGACCCTGGTCTCACTTCAGAAGGGCGCACCCGCCTCGCAGCGGGGACAAGTTGATTTTGGCTCGAGCGTGCTCGAGCTGACCGATCCGTGGGAGATGGGCCCGGCGGAGCTGTTGGACACCGCCGCACTCATGAGCGCTCTGGACCTGGTTGTTACCGCCGACAGCCTGACAGCTCACCTGGCGGGCGCGCTGGGAATCCCCGTGTGGGTAGTCCTCAGCTCATCTCCCGATTGGCGCTGGCTGACCCGGCGCGAGGACAGTCCCTGGTATCCGACCATGCGGTTGTTCCGCCAGCAGCCAACTGGAGGCTGGCCGGAAGTGTTTGCGCGGGTCGCCCGCGAGCTCGAGGCGCTGAGCACCCGGAAACAACGTTGATCCGGAGCCTCTCAACGCGCGGCCCGCCCCTCATCGGGACCACATTCGCTGCAGGTTCGCGATGACGTTCTCGAGCTGGATCTGATTGCGCCACTCCATCTTCAGCCCTTCGAGGGCGCGGACTTCCCGCAGCGTGTAGAGCAGGTCGCGGTGCATCTGATCCGGGATCTGGCTCTCTATGAACGTAATCATGACCAGGCGCTCGCCGGAGGTCACCGGTGCGACCTCATGGACAGTCGTTGACGGATAGAAGATGGCGGAGCCTGGCTTGCCCGCGATCCGCACGACTTCGGAGCCGAGATAGATGAGCAGTTCGCCACCGACGTACTGGTCCGGCCCCGAGATGAACAAGGTGCACGACACATCCGAACGCAAGGCCTGCGGGCCGAGAGGCAGGAACGCGGCGTCGGTATGCGGGCCGTATTTCATGCCCTCCCGGTAGCTGCACAGGGTGGGCACGGCCATCCGTTGCGGAAACACGAAGCTCATCGCAGGCTCGCACCGTTGCAACGCAGTCAAGGCGAGCTGGGAGGCGGTCTGCGCTGCCGTATCGGTCACATCCGCTATCAGGTTCACCTTGGTGAGATTGTGCGGATTGGAGCGCCTGCCATCGATGAAACGCACCTGACGCGCGATATCGGCAATCTGCTGTACCTCTTTCGCGGAAAGGAGATTCTCGATTTGAAGGAACATCCGGCTCGTTTCCTGGCGACTGCGCTCAGGGCATTATTGCAGCCCTGACCGGTCTGAGGAACTTTCTCTGCGCCTGCGAGGTTGCGCAGGCTCAGCGCGGGGTGTTCCCCGGTCCTGCGGCGCTCGCGCCGCGTCGCTTCAGCCGGATCTCGAACAGCTTTGGCCAGTTCTTGCCCGTCACGAACAGACGGTCGTGACGGGAATCGTAGGCGATGCCGTTCAGGACGTCCGTCTGACCGCTGATACGATCCGACACCGGCAGCAGCCCGGCGAGGTCGATCACGCCGACAACAGAGCCGCTCGTGGGATTGATCCGCACGATCAGGTTCGTCGTCCAGACATTCGCATAGATCTCGCCATGCACCCACTCCAGCTCGTTGAGATTGGGCAGGGGCTTTCCGGCCACGGTGACTCGCAGGCGACCGGTCTCCTGCAGCGAGTCAGGATCCAGGAATCGCAGCTCCGGCGTGCCATCGCTCATGATGAGGCGCTGGCCATCCTGTGTGAGCGCCCAGCCCTCGCCGGGATAGTGGAAGCGCCGCTGCACCTTGAAAGTCGCCAGCTCGTATTCGAAGCCGACCTCGGACTTCCAGGTGAGGCTGATCAGATGACGCTTCCAGTTGACGATACCCTCGCCGAAATACTGCGGTGGCACATCGAACTTGCGCAACACCTCGCCGGTCTCGAGGCGCACCTTGCGGATGGAGGACTGTTTCTCCAGGCCCGTGCTTTCGTAGAGGTAACCGTTGAGATAGAACAGACCCTCCGTGAAGGCGTGGGGGTCATGCGGATAGACATGCACGACTTCGTAGTCGTAGATCGGGATTCCCCCCTGCGCCATCGCCAGACCTGCGCGGCAGAGGAGAGCAGCCAGCAGGAGCGTCGCGGCGGCGCCCCTCACTTCGACGCGCCGGCGTCGGCGTCCTCGAACGTGACACGGCCTGCGAAATCGAAGCTGTTCACCAGAATGCTTTCCGGACTCTGGCTCGGCGACATCGCGTTCACCGGCGCGATGCAGAAGCCACGCGCAATCACGCGATAGGATCGGGTGGCTCCGCCCAGCTCACGCAATCTCTCCTGTGTGAGTTGGTCCACGGTGCACTTGTCCTCGCCACGCGTGGAGAACAGGCGCGACTCACCCTCGAAGATCACCGTGAGGTTCGTCGGCAGGGCCCGGGCGGGCTGGCCCTCTGACGCCTTGCCGATGCCGAAAACCATGCGCAAGCGTCGTCCATCGGAACGCAAGGGTCCGGCAAAGCTGACTCGTATCCCGCTTCCATCGGGCCGGGCACCGCCATCGCATTCCAGCTCGGCGTTATGCAGGTCCACGTCGAGGTTCATCGCACCGCGTATCCGCGCGCGAAGATAGCCATCACCCTTTGCCAGGCAGCCGTGCGAGGGCTTGTTGGGAGGCGGCTTGTCGGGAGGCGGGCTGCCGGGAACCTGGACCGCCGCCGCCATTCCCAATGCCGCAGCCGCCAGGAAGACCGAATGCATCCAGGCAGTTTACGTGATCAGTGGCTCACATGCCGGGCTTGACCAGCAGTGTTCGGGCGATCACCACCTGCATCCGCCCGATCATGCGTGCGAGGTGCATGAGCCCGGTAAAGATGAGGACGCCAAGCACCACGCCGATCACCACGCCGGGGCCCGTCGCGAGCCACTCGGGGTGCACGGTGCCGTCCACCAAGGGCCATCCGAAGACCTGTCCCAGGGCAACCAGCGGAGCGACGATCAGACCGCCGCCGAGTGCGATGCCCGCGGTTGCAATCACGAAATACGCGATTCCCAGCGGAAGCATCAGGACGAGATAAGCGAGGGTCGTCCAGGTGCGAGAGTCTTTCAGCATCTCCACGATTCGCTCCCCCCACCCTTGGGTGCCTCCGGGATGCACAGGCCGCCGCGGCATCCGCTCGCCGGTCACCGCTTCCAGCAGGCGACCTTCGCCGAGTGAGATCACGCGCGCGATGCCGATGAACGCCAGGAAGAACGGTACACCGATGATCAGCACCGCGAGGCCCGCGGACATCGAAAGTCCCGTGATCACGAACACGAAGTACACGATGCCGGTGGCGAGCGTCAGCAACATGTAGAACAGAGACGTGTAGGCGCGTGGATCGGAGTACACGCCAAAGAAACGGCGCAGGGCGTTCGGCGACTGCGCAGCCCGAGGTGTCGGCGGCCGCAGCGCCTCCTTCACTTTCGCCTCGGTCGCCTGGTAAGCCGCAGCGACTTCCTCGGGTGCTCCGTAGGTCGTCGCAATCAGCTCCAGCACGTCGGCCTCGGACTTCTGCGGATGCGCCGCGATCTCCGCGCGCAGATATTCCTCTGAGTCGTACAGAGCGTCCTGGATGAGGGCGGGGTCCGAACCCTCGAGTGCGGCGCGAAGCTGCTTCAGATAGGCCTCGATGGACCGAGGTGCGGATCGGCTCATGGTTCGACTCCTGGGCTCGTTTCGATGAAGCGATCGACGAAGTCGCGCGTCTGGCGCCAGATTGCGCTCCAGTTGCGCAGGACGGCCCGACCTTCATCGGTGATTCGGTAGTAACGGCGCGGAGGTCCCGCGTACGAGGGAACCACGCGGCTGGTGAGGAGCCCCGCGGCGCTCAGTGCACGCAGGACGGGATAGACGGTCCCCTCCTTGAAGAGCGCCTCTCCCTCATTGGCACGCTGCAGCCGCTTGGCAATCTCGTACCCATACAGGTCCTCGGTGCTTTGTTCCAGGACCCCCAGCAATACCAGCGCGACCAGCCCCGCGTTGAGGTCTTTCTGAAACTTCCGCGCGTTACTATCGTCCACGGGCCAGTACTATGAACTTACTAATATTATGGTTCAACCAATATTATCGATGCCACAGAACCGTTCGTCGCACCGGGGTGCCGGCCCGCTTTGGCCCGCTCCCGATCCCTTTCCCCCATGCGACACGCTGATAGACTGCGTTCTTTTTGCGATCCAGAGCGGAAAACGGATGAGAAACCCGCTACTTGAAGTCACCCCTGTGCTCCCCGGGAACCTGCGGCGGCTGCCGGAGCTGACGAGCAACCTGTTTTTCAGCTGGCATCGTCCCGCCCGGGCGATCTTTGAGGACCTCGATCCGGAGCTGTGGAAGCAGACCGGGGGCAATCCGCGGCTCATGCTCCGCTGCGTCAGTCAGAGCACTCTCGACGCCGCCTCGGCGGACGCCGTCTACCTGGCCCGCTACAACCAGGCCCTCCAGACTCTGGACGCCTATCTCTCGGCCGCCTCGACCACCGCCGATGCCCCGCTGGTCGCCTATTTCTGCGCCGAATACGGCTTTCACGAGAGCTTTCAGATCTACTCCGGCGGTCTTGGGGTGCTGGCGGGCGACTACTGCAAGGCCGCGAGCGACGCCCGCGCGAATTTCATTGCCGTGGGGCTGCTCTACGAGCAGGGCTACTTCACGCAGACCGTCGACAACGACGGCATGCAACACGCCGAATACGCCGAGCGCGACCCCAGAGACCTGCCGGTGGAGCCGGCGAGAAAATCCAGCGGCGAATGGGTTCAGGTCGTCGTCCGGATTGCCGGACGGGACGTGCGCGCGCGCCTGTGGAAGGCCCAGGTCGGCCGCATTCCCGTTTACCTGCTCGACACCAACTGCGCGGAGAACGCGCCCTCCGATCGCGATATCACGCACCGGCTGTACGGCGGAGACGAATCGACGCGCATCCGTCAGGAGATGATCCTGGGCATCGGCGGGACCCGCGCTCTGCGGGCGCTGGGTATCGCGCCGGCCGTCTGGCATCTCAACGAGGGCCACGCCGCCTTCCTGATCCTCGAGCTGCTGCGCGAGCGCATTGCGGAGGGCCTGCCGTACAGCGCGGCGCTGGAAGCGGTTGCGGCCGACTGCGTATTCACGACCCACACACCCGTGGCGGCGGGTCACGATGCCTTCTCGCATGACCTGATCATCACGCACTTCGGGGACTTCATCCGCGACCTGGGCATCACCGTCGAGCGCTTCCTCGATCTCGGGCGCTCGCCCTCCGTACCCGGCCTGTTCAACATGACGCGTCTGGCACTCAACGCCACGCGGCACGTGAATGCCGTGAGCCGGATCCATGCCGCGGTGACCTCACGTCTGGTGGCGGACCAGTGGCCCGAGGTTCGTCCCGAAGAGAACGCGGTGGGGTTCGTGACCAACGGGGTCCACGTCCCGACCTTTCTGCATCAGAAATGGGCCGATTTCTTCGACCAGCAGCTGGGTCGCGACTGGCGCGAGCGGCTGCGGGATCGCGAGTTCTGGAATTCCCTGGATCAGGTCCCCCACGAGCACTACTGGGCGACCTCGCAGGAAGTGAAGTCTCGCATGCTGGCCAGCGTGCGCGAACGGCTCGAGCGCGAGTACCAGCGGAAGGGGCTGAGCCCGGCTCAGCTGCGCCACGTCCTGCGGTTCCTCGATCCCGCGCGGCCCGACGTGCTGACCATCGGCTTCGCACGGCGCTTCGCTACCTACAAGCGCGCAACGCTGTTGCTGAGAGACCGCGCTCGCCTGGCGCGGTTGCTCAGCAATCCCGAGCGGCCGATGCTGATGCTTTTCGCCGGCAAGGCACATCCGGCCGACGAGCCCGCAAAGCAAGTGCTGCGCGAGGTCCGGCAGCTCATGACCGTGCCCGAGTTTCTGGGCCGGGTCGTATTCCTGGAGGACTACGATCTGCAGCTGGCGCGCTGGCTGGTATCCGGCGTGGATGTCTGGCTCAACAATCCGATCGCGCCCCTGGAGGCGAGCGGCACCTCCGGCATCAAGGCGGCCATCAACGGCCGCCTGAATCTGAGCATCCTCGACGGTTGGTGGGCCGAAGGCTGGATGCAGGACAACGGCTGGGGAATCCCGCCGGCGAATGCCCAGGACCCCGAGCGCCGCGATGCCCTCGAAGCGGAGATGATTTATGACACGCTCGAGGAAGAGGTGATTCCGCTTTATTACGATCGCAAGAACGGCCACTCACCCGAGTGGGTCCGCCGCAGCAAGCGCGCGATGAGCACCGTCATTCCCCGGTTCAACATGGACCGCGTCCTCTACGACTATACGCGCGGCCTGTATCAGCCCGCGGCGCGGCAGTACCGCAGGCTCTCGGCCGACGGATTCGCCGGCGCGCGCCAGCTCGCTGACTGGAAGCAGCGCATCCGGCAGGCTTGGCCCAAGGTGAGCCTGCGCCTGCTCGATGACGCCGCTCCCGACCTGCCTCGGGGCGCACGGCTGAAACTGAAGGTGGCGGCGGGGCTGAACGGCATGCAGCCCTCGGACGTGCGCGTCGAATTCGTCGCGCGGCGGCTGCTCCCCGAGGCCGACCTGGGATTTCCGCCGCTCTCGGCTTACGGGCATGACGAGCCGGACGGCATCTGGCGGGCTGCCTTGCGCGCGAACGGCGAGGAACAGTCCGATGGCGCAGCCGTTTTTGTGCTCGATGTCGAGCCCAAGCAATGCGGCCAGTTCGCCACCGAGGTGCGGATCTATCCCTGGCACGAGCTTCTCTCGCATCCGAACGAGCTGGGCCTCATGAAATGGCTTTAGGGCCACCCCGCGAAAGCGAGCTCGACGCAAGATCCTCTTGCCGAGCATCGAGATGCTCGCTTTCGCGGGAACCCCGGCGCGGTCACGCGCAGGTCCAGCTTCGCGTTTTGCGTACGAGAGTCTTGCGTGAGCGCGATTCCTGCGGTTTAGTACCTGCGCTCCCACCCTCGAGTTTCTTCGTGTAGCCATGCCACGACAGCCCGCCCGAGCTTCCTCCGGACGCTACGTCAGCCGCCTGACAGGCGGCACGCTCGCGGTCATCATGGCCGGCGGGCGCGGCGAGCGCCTCAAGGATCTGACCGCGCACCGCGCGAAGCCCGCCACTCCCTTCGGCGGCAAGTTCCGCATCATCGACTTCGTCCTCTCCAACTGCGTCAACTCGGGCATCCGCCAGATCTCCATCCTGACTCAGTACAAGGCGCAGTCGCTCATTCAGCACGTGCAGCGCGGCTGGAGCTATCTGCGTGGCGAGTTTGGCGAGTTCGTCGAGGTGATTCCCGCGCAGCAGCAACTGGGGCCCGTCTGGTACCAGGGCACGGCCGATGCCGTGTACCAGAACATCGACCTGATTCTCTCGCATCGTCCCAAGCACGTGCTCGTGCTGGCCGGAGACCACATCTACAAGATGGACTACGGCCCGATGATCGCCTACCACGTGGAAAAGGGAGCGGACATCACGGTCGGCGTGGTGGAAGTCCCGGCCGCCGAGTCGCGCAACTTCGGCGTGCTGACCGCGACCGAATGGAACCGGGTGACGCGCTTCTCCGAGAAGCCTGCCGTGCCCGACACGCTCCCCGGACGGCCAGGGTCGATCCTTGCCTCCATGGGCATCTACGTATTCAACACGCGACTGCTGGAGAAGCTGTTATCCGAAGACGCCGCCGACACCTCATCGGCGCATGACTTCGGCAAGGACATCCTGCCGAAAGCGATCGGCAACAGCATGCAGGTCTTCGCATACCCGTTCCAGGACGTGCAGACGCGCGCCCAGAGCTACTGGCGCGACGTGGGGACGATCGATGCGTTCTATGACGCCAACCTCGAGCTCGTGCACGTCAAGCCGGAGCTGAACATCTACGACCAGGAATGGCCGATCTGGACCTACCAGGTCCAGCAGCCGCCGGCCAAGTTCATCCTCGACGAGGATGGGCGGCGCGGCACCGCGATCAACTCCGTGGTCTCGGGTGGCTGCATCATCTCCGGCGCGGTGGTGCGCCAGTCGCTGCTGTTTTCGGACGTGCGCGTCGATGAGCGCTCCCTGATCGAGCGCTCGGTGATTCTGCCGCATGTCGAGGTCGGCACCGCCTGCGTGATCCAGGGAGCCATCATCGACGAGGGGTGCGAGATTCCCAACGGCATGCGCATCGGCACCGACCGCCAGCAGGACGCGCAGCGCTTTCATGTCACCGAGAAAGGCGTCGTCCTGGTCACGCCGGACATGCTGCGCAAGCTGCAAGCCCAGTAGCAATGAGCTCAGTTGACCGCCTTCCCGTCGTGCTGCTGTGGCATATGCATCAGCCGCAGTACCGCGACGCGCTGACCGGACAGTACGTGCTGCCATGGACGTACTTGCACGCTATCAAGGACTACACGGACATGGCCGCGCACCTCGAAGCCCTTCCCAGCGCGCGCGCCGTGGTCAACTTCACGCCGGTCCTCATCGAGCAGCTCGAGGAGTTCTCGCAGCGGGTCAGTGAGCATCTGCGATCGGGAGGGCCGCTGCCGGATCCGGTGCTGGCGCTGCTCGGGCCCGATCCCGTGCCGCGGGACCCCACCGAGCGGCTGGAGCTCATGCGCGCGTGCCTGCGTGCGCAACGCAAGCAGATGATCGAGCGGTTCGGGCCCTACCTGGAGTTGGCCACTATCGCGGAAACCCTGGCGACGCCCGAGCGCGTGGCGTACGCCTCCAACCAGCTCATTCAGGACCTGGCCGTCTGGTACCACCTGGCGTGGCTGGGTGAGACCGTGCGGCGCTCCGACCCATTCCCCACGTCCCTGTCGGACCAGGGGCGGGGCTTCACGGCGCCCCAGCGGCGTCAGTTACTCACGCTCATCGGACAACAGGTCGCCTCGATAGTGCCGAGATTCCGGCGTCTGAGCGAGCGAGGCCAGTGCGAGCTGTCCGTCACGCCTTATGGCCATCCCATCGTGCCCCTCCTGGTCGACTTCCAGGCTGCGCACGAGGCCGTTCCAACGATGACGCTGCCGCACCATGCAGGTTACTCGGGCGGAGTGGAGCGGGCAGCCTGGCACATGGAGGAGGGCTTGCGCGTCTTCATGCGGGCCTTCGGCGTCCGCCCGACTGGCTGCTGGCCGTCGGAAGGGGCGGTCAGCCGTCCGACACTCGAGATTCTCGAGCGCTTCGATTTCCGCTGGGCTGCCACCAGCACCAACGTGTTACGTAACAGTCTCGCGGCGGTCAGCCCGCAGGCGGCCGAGGATCCACTCGCGTACAACTGTCCTTACCGCCTGCCCGGCAACAGCGTGACCACGTTCTTCCGGGATGATGCCCTGTCGGATCTGATCGGCTTCACGTATGCCACCTGGCATGGCGATGACGCCGCGAATCACCTGGTCAGCGAGCTGGCGCAGCTCGCGCACCGGTACGCCGACTCGCGCAAGCATGCGGTGCTCATCGCGCTGGACGGTGAGAATGCCTGGGAGCACTACCCGTTCAACGGCTACTACTTCCTGCATGCGCTGTACACCGCGCTCGCTAGCCATCCGCTGCTCGAGCTGACGACGCTGTCGGAGTGTCTCAGGCGGCACGTGGAACCCGTGCCACTCGCGCGACTCGTCGCCGGAAGCTGGGTGCACGGCACACTGGCCACCTGGATGGGAGATCCGGCGAAGAACCGTGCGTGGGATCTGCTGTGCGAGGCCAAGGAAGCCTTCGACCGTGTCATGCAGGTCGGATCGCTGCCACCGGCGCAACGTGCCGATGCCGAGCGGCAGCTGGCCCTGTGCGAGAGCTCGGACTGGTTCTGGTGGTTCGGCGATTACAATCCGCAGGATGCGGTCGCGCAGTTCGACCGGCTCTACCGGCGCCAGCTCCTGAATCTGTACCGGCTCCTCGGGCTGACGCCTCCGGAGAGTCTGTCGGAGCCGATCTCGGTCGGCCGCGGCCTGCCGGAGCATGGCGGCGTCATGCGGCGCGCCAACGCCTGATGCGAATGCCCGTCTTCGATCGGCGGCGGGCGGGAGTGCTGCTGCACCTCGCCTGCATCGAGGCTGCGCTCGGTCGCGGCGGACGCGCCTTCATCGACTGGCTTGCGAGCGCCGGCTTCAGCCTCTGGCAGATCCTGCCCGTCGGACCCACCGGTCCCGATGGCTCGCCTTACTGGGTGCGCTCGGATTTCGCGGGTAACTACGCGTTCGTCGACAGAAACGAGCTGCCCGGCACACACACGCCTGCCTACCAGTCATTTCTCGCCGTCTCGAAATCCTGGCTGCCCGACTACGCGTTGTATGAGGCCCTCAGCGCCCGCCACCAGGGACAGCCGTGGTGGCAATGGCCTGCGGATATCCGGGACCGCGAGCCCGCGGCGATGGCACGAGCCCGCGAAGAGCTCAGTGCGCCCATCCAGCGCATCCACGCAGAGCAGTTCGCCTTCAATGTTCAGTGGCAGCGCCTGCGAGAACATGCTCAAGCCCGCAATGTCCGACTCCTCGGGGACCTCCCATTCTACGTAGCCCCCGATTCCGCCGAGACCTGGGTGCACCGCCGCCAGTTCCAGCTCGATGCCGCCGGGCAGGCGACAGCCGTCGCCGGCGTCCCGCCCGACTACTTTTCCGAGACCGGGCAACTCTGGGGCAACCCGCTTTACGACTGGCATGCCATGCGCGGCGACGGCTTCTCACTGTGGCGCGCGCGCGTGGCTGGCCAGCTCGAGCGCGTCGACGTGCTGCGCATCGATCATTTCAGGGCGCTGGCGGCCCACTGGGCGGTGCCGGCCGGCGCCCCGGATGCGCGCGGCGGGGCATGGCACCACACCCCGGGCGAGGAGCTGATGCGGCTGCTGCAACGGGATCTGGGTGACCTGCCAATCGTCGCCGAGGATCTCGGAGTCATCACCCACGACGTCGAGGCACTGCGTCGGGACTTCCGGCTTCCCGGAATGCGCGTGCTGCAGTTTGGATTCGGCGGTGCCGCCGACAGCCCACACTTGCCGCACATGCACGAGCCTGACAGCGTCATCTACACGGGAACTCACGACAACGACACGACGCTTGGCTGGTTCGCGACTCTGGACGGCGAGACCCTGCGTCGGGTCGAGCTCTTTCTGCGCCTGACACCCGATTCGATGCCCGAAGCAATGATCCGTGCTGCGCTCGGATCGGTGGGACGTCTGGCCGTCATTCCCGTGCAGGACCTGCTCGGCCTGGGGTCCGAGGCACGGCTCAACACACCCGGCACCGCGCAGGGCAACTGGACCTGGCGCCTGCCCGCCGCCGGGCTGACCCCGCAACTTGCCGGCCATTGTCTGCTGTTGAACGGGATGTACGGCCGTGCCTGACAGGATCGTGCCAAGCAGCGGCCGGAGCGCTTCGAGTGCGAACGCCCGTCGACGCCTTCAATCTCCCGCTCGCGCAGCCCCGGCCGTTGGCGCGATTGCGGCGCTGGCCCTGACCGGTTGCTCCCTGTTTGCTCCGAAGCTGCAGGCACCGACCCTGTCGATCGTCAACATCCAGCTCCTCAAGGGCGATCTGTGGCACCAGGACCTCAAGGTGCGCCTGCGGGTACGCAATCCCAACGACCGGTCGCTCCCCATCCGCGGCATCACCTACGTGGTCGAGCTGGACGGCGAGGAGTTCGCGCACGGCGAGTCGATGTCGAGCTTCGTCGTGCCGCCCCTCGGCGAGGCGGAGTTCGACATGAGCGCCTCGGCCAACATGGCCGGCATGCTCGTCAAGCTGCTCGGCCAGGGCCGGCAGATCGACTACCACCTCTCGGGCAAGGTCGCCCTTTCCGCAGGCCTCCTGCGCTCCATCCCCTTCGACGACCACGGGACCTTCCACCTGCAGTGACCCGCGCCGATCCCGCCTCCTTCCCGGTCAGTGTCCCAGCAGCCCGAACACCGCCACGCCGCTGGTGGTCCCGACGAACACCTTGCCGCCCGCGATCATCGGCGTGATGAACTTGTTGCCGGCGCCGAACTGGTCGCGCGAACCTGCCGCCTGGTCACTGTTGTAGAGCTCATGGGCGAGATTGGTTGCGTCGTAAGCATGCAGCACGGCGGGGTTCGTGTTCTCGTGCGCCCATACGATGCCGTTACTCGTCCCGTTGGCGGAGACGGCCGGGGAGGTGCCGGGGTAGGTGAACGTTGCCGCGGACTGCGAGGTCGGATTTGCTGACAGCTTGGCGCTTGTGATGGTGAACGCCTTGAGCGTCCCGCCCGCATCCCCGTAGTACAGCCGGCCATTGAAGTAGGCGGGCGATGAGCGCACGCCACCGCCCACCACGCCATCGAGCTCCTGCCAGATGTTGTTGGCGCTGCTGCTGAACTTGCCCATGTTGTCGCGATTGACGACATAGATGTTCCCGTCCTTGCCCGCGCCCACGATCAGGTGCCGCACCGTGTTGGTGCTGTCCGTCAGGTCCGGCAGGAGCATCTCGCCACCGGAGCCCAGGTCGCCGTCGCTGCCGGATTCGGCGACCTCGTTGGACATCGCGAAGTAGTCGCCGACGCTGAGCGTGCCGCTGCCGCCGGCGATCTTCACGAACGAGTTGCCGAAGTCGCCCAGGTTGGGAAATCCGTTCGCATCGAGGGTCGGCTCGAAGCGCCCGTTGCCGGTGAGCAGATAGACGTTTCCGGACGCATCCGCCCCCGGCCCGTCGCCGGCCATCCAGATCGCAGGTCCAAATGTATTGTAATTGTTGCCCCCGCTCACGGCCGTCCCGCTGGCTGGAGCGACGTTCAGCGCCGAGGTCTGCGCAAGACCGCTCTTGTTGAATGCGATGACCCAGCCGCCGTAGGGAGTCTGGTCACAATGGGAGGTCCACGACGTATAGACCACACCGTTGGCGAGGAGGAGGGCGGCTCGCTCCGCGTACTGTCCGGGGTTAAATGTCGTGGTCCCGCCGGCGTTCGTGAAGGAGCCGCTGATCTCCATGGGGCTGCCGGACATCTCTGCGCCGGTGGTCACATCCAGGGCGTGCAGGCGCTGGTGATACGCCGAGGACGCATCGATTGACATTGCCACCACGTACAGGGTGCCATGCGGGCCTGCCGTGCGATCGATGACGGGAGTGGACGTGATCCCGATGCTCGGCTCGATCTGGCCGCAGCTGTGCGTATCGCTCGTAGCCTCGCCTGACTTGAGCAGGGAGACGTGCCAGAGGGAGGTTCCGCTGTCCGCATCGAAGGCATAGACCGAATCGTCCTCAGTCGCGACGAACACGGTGTTATGCGTGCCCGCGCCGACGGCGAGTTGGGAAAGATACAGAGGCTGCGCGTCCACCTTGCCATCGACCTGCAGCGTTCGGAGCAATCCGAAACTCGTCGAATTGACGTTGGCCGGCGTAAGGGTCGTCTCGGAGAGATTCTGACCGGTTCGGCCCATGTCGTTCTTGAAAGTCGTCACATCAGTGCTCGCGCCTGCGGCCGGGGTGACGGTCAGAGTCACGGTGTTGCTCGTCACCGATCCTTCGGTGTTGCTCACGACGACGTTGAACGTGGCACCGTTGTCGCTCGTCGTCACCGGCGCCGTCGTGTATGTGGCACTGGTCGCACCGGCGATGGCAGTGGTGCTGCGGTTCCACTGGTATTTCAGCGGGCCGGTGCCCTGTGCCACCACCTGAAACGTGGCCGTTTGGCCGAGCGCTGCGCTGACATCGGTGGGTTGAGTGGTGATCGAGGGAGCGGTCGAGCCCGGGGCGCCGGGCGAGCCAGGGCCGCCCGGTGTGCTGTTGCTTCCGGAAGAGGAGCCGCCGCCACACCCACCCAGCAGGAGTGCCATCAAGCCGGTCAGAAACCTCGCAACTCGTCGGCTCATGTTTCAGTGCCCGCGATTTGACAGTGGCATGCACACGCTGGGGTGCCGCCCCCAAGGATTGCAGACGGGGCGCCGGCGGTACAGCCTTCGGCGAAATGCGACAAACGGTCGCCAGGGCCCGACAGTTCCCCGAGCGTTGAAAAAGGCTGCGCCGTGATCGGGCCGCTGCCCGCATCGCGGCGCTCCTGCGGCCGGGTCAGCCCCCCGGGTCATCCCCGCGCGCGCTCGTAGACCTGCACATACAGCCCGCCCTGCCGCTGCCAGGAGAAATCGCATTTCATGCCGTTGTGCATCAGGCGCGTCCAGTGCTGTGGCTCGGCGTAGAGATCGAGGGCGGTGTTGAGCGCCCACTCCAGCGCTTCCGAGTCGAAGTCATTGAACACGATGCCCGTGCCACGACCGGTGTCGGGATCGTACTGCTGGACGGAATCAGCCAGTCCGCCGGTGCGGCGGACCACCGGCACCGTGCCGTACCGCAGACTGTACATCTGATTGAGTCCGCACGGCTCGTAGCGCGAAGGCATGAGAAACATGTCGCTCGCTGCCTCGATCCAGTGCGCCAGCTCATCATCGTAGCCGCCGCGGTAAACCACGCGGCCCGGATAGCTCTGCTCGAGCTGCCTCAGGAATGACTCGTAGGGCGCATCGCCGCTGCCCAGAGCGACGCAGGCAAAGTCGCGCCAGTCGAGCACCTGCGGGACCGATTCGAACATCAGCTCGATGCCCTTCTGCGAGGCGAGGCGGCTCACCATCCCCGCCAGTGGGGTCGTG
Source organism: Steroidobacteraceae bacterium (assembly GCA_035710545.1). GTDB lineage: Bacteria > Pseudomonadota > Gammaproteobacteria > Steroidobacterales > Steroidobacteraceae > 13-2-20CM-66-19. The sequence continues at coordinate 19,615 of DASTDD010000254.1, forward strand.
GACGGCACGCTCAGGTGCAGGCGGGCCAGCAGTTCCTTCTTGAGCTGCGCTTTGATCTCGAGGGTATCCGGGTCGAAATGTCGCGGCAGATAGCGGTCGTGCCGCGGATCCCACTCGTCGTAGTCCACACCGTTCAGGATTCCGGTCAGCGCACTGCCACGCGCCCGCAAGGAGTCCTGCAACCCCATGCCGAGCTCCTCCGTGCAGATCTCGCGCGCGTGCGTTGGGCTGACCGTCGTGATGGCATCCGCATACATGATGCCATGGCGCAGCGGGTTGACCCGCCCCGCGCGCAGATCGTCCTGGTGCAGCAGATACGCCTTCTCGCCGAGCGCCAGATCCCCGCTGAAGGCAGCGTTGAAGATCCCCTGGTAGCCGATGTTGTGGATCGTGAGCACGGAGCGAGTGTCCCGGAAGAGAGCATCCCAGCCGTAGGAGGCCCTGAGCAGCAGGGGTCCGAACGCCGTATGCCAGTCGTTGCAATGCAGGATGCGCGGCGACCACCTCATGTGCTGGCAACAGGTGAATACCGCACGCGTGAAAGCCAGGAAGCGCAGGTGCTCGTCGGGATCGGTCGTGTAGAGGGTAGGGCGGGCAAACAGCACCGGGCAGTCGAGAAAGAACACCGGTGCGCTCGAGCCGGGCAGTGGCGCGGTCAGGACCGACATGACATAGCGGTGCGGCCCGACCACGACTTCGAGGCTCTGCAGGCCCTCCACCTTGCGCATCGAATGCGCTGCGCGGTCAATGGAGGAATAAAGGGGCGTGAACAGCTTCGCGTCGTGCCCCGCCGAATGCAGGTATTTCGCCAGGGCCGCCGACACATCCGCCAGGCCGCCCGTCTTGGAGAACGGCGCCGCCTCGGAGGTCAGGAGACAAACAGTCAGTTTCATGCGCAACCCGCCGGTTTATGATGTAGCCGCCGTCTCATGCCGGCAGTCGTGCCAGATAACCCGACACCTGATTGCTCCATGCGCCGCTTCCTCGTCGCACTCGTTCTGCTGCTGCTGCTCGCGGTGTCGATCGGCATTGGCGTGGCGGCCTCCCGCTGGCCGGCGCTGCTGCAGTGCTGGCGAGGCGGTCATCCGGTTTGAGGAGCGACCTCAGAGCTGCTCCGCCAGCAATTGCGGCAACATGGCGCGCCAGCTCGACCAGGCGTGATCGTGAGCCGGACCCCAGAGACTGAGCCTGCAGGGAATCCGCTGTGCCTGCAGCGCCGCGGCCAGAACGCGCGACTCTTCCGGTGTCTCGTGACTGCCTTCGCCGCTGGCGAGCACGATCGTGCGCGCCCGCAGAGGCTCCAGCTTCGCACCCAGCCGCGGCAGGGATGCGGCGGAGAAAGCCCTGAACCTCTCGGCCGCGACCCCGCGCAGGCGGCGGGCGAGATCGTACACGCCGCTCAGCCCCACCGCGCAGCGAAACACCTCCGGGTGCCGGCAGATCTCAGCCACCGCCGTGAAGGCTCCCAGCGAGGCACCCGCAATGATCGGAGCGATCGAATCGATCTGACAGTCCTTGCAGATGCGCGGCACGATCTCCTTGCACAGAAAAGCATCATGGCGTTTCTCGAATCGCACGCACTCCTGCGGCGCCGAGTTGCCCAGCCAGGTGCGTACCGCCAGGCCGTCGACCGAGTACACCTTCATACGACCCTGGGCGATCAGCGGCGCGAGCGCTTCGATCAACCGGAACCGCTCGACCTCCTCGAAGTCCCCGCCCGCGCTCGGCAGTAGCAGCACCGGCGTCCCGAAGTGGCCCCAGCGGACCATGCGCGCGGGCTCGGACAGCCGCCGAGTTGTCCAGATCCAGACTTCTTTTTGCATCGGCCTTCGAGTGTAGCTGATGAGCCTGTCCGGGCCAGCCCGCCCGCCCCTCACGCGGGTCGCCATGAGTCCCCGGAGCGCGACGCGAAGGAGAGCCTCCCGCCGCAAGAATCGGGTCGCCCCCGCCCCCCGTCTCCGTATCATGTGCCGCATGACCGGATCCACCACCAGCTTCCTCGACAGCCGCGATTTCGCCCGCATCGCCCGGACGATTCGCTACATTGACGCGCACTATCGTGAGCAACCCCGTCTCGCCACCGTCGCCGCGCACGCCAACCTGTCGGAGTTTCATTTCAACCGCCTGTTCCGCCGCTGGGCCGGCGTGACACCCAAGCAGTACCTCGCCTATGTCACCGGGACAGCCGCGAAAGACGCGCTCAAGAGCCAGCCCTCCGTGCTGGATGCCGCCTACTCGGTCGGGCTCTCCGGTCCCGGGCGGCTGCACGATCTCATCGTCACGCTCGATGCGATGACACCCGGCGAGCTCAAGACACAAGGCAGAGGAACCAAGATCCGCTACGGGCTCAGTCAAACACCTTTTGGGACTGCGCTGCTGGCGACCACAGGCCGTGGCATCTGTCATCTCGCCTTCGTCGAATCAGGCAGGGAGCGCGCCGCAGTGAAGGAGCTTCAGGAGCGCTGGCCGGATGCCCGGCTCGATCGCGACGATCCCCACGCGCAAGCCATCGCCCAAAAGATCTGGGCGCAAGGTTCGACCTCCCAACCCCCCGCACTCCGAGCGAACAGCCCCGTGAGAGTGAACGTGGCCGGCACGAACTTTCAGCTCAAGGTCTGGGAAGCGCTCCTCGATCTCGGCGCCGGGGGCAACACAACGTATACGGCGGTCGCGGCGGCGATCGGCCGGCCTGGTGGAACGCGCGCGGTCGGACAGGCGGTGGGCGCCAACCCGGTGGGCTGGCTCATCCCCTGTCACAACGTGCTGCGCAAGGACGGCGAGCTGGGGGGATACCAGTGGGGCGCGGAGCGCAAGCGGGCCATGCAGGCCTGGCAGACCATGCCCGCAATTGCCCAGAATATGTAAAGTATAGCCTCGCTCCCGCCAGTGGCTGTCAATCGCCTCCGGCCTTCTGTAAGTCAATGTTTTTGAAGAATAAAGGTCCCAAGAGACCCGACTCGGGGCGCCCCAGCTGGTAAACTAGCGCCATCCCTCTCCCGATCCGCGCTTCCGTGGATCGCGACCTGAGTACCGAACGATGTCAGCCTCGCCCTATAAGCAACTCGAACAGGAGTTCAAGCGCCTGTACGCCTTCCGTGGCGCTCTCTCGCTGCTGCGATGGGATGCGGCCGTCATGATGCCGCGGGGCAGTGCGGATGTCCGCGGCGAGCAGCTCGCTGCGCTCGAGACCGAGCACCACGCTCTGCTGACGGCCCCGCGTATCACGCGCCTCCTCGACCGCGCCCAGGCCAACAGCCAGGGTCTCGTGGACTGGCAGGTGGCCAATCTGCGCGAGATGCGCCGCCAGCGCGATCACGCGATCGCCACGCCGGTCGCTCTGATCTCGCGGCTCACGAAGGCCGCCTCCCGTGCGGAGGCGCGCTGGCTCGAGGCCCGGCAACAGGGCAAGTTCGAGCTGTTCGCCCCGCACCTGGAGGAGGTCGTGCACCTGGTCCGCGACAAGGCGGCACTCCTCGGCCAGGCCCTGAACCTGGCGCCCTACGACGCGCTGGTCGATGAGTTTTCTCCCGGCATCACCACCGGCGACATCGATACGATGTTCAAGGCGCTCTCGAGGCGGCTGCCGTCCCTCATCCGCGAGGTGATCTCCCAGCAGGAGAGCCAACCTCTGCCTGCGCTCACGGGCAAGTTTCCCCCGGGCAAGCAGCGGAGCCTGATCCTCGAAGTGATGAAGGCGATCGGCTTCCCCTTCGATCGAGGACGGCTCGATGAGAGCGAGCACCCCTTCACCGAGGGCGTGCCGGGCGACATCCGCGTGACGACCCGGCTGGATCCGAACGAGCCGTTCTCCGGATTGCTGGGCGCGCTGCACGAGACCGGTCATGCGATGTATGACCTCGGCCTGCCTCAGGACTGGCGCGATCAGCCGGTAGGTCGGGATCGGGGCATGGCGCTCGAGGAGAGCCAGTCGCTGCTGATCGAGATGATCGTCTGCCGCAGCCGCCCGTTCGTCCGCTACATCCAGCCGCTGCTGCTGAAGCACTTCGGGGTGAGTGGACCCGAATGGGATGTTGAGAATCTCTACGCGCATCTGACTCGCGTCCGTCGCGGACTGATTCGCGTTGATGCCGACGAGCTCACCTATCCGTTGCACATCATGCTGCGCTACGAGCTCGAGAAGGATCTGCTGAGCGGCGATCTGGCCGTGCGTGATCTGCCCGAAGCGTGGAACGCGGGGATGGAGCAGCGGCTCGGGATCCGGCCGAGCACCGATGCAGATGGCTGCCTGCAGGACATTCACTGGGCCGTCGGATCTTTCGGCTACTTTCCCTCGTACGCGCTCGGCGCCGTCATCGCCGCCCAACTGTACGAGACGCTGCGGGCGGATGTTCCCGAGCTGGACGAGCAGCTGGCCGCCGGCGATTACGCCGGGCTCTTCGGTTGGTTGCGCGCCCACGTGTACAGCCTTGGAGCCAAGGTCCCGGTCCAGGAGCTGTTGAAGGGGGCCACCGGCCGACCTCTGTCCGCCGTTCCCTTCGTGCGTTATGTCGAATCAAAGTATCTCGAGAGTGCGCAGAACAGTGCCGCGGCCTGAGTGACCTGAGCGAGTCTCGCGCGAGGGCGCGACGCTGACTCGCGAGGCGCGTCCCGGCCGCGCCGCAGGCAAATAGTCCCCCGGCAGTCGAGCTTGCACCGGTCAGCCACTGGTAGGATCGCACTCCGTGAGTGACCGCACCGGAAAACCCTCCCGCACCTTCCACCGGCTGCAGGCGCATCTGCGCGGCTGCGTCGGCAAGGCGATCGACGACTTCGGCATGATCGGCCCGGGCGACCGCGTCATGGTGTGCCTGTCGGGGGGCAAGGATTCCTACACGATGCTGGACGTCCTGCTCTCCCTGCAGCGCAGTGCGCCGGTGCGTTTCGATCTGATCGCCGTCAATCTCGACCAGAAGCAGCCGGATTTTCCCGCCCACGTGCTGCCGGATTACTTGACGCGCCTCGGAGTCGAGTTCCACGTGATCGAGCAGGACACCTATAGCGTCGTCAAGCGAGTGATTGGCCCCGAGCGCACGATGTGTGGGCTGTGTTCGCGTTTGCGGCGCGGTGCTCTCTACCGTTTCGCGGCCGAGAATGGCATCACGAAGATCGCGCTCGGTCACCATCGCGATGACATCGTGGAGACGCTGTTCCTCAATCTGTTCTTCGGCGGCCGGCTGAAGGCCATGGCCCCGAAGCTGCTCTCCGAGGACCGCCGCCACATCGTCATTCGCCCACTTGCCTACGTGGCCGAGCGCGAGATCGAGCGCTACGCGCGCGGCCGCGACTTCCCCATCATCCCGTGCAAGCTGTGCGGCTCGCAGGACAACCTGCAGCGCGTGGCGATCAAGAGGATGCTGTCGGATTGGGAGCGGGAGTTCCCCGGCCGCACGGAAACGATTTTCTCCTCCCTGCGGCACGTGGAGCTCGAGCATCTCGCCGACCCGCGCCGGTTCGATTTCCAGGGACTGGACGAGCGGCGCGTGCCGCACATGACCGAGCGGGAAGAGGTGGACCTTGCCGAGCACCTCCACGCCCTCTCTCCGGCCTGACCTGGACCGCGTCGTCACATGAGCGCGCCCGCCCCACTGCCTCCTCTGCCTCTGCACAATTGCTACTGGGTCCTGCCCGGGCAGGTGCTCGCGGGGGAGCATCCGGGCGGACCGACACCGGGGCGCACGAAGCAGCGTCTGGAGCGGCTGCTCGCGGCCGGCATCGAATCGTTCCTGGATCTCACCGATCCGGACGAGGTCCCGCCCTACGACATGGACCTCCCGTACAACATCCGCTACCGACGCAACGCAATCCAGGATCACGGCCTGCCATCGAGGCGCTTGCTGCTGCAGATCCTCGATTCAGTGGAGGAGTCTCTGAGCCAGGGTCGGCCGCTCTACGTCCATTGCCGGGCGGGCATCGGCCGCACCGGGCTCGTGATGGGCTGCCTGCTGGTCGAGCGCGGTCTCACGGGCGATGAGGCGCTTCGCGAGCTCAACCGTCTCTGGCAGCAGTGCCGGCGCTCCAAGAGCTGGACCTACGTGCCGGAGACCGACGAGCAGATCGAGTACATCCGGAGCTGGCGCTCGCGCGAGGCCAAGAAACCTGCGCGGAGCGCGGCCTCTTCGTCGCGACCCTCAGCCGCGCCGGCCGGCGCACGGGTCGCTCGAACGCGAGCCTCCGACCTGCCCGCCGGCGCACGGGCTGCCCGGGCGCGTGCCTCCGAAGCAACCGCTCCCGCACCAGCTGCTCGCCCCCGAGCCTCCGAAGTGCCCGCGGCCTCAGCAGCCGCTCGGCCCCGAGCTTCCGAATCGCCTGCTGCCTCGTCAGCGGCTCGCCCCCGAGCCTCCGAAGTGCCCGCGGCCTCGACAGCCGCACGCCCGCGAGCCTCCGAAGTGCCCGCGGCCTCGGCAGCCGCACGCTCGCGAGCCTCCGAAGTGCCAGCGGCCTCGCCAGCCGCACGCTCACGAGCCTCCGGAGTGCCGCCTGCCTCGCAAGCTGCTCGCCCCCGAGCCTCCGAATCGCTTGCTGCCTCGGCAGCCGCTCGCTCGCGAGCCTCCGAGCCGGCTCCCGCGCGACCCGCCAGCACTCGAGCTGCCGCACCGACGCCTCAATCGCGAGCTGGTGCTCCCAATGTCCGCGAAACTGCGGCATCGCCACGCCCGTCATCCGAGCCGCCGCGCAGACCCGCGGAGCCTGCGCCTGCCGCCGCCGTCGTAGCTCGGTTTACCGCCCCGCTGGGCAAGGCCGCACCGGCGCGCGCTCCGGCGTCCACGCCACGCGCTGAGGCCGACCCACTTCTCGAGCCGGAGACCCTCAGCGCCGCCCGCGGGCTACGGGAACGCTTTGTCGGCACGCTCATCGGGTTGGCAGTCGGCGATGCCGTGGCAGCTGCGACCCAGTATCGTCGGCCCGGCACCTTCACACCCGTGGGAGACATGCTCGGCGGGGGCCCCTTCGACCTGCCACGAGGTGCCTGGAGTGATGACACCTCGATGGCGCTCTGCCTCGCGGAGAGTCTGCTGACCAGCAATGGCTTCGATGCGAAAGACCAGGTCGACCGGTATACGCGCTGGCAGCAGGATGGCTACCTGTCATCGGTGGGCCACTGCGTCGGCATCACCGCGAGCACCGCGCGTGCGCTTGCCATGTCCAAGTGGCGTCGACAGGTATTTGCCGGCTCTCACGATCCGAAGCTCCTGGATCCCGAGCCCCTCTCCCGGACGGGCGCGGCAGTGCTGTTTTTCTTCTCCTCTCTCGAGGCGGCCCTTCAGCATGCCGCGGATCAGGCCCGAACCACCTGCCAGGCACCGCCGGTCCTGGATGACTGCCGGACATTGGGCGGCGCGTTGCACGCTGCGCTGTCCGGCCAGCCCAAGGCCTCGATCGTCGCCGGGTTGAGGTTTCCGTCCGCAGCCGTCGGCCAGAAGACGACCACGGCCACCGAAGTCCTGCAGGCCGCCTTCTGGGCCTTTGCCTCCACCGAAAGCTTTCGCGATGCCGTGCTGCGGGCCGCCAATCTGGGCGGAAACTCCGACGTGGTGGCCGCGGTGTGCGGACAGCTGGCCGGTGCGCATTATGGACTGGCTGCGATTCCGGCCTCCTGGCGCAACTGTCTGATGCAGCAGGACTTGATCGAGAGCTATGGCGACCGGTTGCTGACGCAGGCGCTGCTGTCCCTCGGCAGCTGAATTTTTGCCCCGATCAGCCGCAGACACCGCCCGGGGACTTTGGTAATTTCTGCAGCTGTCCGCACCGTCCCCGACCGAAAGTCCACTTCCATGCCGATGGCCCAGGCAGCCCGCAACCGTGCCGCCTCCACCGGTCGCGTTGCACGCGGCCGCCGGTCGCGGCTGGCGCTTTCATGGACACGCCTCAGCGATGAAGAGCTGCTGTCGCTGCGCTTCTGCGATTTGCAGCTTTCACTCGAGCGCTCTCCGCTCAGGCGCCGCGTCGAGCGGCTCTACGCCGAGCTCCAGGGGCGCGGCATCTCCGTCCGTCCCCACATCTGGTTGTCGGAGGAGTGGTTCTCTCCCGATGGGGTGCCCGGGATTGCGGTTCCCTTCTACCTTGCGCACCCGCGTCTCGAGCGTCTCGAGCGCCGCATCATGCGCGAAGTGGAGGGCGGCAACGGCCGCCAGTTCATGCGCATACTTCGCCACGAGGCCGGTCACGCCATCGACAACGCCTACCGTCTGCGCCGGCGCAAGCGATGGCGCGAAGTCTTCGGGCCGGCCTCCCTGCAGTATCCCCATCGTTACAAGGCGCGCCCCGGAAGCCGGCGCTACGTGCATCACCTGGGCGAGTGGTACGCGCAGGCGCACCCGACGGAGGACTTCGCGGAGACCTTCGCCGTCTGGCTCAAGCCGAACTCCGACTGGCGGCGCAGTTACGCGCGATGGCCCGCGATGCAGAAGCTCAGCGCCGTCGAAGAGCTCATGTCCAGCGTGCGCGGCCGGCGCGCGCCGGTCCGAAACCGCTTGCGGATCGAGCCGATCGACCGCAATCCGCGGACGCTCGCCCAATATTACCGGCGCAAGCTTGCCCGCAACCATCAGATCCGCACGGTGGTCACGGATGAGTTGCTGCAGAAAGTCTTCGCCGCCGAGCGACCCCGGCGCGCAGCCGTGCGCGCGCCCGCACTGCTGCGCAGTTCCAGAATCCAGCTCGTCGCGGCGGTTGCCCGCGCCCTCGCAATGGAGCGTTACAGCGTTGACCAGATCCTGTTGATGCTCATCGAGCGGGCCGAATCGCTCAAGCTGTTCGTGCAGGGAAGCCAGCGTGAGGCCATTCGCGATTCCCGCTGGATGCTGGAGCGCATCGCGCGGTTGTACTCACAAGGCGAGACGCCACACCTGCCTGTATGAGGAAACTGCGCACGCTCGTCGTAGTGCACGCGAGCTTGGTGCCCCCGGCGAATCTCGAAGGTCATACCGACAAGGAAATCGAAGAGTGGCGTACGGAGTACGACGTTACGACTTCCCTGCGCAAGACCGGGCACGACGTACGCGTCATGGGGGTCCTCGACAGCCTGACCGAGCTGCGCACCGCCATCGCCGACTGGAAGCCGGACGTCGTATTCAATCTGCTCGAGGAGTTCGACGGGATCGTCACGTACGATCAGCATGTCGTGGCGTTCCTCGAGCTGATGCGCCAGCCCTATACCGGCTGCAATCCGCGTGGCCTGCTGCTGTCGCGCGACAAGTCTCTTTGCAAGCAGCTCCTCGCCTTCCATCGCATCCCGACTCCACAGTTCACGGTGTTCCGGCGCGGCGGGCGCGTGCAGGTGCCACGCAAGCTGCGCTTTCCGCTGTTCGTGAAATCCACAGTCGAGGACGCATCGCTGGGAATCGCGCAGGCCTCGGTCGTCGAGGACGCAGCCAGGCTGAAGGAGCGGATCGAGTTCGTCCACGAGCAGATCAAGTCCGATGCGCTGGTCGAGGAGTACATTGAGGGACGCGAGCTGTATGTCGGCGTCCTCGGGAATGATCGTCTGACCCGGTTGCCGGTCTGGGAGATGGTCTTCGGTTCCATGCCCGACACGCTGGCCGCCATCGCCACGCGCAAAGTGAAGTGGGACAAGCGCTACCAGACCAAGTACGGCATCACGACCCGGGCGGCCGAGGATCTGCCGCCGGCGGTGCTTGCCAGTCTCGACAAGCTCTCCAGGCGCATCTATCGGACGCTCGGCCTGTCGGGTTACGCGCGCATGGACTTCCGCGTGAAGGCCGACGGGCAGGTGTATGTCCTCGAGGCGAATGCCAATCCCAACCTGGAGGCCGCGGAGGACTTCGCCGAATCCGCCCGCGCCGCCGGAGTGAGTTACGATGAGCTCCTCGAGAAAATCATGGCGCTCGGCTCCTCATACCGTGCCGAGTGGCGGGCATTTTATGGATGAACGAAGTCGCCACGGCGGGTGGCTTGCGCGCGCGGTCCTGGTCCTGGGATGTGCTTGCCTCGTGGCCTGGGGCGGCAAGCAGCCCAAGCCGGAGGAGCAGCTGCCTGAGCTGCTGCAGTGGCTGCCCGGTCACTATGACAACACCGTGCAGTACCAGGCGGACATACGCCAGGGGATAGACCCTCCGCACGATGCGCGGGCGATCGACATCGTCCCCATCGATGCGCCGATGATCGGTGAGCACGTGTTCTATCTGCAGGAGTCGGTGGCCGATGATCCGCGCCGCGTGACCGCGCAGCGGATCATCGTGTTCGGCGTGGTCAAGAAGGACATTGTCCAGACGGAGTGGAGCCTCACCGAGCCGCGTCGCTGGCGGGACGGTCAGCGAAATCCGGAGCTTTTCAAGAGCCTCATGGTCGAGGATGTGCGCTCCACCAAGGGCTGCAGCCTTCGCTGGAAGCGTGCCGAGGGAAAGTTCGTCGGCGTGGATGATCCCAAGAGCTGCCACGGGGCCTCGGGTGGGACGGGGCTTGCGCATGTGGAGCTTCGCGCGGAGTTGGGACCCGAGGAATATGCGACCGCGGAGCTGGCATATGACAACTCCGGGCACCTCGTGAGAGGACGCCGGGACGAGCCTTTCTATCGCTACCGCAAGCAGCCCCGGGATCCCGGGGAAGCCGATCCGGGGGGTTCCGGCGACTGAACGCGCTCCCTTGTGCCCGCCCGCCCGTTTTGAGGCATGATGGGGCGACGGTGTGGCATGCCTGACCGAAGCAACATCAAGCCGGGCGAGCGCTCGAGCGGCGGGCGCGCCGATGAGCGCGCCTCGAAAGACCGCTCTCCGGCCGGGCCCACACCGGCCGAGACGGGCAAGCAGGCCCAGCCGACCGGTCGTGTCGTGCACGACGAGCGCGGCAACGCCGTGTGGGACTGGGTCAAGCAGACCAGTCGCATCTGCATCGAGAGCACCTCCCGGCTGCTGCGCAAGCTCGAATCCCCGGAGCTGAAGGTCGAAGAGGAGAAGGATCAGGAGCTGCGCCTGGAATCGGACCGCGACCCCGGCGGCGGCTACGATCCCTACAACCAGGCACGCTCACCGCCCCGCGGTCGCAAACGCTGAGAGCTCTCTCCCCGAACTCCGACGCGTCGGCGTGCGAGGCTCGTGCAGGGGGAAGCCCTCTTGCCCCTGAGGGCGCTTCCGGGGGGTGACCCCATACGCAAGGTCGCCCGCTACTTTTTGAGGTGGGCGTCAAGCCAGCCGAGCGTCTCGTGATACCACATCACGCTGTTGGCGGGCTTCAGCACCCAGTGATTCTCGTCCGGAAACAGCAGCAGGCGGCTCTCGATTCCCCGCCGCTGCAGTGCCGTGAACGCGGCGATCCCTTGAGTGTATGGAATACGGAAGTCACGCTCGCCATGCACTATCAGCATCGGCGTATGCCAGCGCGCGACGGAGTTCACCGGGTTGAATTGCTCGTAGTCCTGCGGATTCTCATACTGCGGTCCGCCGTTCTCCCACTCTGCGAACCACAGCTCGTCCGTCGAGTAGTACATCATCCGCTGATCGAAGACGCCGTCATGGTTGACGATGCAACGGAAGCCATCCGGCCAGTTGCCTTCGATCCAGTTCATCATGAACCCGCCGTACGAGCCGCCGAGGGCACAAGCGCGGCCGCCATCGAGCCAAGGGTACCGCTCCAGGGCCGCGGCCAGCCCCTTCTGCAGATCCAGGAGCGGCTTGCCGCCCCAGTCGCGGCTGATGGAGTCCGTGAACGCCTGGCCATAACCGGTCGAGCCGTGAAAATCGATCATCACCACGGCGTAGCCGGCGCCGGCAAAAGCCTGCGCGTTCCAGCGGTAGTGCCAGATGTTCTGCATGCTTCCCTGCGGGCCCCCGTGCACGAGGAAGGCGATCGGGTAGTGCTGACCCGAGGCGAAGCCGTACGGCTTCATTACATAGCCATACACGGTCTCATCATTCCAGCCCTTGAAGCTGTACTGTTCGAACTCGCTCATGCGCCGCCGGCCCAAGAGCTCCGCATTCACCTGCGTCAGTCGCTGCGGTGTGTCGCCGTCGGCGGCGACCTTGTACAGGTCGGCGGGAGCGCCGAGGTTTGCCCACGCGAATACCACTGAATCGTTCGTCGCTGCGTAGTCGCTCACCTCGCCCGTGGCGACGATCCGGTGCGGCGTGCCCTTGGTGGGATCCACCCAGAACAGCGCCGTCTGCCCCCTATCCTCCGCCGTCGCCAGCAGCTTGCGGCCGTCCGGGGTGCTGCCGAGGTGAATCACGGATCGGTCCCAGGATTGCGTAAGAGGCCGCACTGCGCCGCTGTGCGCGTCCTTCAGGACAATGTGGAAGCGATCGGACTCGAATCCGGGGCGCTCCTGCGCCAGCCACGCGAGATCCCCATTGCGCAGAAAGACCGGCTGGGTATCCCACGCCGGGTTGTTCTGCGTGAGATTCTGCGGCTGGGCCGTGCGGTCCACCGGGACTTCGAACAAGTCGAAGTTGGTCGACCACGGCTCGGTGCGTCCCGCGATGCGCGCGGAGAACACGATCCGCGAGCCATCCGGACTGAATACGAACTCCTCGTCGCCACCGAACGGCTTCGAAGGGACGTCCGCATCCAGCGGTCTGGAGAGGTCCAACGGCGCGTCGGCTTTGCCATCGGCGTTGATCCGCGCGGAGAACAGATGCGATCTCGTGCCGTCGCTCCAGGTATCCCAGTGGCGGACGAACAGGCGATCGAACACCTGCCCGGTGGCCTTGCCCTTCTCGCGTGCCGCAAGCTTGTCCTTGGTGCAGCGCAGGTCGGCGCACTCGGGCAGCACGGCCATCGAGATGGCGATGTAATTTCCAGTGGGCGAGACTTTCAGGGCGTCCACGTCGAGCGGATAGTCGGTGACCCGCTCGGCTTCGCCGCCGGAGAGCGAGAGCCGCCAGACCTGCGAGCTGCCCGAGCGGGCCGAGAGGAAATAGAGGGTGCGGCTGTCCGGCGCCCAGCGCGGGCTCGAGTCGTTGGCCTCGCTCTGCGTCAGTCGCCGCGGCGCGGCGCTCTTCTGTGTCAGATCGAGCAGCCAGACATCGGTCCGGCCTCTGTTGGCCTCGATATCCGTTTCGCGCAGCACGAACGCGACATAGCGTCCGTCGGGGGATATCCGCGGATCCGACAGGCGCTTCAGTCGCACCAGGTCCTCGATAGTGAACGGCTTCAGCTGCGCGGGCGTCGCGTTGCGGGCCGCGGCCTCCGGCTTTGCGGCTCTACCGGGCTGAGCGCAGGCCGCGGATTGGGCCGTCGCGGCGAGCAGCAGGGCACACAGACACGAGAGGACGCGATATGGCGCCCGGGGAATGGCTGGATCAGCGCCCGAAGCGGCTCTGCAGGCTGACATGCACGGCTCCCTTGAAACACGGAGTTCCATTGTACCTGCGCCTAGCCGATGCCTCAGCCGACTTCCTCGTGCGGCAGG
>DASTDD010000255.1:0-14342 GCA_035710545.1 Steroidobacteraceae bacterium
GGGCGTTTGCGGGCTTTTCCGCGGCGATGAAATCAAAGAGTCGCTCAAGCTCGACGAGCGCTCTTTGGGTTATTTCGACCGTCGCCACGCACGAGCCTTTGGACGGCGCGCTTTGGCGCCGGAGGCTCGCGCAGTCAAATAGTCGAAGGTGGCAGCCAGCTCGAAAGCCTTGCCGCTCGCGAATGCCTCTTCCTCGGAGGAAGTCGCCTCGTCGGCGAAGCGTGCCCGCAGCTCCGACCGGTCCGCTTCACGAGCCAGCGTTTCGACCATGAAGGCGTGCGGTGTCTTGTTCGCGGCACTCGCCAGCCGCTCGATGCGGCGTTTGAGGTCTTCGGGGAGTTTCAGGCTTGTGGCAGCCATGCATGCGGCGCTCCTTGCGGTAGTCATAAGGTACTACCGGACCGGTCCGGCCGTCAAGGCACATCCCTGACTGCGCGCGCGCCCGGCGGTAGAGCAGCCGCCCCGGTCGCTGCCCACGCGCGCGGCACAGCCGCGACATTGGCTGGGGGCTCGCAACTTTGCGGGGGCGTACGGGAATGAAATGACCGCTTACCCCGTCCTGGTGAGCATCCATCCAGGATCTCCACCCTGCCTGCCGATTCCGCGCCGGCAAACCACAACCGATCGTGCGGTCTCCGGGAATAAATGCGTGACCTGCGAAGTCTTTCCCCTCAGAGACGGGAGGAACCACTCATGACCGACGACAAATCGCTGCTTTCACGCCGCAGTGCGCTCAAGTGCATGGCCTTTGGGAGCGCCGGAACACTTTTCGCTCTCTCAGGCGGGGTCTTTGCGCCCATCGACCTTGCCCAGGCCGCCATGGAGCGCAGCTCCGCGGTCCGGCTGGGCAAGCCGCTTTTTGTGCAGATCAGTGACACCCACATCGGATTTCACAAGGATGCCAATCCGGATGTGAACGGCACGCTGAGCAGGACGATCGAGCTGGTGAACGCCATGCCAGAGCAGCCGGCCATGATCATCCACACGGGAGACATCACTCATCTATCCAAGCCCGCCGAATTCGACACCGCGCACCAGTTGCTTTCCGCTCTGCGCGTGACTGAGCTGCACACGACTCCAGGCGAGCACGACACCGCCGATAGCGAAGTGAAAGAGTACTTCAGTCGCTTCGGCCAGGCCTCGGACAGCAAGGGGTATTACAGCTTCGATCATTCCGGAGTTCACTTCGTCAGCCTCATCAATGTCCTGAGCGCCGGCGACGGCGGCGCCGGTTCGCTTGGCGCGCAGCAGCTGGCGTGGGTCGAGGCCGATCTCAAACACCGCTCCGCCAGCACGCCGATCGTGGTTTTCGCGCACATGCCCTTGTGGACGGTCTACCAACCCTGGGGCTGGGGAACCACGGATGCCGAGCAGCTCTTCCCGAAGCTGCGCCGCTTTGGATCGGTCACCGTTCTCAACGGGCACATCCATCAGATCGTGCAGAAAGTGGAGGGCAATATCACCTTTCACACCGCGCGCTCGACGGCCTACCCGCAGCCGGCTGCGGGAGTAGGGCCGGGTCCGGGACCGCTGAAAGTACCGGCTGACCAGCTGGCCGCATCGCTTGGAGTCACGAGCGTGGCGCTTCGCTCCCACCCGCGCTCGCTTGCGCTGACTGACACCACGCTCGCCTGAGCTCTCCAGCCACCCGATGGATGTAACATGAAGGGCTTCAAGATCCCGCTCGGCCGCACCGGGCGCAGCACGCTTACGCTGGGTATCATCATGCTGGCCATTGTCGCGACGGCACTGGGCTATGCGGCCGAAGCGCCTGCGCCCGCCACGGGCGGGGACCCAGTCCGCGGCAAGACCGTGTACCAGGTGTGCATGGCCTGTCACTCGCTCGATGAGGATGACGTCGGCCCCCGGCACCGGGGCGTGGTGGGTCGCGTGGCCGGATCAGTAGACGGGTACGCCTATTCGCCGGCGCTCAAGCGCTCGGGCCTGCTCTGGAATTCGGCAAATCTCGATCGCTGGCTGACGAATCCACAGGCACTCGTGCCGGGCGCGAAGATGTTCTTCGCAATGCCCGACGCCCGGGACCGGGCAGATGTCATCGCTTACCTGTCCGAACAGCGCTAGACCCGCCACAGGCTGACTCTTCGAAGTGCAGCGACACACTGCCACCGATGTGACCAGACACATAGACCGGCTCGATGGTCGATGCAGTTATGTCGAGCGCGCCCGCAGCTCCTCCAGGGCCTCCCAGCGTGCGAACTTCTCCAGCAGCAGCGCCTCGAGCTCCTCGAGCCGCTTGCGGTCGCCGCGCATCTGATCCGCTCCAACGCGGTGATAGTCGGGCGTACTCACGTGCGTGGTGAGTTGCGCCTGCTCGCGCTCGAGCGCCTCGATCTCCTCGGGAAGGGCTGCGAGCTCTCGCTGTTCCTTGTACCCCAGGCGCACGCGGCTCTTGGCCGCAGGGATGCTGGATGAGCGCTCACGCGTCGCCCGCTCCGACCCGGCCTCTTTGGTGGGCTCTCCACGGCCGAAGGCAGGCGGCGCTCGCTGCTGCAGGTAATCGCCATAGCCGCCCACATACTCTCGCCAGACTCCATCGCTTTCGGCCGCCAGAGTCTGGGTCACGACGTTATCCAGAAAGCGCCGGTCGTGGCTCACCAGCAGGAGAGTCCCCGGGAAGTCCTGCAGGCGCTGCTCGAGCAGCTCCAGAGACTCGATATCGAGGTCGTTCGTAGGCTCATCCAGCACGATGAGGTTCGTCGGCTTGGCGAACAGCCGCGCAAGCACCAGCCGGTTCCGCTCGCCCCCCGAAAGCATCCTCACCGGCGACTTCGCACGTTCCGCCGGGAAGAGAAACTCGCCCAGATAACTCACGATGTGCTTGCGCTCGCTCCCCAGCTGCACCCAATCCGAGCCGGGCGTGATCGCCTCGGCGAGGGTGACGTGCGGATCGAGCTGCGCGCGCAGCTGATCGAAGTAGGCCACATTCAGCCGGGTTCCGAGTCGCACCGTGCCGGCGTCCGGTGCCAGCTCGCCGAGGATCAGCCGGATCAGCGTCGATTTGCCCGAGCCGTTCGGGCCGATCAGCCCGATGCGGTCGCCGCGCATGATCCGCAGCGAGAGCTTCTCGATCAGCGGCTTTGCGCCAAAGCGCTTGCTCACCGAGTCCAGCTCGGCCACCAGCTCGCCCGAGCGCTCTCCGGCATCGAGAGTCAGGCGGATATTTCCGAGGCGCTCCCGCCGGGCAGCCCGCTCGAGTCGCAGTTGCTCGAGCCGGCGCACGCGCCCCTCGTTGCGGGTACGCCGGGCTTCCACACCTTTGCGGATCCATGCCTCTTCCTGCTGCCAGAATTTCTCGAAGCGGCGCCGTGCGATGTCCTCGGCCGAGAGCTCCTCATCCTTACGCTGCTCGTAGGCGCCGAAATTGCCCGGATACGAGCGCAGCACACCGCGGTCCAGCTCGATGATGCGAGTTGTGATCCGATCGAGGAAGGCCCGGTCGTGGGTGATGACTATGGCCGCGGGCACCTTGAACAGCAGATCTTCCAGGCGCTCGATGGCTTCGATGTCGAGATGGTTGGTGGGCTCATCGAGCAGCAGCAGATCCGGCTGCAGCGACAACGCCAGCGCCAGTGCCGCACGCTTTCGTTCTCCTCCCGAGCACGCTGCAGGCGAGATCGTGCCCTTCAGACCGAAGCGATCCAGATACTCCGCGAGACGCGACTCCATCCGCCAGTGCTCGCGCTCATCCATTGACGCAGCCGATGCCGCGGGGGAGGCTTGCGAGCCGCTGTTCACTCCAGCCGGGTGCGCGACACGCAGCATCAGACTATCGTGGAGGCTGTCCGCGGCCGGCAATTCCGGCTCCTGCTCGACGAACACCAGGCGCAAGCCATCGCGCTGCTGCAGCTCGCCTTCATCGAGCTGCGTATGACCGGCGAGCACCGCAAGAAGCGTGGACTTGCCCGTACCGTTGCGCCCGATCAGGCCCAGACGCTCGCCGGCGACCACGCTGAGCAGCGCTCCATCGAGGAGTGGCCGCTCGCCGAAGGCAATATGCGCGTCGCGAAGTGTGACCAGGGACATAGGCCCATTGTCCGGATTGGACGCGCGCAGGCAAAGTCTGTAGAGTTCGTCGCGCTGAAATCCCAGGGTGCTCGGTCAGCACCCGGTTTAGCTCGCAGTCTGTTCTACCCGACGCACTTCGATTTTCCCTTAACCACCACTCTCGCGTCTGACCGCCGCAGCCACTGCCGCCGGGCCCATGGGGTCCGCCGGGGCCCTGACGGGCGCTGCCGGGCGAGCCAATAGACTCCGAGGCTTTTACATGTCATTTATCGATCTCGGGCTCATGCCCGAGTTGTTGCGCGCGCTGTCCGACAAGGGCTACACCGCGCCCACACCCATTCAGTCCCAGGCCATTCCCGCCGTGCTCGCAGGGCGCGACGTGCTGGCCGGTGCCCAAACCGGCACCGGCAAAACGGCTGCATTCGTGCTGCCGATCCTGCAGAAACTCGCGGCCACCCCCGGCCGTTCCCCGCGCGCGCTGGTCCTGACTCCGACGCGCGAGCTCGCCGCACAGGTCGCCGAGAGCGCCCGCTCGTACGGCAAGCACCTCCGGGTGCGGACCACGGTTGTGTTCGGAGGAGTCAGCATCAACCCGCAGATCGAGGCGCTGCGCTCCGGCTGCGATCTGCTCGTCGCGACACCCGGCCGATTGTTGGATCTCGCCCAGCAGGGCGTGCTCGACCTGCGCAGCATCGGTTGCTTCGTGCTCGATGAGGCCGACCGGATGCTCGATATGGGCTTCATTCCTGCCATCCGGCGCGTCCTCAAGCTCCTGCCCGCTCGCAGACAGAACCTGATGTTCTCGGCCACCTACCCGCAGCCGATCCGCGAGCTCGCGAGCCGCTTCCTGCACAACCCCGCACAGATCGAAGTTGCTCCGCGCAACGCGACTGCGCAGCGAGTCGATCAGCAGGTGTATCGCGTGCCCAAGGAGCACAAGCGCCACCTGCTTGCGCACCTGATCCAGGCCGGAAGATGGTCCCAGGTGCTGGTGTTCACCCGCACGAAGCACGGAGCGAATCGCCTGACGCAGCAGCTCGAGTCAACCGGGATCCGTGCCGCCGCGATTCACGGCAACAAGAGCCAGAATGCGCGTGTGCGGGCTCTTTCTGACTTCAAGGAGCGTCGCATCACAGCGCTCGTCGCTACGGAAGTGGCCGCGCGCGGCCTGGACATCAAGGAGCTGCCGCACGTAGTCAACTACGAGCTGCCCAATGTCCCGGAGGACTACGTGCACCGCATCGGCCGCACCGCCCGGGCCGGTCAGACGGGCTGCGCGATCTCCCTCGTTGCGCCGGATGAGATTCCGTTGCTGCGCGACATCGAGAAGCTGCTGGCACGGTCTCTGGACATCACCGCACTGCCGGTGTTCCAGAGCGCCGCACGGGCGGTCCGCTAGGAGAAGGCTAGCCTCGCGAGTCGTCCTGGGCGCGACTGAAATCGTCGTCTTCACCGACATTGGGAATGGCTGCAAGGACTTCCGCAAGCGAACGGCGGCGCGCGGCCCGCGAAGAGCCGCCTGAAGAATCTCGAAAGCTCCGCCGCTCCTCCCTGACCGCGGCGGGAGTACGCCCGAGAATGCGCCGGAAGGATCTGTTCATGTGGCTCTGATCGCAGAACCCCGCCTCTGCCGCGATGAAGGCGTAGGGTTCACTGCTCTCCCGTAACAGACGGGTTGCACGCTCGACACGGAGGCGAGCTGCCGTCTCCTGCAGCCCCTCTCCGGTTGCGAGCCGGTACGCCGATCCCACCCAGGATGGATGCCGGCTCGCCACTCGCGCCAGCTCGCTGACTCTCAGAGTGGTGTCTTCACTGAGCCTGCGCGTGATCGTGCCGATCCAGCTCGGCGGCTCACGGTCGAGTTGGGCCCCGGCCTTGTCGAGAAATCCCTGCAACGCGGCGCGAACGTGCCCTTCCGATCCTTCGGCGCAAGCTCTCACCAACGAGCGCGCTCCGCACCCCACCGGCCCTCCGACCCACAATGTGACAGGCGCGGCCGGAAGCAACGCGCTCCCCAGCCAGCTCGGGTCGAACTCGATCTCGATCTGCTCGAAGCCGTGCTCGGCGACCCGGTTGCAGTGCGCGGCCCCAGCGCGATAGAAGATGGCGGAGGGACCACAGATGAAATGCTCGCCGAGCTCCGTGCGGTTCCAATAGGAGCCAATCACGAAGAGCGACAGAAGGGGCCAGTCATGGGCATGCTCGGCCACGCAGGCGTGACTGTGGTCGATGACCCTTCTGACGGAGGCTCCGCTGAAGCTTCTCAGCACTCCCATTTCCTCGCAGGCAATAGCCTGGTTGCTACTTAAGCATAGGCTGCCCTGCCGTCAAGGCACGGGACTCGCATAAAACCCTCGGCTCATCGAGACTTTGAATCCATCCAATACTAGAGCCGAGACAGGCGCTAAAACAGCCCTCCTCACAAGATCAGGAACCGTTCCATCCATGACCCTCCTTGCCCGGTCGTGCCTCGCGCTGTGTGTTCTGTTCACGGCAACTTCGATCGCGCGCGCAGCCGATGCGCCGGACTGCCACATCGGGACCTATCGGCTGGCCAACGGAAGCTTTCTCGACATTGCGCCCTCCGAAGGCGACACGCTGCGCTGGCGCCTGTTCGATGGAGAGACGGGCGCTCTGCACAAGCCCACGAATGGAGCCTGGAAGAGTACTTACGGCTGGACCGATCGCGACGACGGGAAGGCCGTGTCGTTCTCATCTTGCGGCGAAGGACGTGTGGACTTCGGCGGGGTTGCGGGAGTGCGAGTCGAGTTCGATGTAAAGGACATCACGTTCCAGAGTCACGATACCCCGCTGGCCGGCCGCCTCGTCATGCCGAAGGGCGAGGGCAAGGTGCCCATCGTCGTTCTCCTGCACGGCTCCGAGGATGACTCGGCGCTGATCGGCTACTCCCTGCAGCGAATGCTGCCCGCGCAAGGGTTGGGCGTGTTCGTCTACGACAAGCGGGGGACCGGCAAGTCCGGCGGCAAATACACGCAGGATTACAGCTTGTTGGCCGACGATGCGGTGGCTGCGCTGCAGCAAGCCCGGCAGCTCGCCGGTACACGCCTCGGCCGCATCGGCTACCAGGGAGGAAGCCAGGCCGGATGGGTGGCCCCGATCGCGGCCAATCGAACGCCCGTCGATTTTGTCATCGTGTGCTTCGGACTGGCCGTGAACGTGATCGACGAGGACCAGCAGTCCGTTGCCCTGCAGCTGCGCGAAAGGGGTTACTCCGCCCAGGATATAAAGAATGCGCAGGCAGTGGCGGGCGCGGCCGAAGCGATGTTTGCCAGTGGCTTCACGCGCGGTTTCGAGGAATTCGATGCCCTGAGGGCGAAGTACAAGAGTGCGCCCTGGTACAAGGATCTGCGCGGTGACTACACCTGGATGTTTCTGTCGCACTCACAAGCGGAGCTCCGAGCCATGGGCCCGCAGTACGATTGGCACATTCCCTTCGACTACGATCCGATGCCGGCTTTGCGTGCCGACCGGGCACCGCAGCTGTGGATCGTGGGCGGGGAAGACTATGAGGCGCCCAGCGCGGAGACGAGCCGACGCATCAAATCCCTGATCGCGGCGGGCAAACCCTTTACGCTCGCCTATTACCCGCACGCCGAGCACGGCATCACGTTGTTCGAGACAGCCGCCGACGGCTCGCGAGCCTCCACACGCTACGCTCCCGGTTACTTCTCCATGATCCGGGACTTCGCGCGCGATGGCCGCCTTCAGGGATCCTATGGCGATGCCAGGCTGACCCGGTCGCGCGCAACGACGCAGACAACTTCCAGGTGAGGCCCAGTACCCGATAGACTCCGGCTACCGGCTGGAGATCAGGTATGCGCATTGCAAGCAAAGGTCATGCGGTCTTTGCGGCGACCCTGATCGGCCTCGGGCTGCTCGGGCTGATCCAGGGTGATTTCACAGCCGTTTGGGGCGGGGTGCCCAAAGCCCTGCCAGCGCGCGAGCTACTGGCGTATCTGTGCGCCGGGGTCTCGCTGGCGTGCGGCCTTGGTCTGCTCTGGCCGCGCACGGCCGCTTCCTCGGCTCGTGTCGTCCTCGCCTATCTCGTGGTGTGGACGTTGCTGTTCAAAGGACGCTTCATTCTTCTGGAGCCCACCTCGGAAGGGCCCTATCAGACTTTCGGTGAGAACCTGGTGTTGGTGGCCGGAGCCTGGGTTTTATATGCCTGGCTCGCTACCGAGTGGGACCGGCAGCACCTCGGATTCGCCGTGGCCGATCGAGGCGTGCGTATCGCAAGAGTGCTCTACAGCCTGGCGATGATCGCCTTCGGTCTGTCCCATTTCGCCTATCTCAACCTGACAGTCCCGCTGGTGCCTGGCTGGCTGCCGTGGCATGTAGGCTGGGCGTATTTCACCGGAATGGCGTACCTCGCTGCCGCGCTGGCGATGCTGACTGGCGTGTGCGCGCGCCTTGCAGCCGTACTGTCGGTGGCACAGATGGGTGGCTTTACGCTGCTCGTGTGGGTGCCCATGGCCATTGCGGGGACGCTCTCCACCTTCCAATGGGGTGAGTTGCTCGAGTCTTGGGCCCTGACGGCAGCCGCATGGGTCGTGGCAGACTCCTATCGCGGGATGCCCTGGCTCGCTTTGAGCAGGCGGCCGGTCATCGTTTCCTCGGGAGGAACCCGAGCCGCCTCATGAAGTCGGGCCACCCCCATCCTGATCACAGCCACCATGGTCGATAGCGCACCCACACATCCTGAATCACGATTGAAGCTGCGACGGTTGAACCAGACTGATGCGCCCTTCCTGCTCGAGCTGCTCAATCAACCCAGTTGGATCGAGTTCATCGGCGACCGCGATGTGCGCACTGTGGCCCAAGCCCACGAGTACCTGGCACACCGCATCGATGCACAATTCGAGCGCTACGGGTACGGCATGTGGGGGGTCGAGCTGCGTCAGGAATCGCGGCTCGCTGGACTGGCCGGATTGGTCAAGCGGGACTTCCTCCCGGAGCCCGATCTCGGTTTCGCGTTGCTGGACCCGTACGTCGGCAAAGGCCTCGCCTACGAAGCCGCGGCTGCGGTCCTGCCGCTCGCACGGGCCCACGGTCTCACGCGGTTGCTGGCCATCACGACTCCCGGAAACCACCGCTCGATCGATCTGCTTCGCCGCCTGGGCTTCGAGCTCGAGGCATCGCAGGCAGTGCCGGGCTCGAGCGCACCCGCGCAACGCTATTCGCGGATGCTCGGCTGAAGCAGGCGATGCCTGTCTGTCGGGACATGCCGTGGGTATAGTGGATGCCGGCTCACAATGAGCAGCTAGGAGGCTGACCATGCCAAACACCGTAAAACTGCATCGGGTTCTGGCCACGAGGCCCGAGAAGGTCTACCGCGCGTTCCTCGAGCCGGATGCGCTTGCCAAGTGGTTGCCGCCCAATGGCTTCACCTGCACGGTGCACAGCCTGGAACCCCGGGTCGGGGGTGCCTACCGCATGTCCTTTCGGAATTTCACCACCGGCACAGGTCATGCGTTCGGTGGTCAATACACCGAGCTCGTCCCGCATGAGCGCATCCGTTACACGGACCGCTTCGAAGACCCCAACCTGCCGGGCGAAATCCGCGTATCCGTGACATTCAGGAAGGTATTGGTCGGTACCGAGATCAATATCGTCCAGGAAGGTCTGCCGGATGCCATTCCGGTGGAGGCCTGTTACCTCGGCTGGCAGGAGTCGCTGCGCAATCTGGCCAAGCTCGTCGAGCCCGAGATTACGCCGTGATCGCGACGGGTAGCGACCCTGCGTGGCGGTGGCAACGGCCGGCTCCAGGGTGACCCGGCGGGGAGGGGCTTCGCATGAGGGTGCTGAAGTGGATCGGCTACATTGCTCTGGCGCTGATTGCCGCAAGCATTCCAGCTTACTGGTGGCTCTTCATGCAGAGCCACGTACCCTCGGCGGGCCGGTATTCGCTCGACATCGCGACGATTCGGCGTCTCGGCGATTCGATCGCCGGTGATCGGCCCGAAGAGATCCGCGTAGAGACCGTCGCGCACTTTTCCCCGCCGCAAGCCATCGTCGTGGCGGGCGATGGTTGGCAGAGCGCGGACCTGCCGGTCTCGGCATACGAGGTCGTCTATCCTCACGATCGGATCATCATCGATACGGCCTTCGATGCGGTCGTCGCCCAGCAGATGGAGGCCGGCTCGTTCGATTCCACCGCGTTCGAGCACGTGAGCAACGCACTGGCGATGGCCGGGCTCATCATCATCACCCACGAGCATCCGGATCACGCCGCCGGACTGCTGAGCCAGCCCAATCTGAAGAGTCTCCTCGGCTCGACGCGCCTGACGGACGTGCAGGTTGCCGAGCTCAAAAAGGCCTTCCCGAAGCCGCCGCTGGCGAAGTTGAAACTGAACGCGGCGATATTCAACGACTATCGGCCCGTGGCCTATGAGCGCTACCAGGCCGTCGCTCCAGGCGTCGTGCTGATCAAGGCCCCCGGCCACACGCCGGGTAGCCAGATGGTTTATGTCAGGCTGGCCGACGGTCGCGAGATCCTGTTCCTGGGCGATGTTGCCTGGGAGATGCGCAACGTCGACACGGTTCGTGAGCGGGCGCGCCTCGTCACCTGGCTCACAGGAGAGGATCGGGATGCGGTATTGCGCGAGCTGGCCGAGCTCAATCGCCTGCACCACGCCGAGCCGCACCTGAACATGATGCCCGGACACGATCCCGGGGTGCTCGCGAGTTTCCTGCAGGCCGGACTGCTCACGAAGGGCTTCTGATGCTCACCCGGCCTGCTGCCAAGGCGCTCTGCGACCATAAGCTCTGGGCCGACGACCTCACCTTCGAGGCCGTCGCTGGGCTGCCGGCCGGCGAGGCCCGGCGCGAGCGCCCGACACTGTTCAGATGAGTCGTGGAGCGGGCCTTGCACCCTTGGATCGTTTGGCGGCATCTGGCGCGCCCAGCGGGAGTGTTGAGCGGGCTCAACCCATGCCCGCCGCGCGGCAGAGTCTAACTATGATGACCTGAGCGCACAAATTCCACCTCAGTGTCCCGCCTGGGAGATGTCCACCGCCCGGCTCGGGCGCGGCGCCAGCCAGATCACGAGGGCTCCGATCGCGAATGCGATCGCCACGTAGGACATGATCGCATTCGTGGCGAGCATGACGCTCTGACCCTGTGCGAGGCCGTCCAACGTGTTGCGAACCGCATCCAGGGTCATTCCTGAGCGAGTCAGCATCCGCACGGCCTCGCCGCTCTGATCGACGAGACCCGCCAGCTCGGCGTGCAGATAGTTGGCCTTGTCCTCCCACACGGTCGTCACGATCGAGGTGGCCACTGCACCCGAGAGCGTACGCAGGAAGTTCTGCAGACCCGCAGCCGAGGCGGTCTCGTGCTCCTCGACACTGCCGAGCGCGAGTGCGGTGAGCGGCACGAAGAAAAGCGGCAGGCCGAGTCCCATCAGGATCAACGGCAGCGAAATCTGCCAGTACGTCATGTCGGTAGTGGCGCCGGTGCGCAGGATCATGACGAGCGCGAGCCAGGACAGTCCGATGAAAATCAGTCTGCGCGGGTCGGTCTTTCCGCTCAGGACCCCGGCCGCCGGCGCGATCACCACCGCGAGCACTCCGCTCCAGGCCGTGGCCAGCCCGGCCCAGGCGGCCGTGTATCCCATGAAGCTCTGTAGCCACAGCGGCGTCAGCACATTGGCCCCGAACATGGCGCCGAAGCCGATGCTGATGGTCACCGCGCTCGCGGCGAAGCCCCGGTGGCGGAACACCCGCAGGTCGACGATGGGGTGCCGCTCCGTCAGCTCCCAGATCAGGAAGGCTGCGAAACCGATGATTGCCACGATGGCGAGCGCACAGATCTCGGGCGATGCGAACCAGTCGCGATCCTTCCCCAGATCCAGCATC
The DNA here is from genome assembly GCA_035710545.1 of Steroidobacteraceae bacterium. Lineage (GTDB taxonomy): Bacteria > Pseudomonadota > Gammaproteobacteria > Steroidobacterales > Steroidobacteraceae > 13-2-20CM-66-19. Next base: position 11,904 of record DASTDD010000255.1, read on the forward strand.
AGCTGCAGCGCGCCGACGAAGACGATGAGCATGCCAAGACCCACCTTGTCGACCGGAGCGCGCACCAGAGCCTGCTCGTAGCGCCGCAGCATGCGCCAGGCAATCGGCGCGCAGATCACGGCCAGCGGCACGTTGATGAAGAAGATCACCGGCCAGGCGTAGTCGTCACACAGCCAGCCACCGAGGATCGGCCCGAGAATCGGCGCCACGAGGGTCGTCATGGCCCAGAGCGCCATCGCAATGGGCGCCTTCTTGGGCGGGAAGATGCGCAGCAGGAGCGTCTGCGACAGCGGCATGAGGGATCCGCCGGACAACCCCTGCAGAATGCGGCCCAGGACCAGCATGCTCAGTGAGTTCGACAGGCCGCAGACCATCGAGAACATACCGAACAAGCCCATGGCCGAGGTGAACACCCGCACCGCACCGAAGCGTCCCGCCAGCCAGCCCGTCAGGGGCACGATGATCGCCTCCGCCACGGAGTAGGACGTGATGACCCACGTGCCCTGGCTGCTGCTGATGCCCAGGCTGCCTGAGATGTTCGGCACCGAAACGTTGGCGATCGTCATGTCGAGCACGGCCATGAAGTTGGCCGTCGCGAGCACTATGGCAGCCAACCACAGGACGCTCCCCCGCAGGGGGGCCTCGACTTGACTGCTGCTGGAGGTCATGGCGGACATGTTTGATCCTCAGCGAGCCGCAGGACGCGTATCGACTGTGACGGTCATCGAGAGGCCCACCTGCAACGGCCGCGCGGTGAGCTCCGCAGGATCGAGCTGGATCCGCACCGGCAGGCGCTGCACGACCTTGATCCAGTTGCCGGTCGCATTCTGGGCGGGAATCGTTGCGAAGGTGGATCCGGTCCCGCCCGACAACCCGGACACTCTCCCGTGGTAAGCCACGGAGCGACCGTACAGGTCCGACTCGATCTCGACGGGCTGTCCGATGCGCACGCGATCGAGCTGTACTTCCTTGAAGTTGGCATCGACATGCACGCTCGCGAGAGGCACGACGGACAGCAGGGCGAGGCCCGCCTGGACCTGTTGCCCGATCTGCACCGAGCGGCGCGCCACGATGCCCTCTACTGGGGCGCGGATCACGGTGCGCTCCAGGTTCACGAGCGCCTGGTCACGGCGCGCGCGGGCCAGCGAGACTTCCGGGTTGGTCTCTTCGCTGGTCCCGTTGATCAGTACCGCGTTGGCCTCGCGTGCACCGATAGTCGCGGCGTAGTTGGCGCGACTCTGGTCGACGGCCGCCCGAGCGGCCGTCACATTGGCCGAGGCTGTTTGAAAGACATTGCGCGCCTTGGTGAGCTCATCACCCGAGACCGAGCCTGACTGTGCCAGCGCTTCGCGCCGCGTCAGGTCGATCCGGGCGCGCTCGAGATCCGATCGGGCCGCGGCAAGCTGGGCATCTGCGCGCCGCTGCTCGGAAACTCGCGATTGCACCTGGGCAGCCAGATTCGTGTCGGTCGCGGCATAGGAGCGTACCTTGCGCAGCGACCGTCCGAACTCCGCTTCGGCCTCTGCCAGCGCAAGGCGCGCATCGGTTTCGTCGAGGACCACAACGATCTCACCTTTCTTCACGGACTGCGTGTCGGTCACGCGAACCTCGCGGACGATGCCCGCAATCGCCGGTGTGACCTGCGCCGTCTCGGCGGACGTGTATGCGTTATCAGTGGATACGAAACGCGAAGCGTAGAAATGGCGATAGGCGCCATAGCCCGATCCACAAACTACGATGACTGCGCCCAGGAGCAGGAAGAGTCTGCGGCGCCGGTGTCGATTCTGAGCATCGAGCGCAGCCTCGGCGGCTGCGAACGTCTGGGGTTCCATCTGGGTCACGGTTGATCTCCGGTAATGGGTGAGAAATGAGTTGCTATCGGGCTTCGCTGCGGTAGCCACCGCCGAGCGCGCGCACCAGCGCCACGTCCAGTGCGAAGGCATGCGATTGCAGGTCGTTCCGGGCGCGCAGATTCGAGACGTACGCGTCCTCGGCTGAGAGGACCTCGAGATAGGTGGCCAGGCCACCTTCATAGCGGTTGTTCTGAATGCGCCAGGCCTGGCGCGATGCATCGGTGGCCTCGGTGGTTCTGGCCAGTTCCGGGCCGAGCGCCTTCTGACTCGTGGCCGCGTCGGCGACATCCTGCAACGCCTGCACCACGGTAGCGTCGTAGTTGGCGACCGCCTGAGCGTAGTCCGCATCGGCAGCCAGCAGTTGTCCGCGCAGCCGGCCGCCGGTCAGGATGGGCAGCGAAAATGCGGGCCCCACGCTGCCGACCGACGAGGTGCCCTGCGTGAGCATTCCCAGCCCCAGCGACTGCACTCCAATCGAGGCCAGAAGGTTTACATTGGGGTAGAACGCCGCGTGTGCCTGATCCACGGCGTGACCCGCTGCCTCGGCGCGCATCCGCGCCGCGCGCACATCGGGGCGGCGCCCGAG
>DASTDD010000256.1:0-8298 GCA_035710545.1 Steroidobacteraceae bacterium
GACGCAGCTGCCGCCATCTTTCTCCAGGCTGGTGAACAGCTCCGCCGTATCGATTCCTGCGACTAGCGTGCCCTGGGCCGCCAGCGACTCGGCGATGGTCGCGAGCTTCGAGCTCCATCCGCCATCGCCCGACATGAGCAGCGCGAAGTGTTTGACCTCGCCCTGAGGCCGGAACACCTCGACGTGCTTGAACCGGCCATGAGAGAGGGATTCCGCGCCGGCCGCGGTGCCGGCGCCCAGCAGGGCGAGCGCGAAGGCTGTGACGGCGGTGGTAGCGCGCACTACGGCGAACCGCCTCGCGGGCGCGCTCAATCGGCTACGAACTGGAATTCCACTTCGATGTTCAGGTCCGCAAGCTTGCGAGCAATGCGGCTGCTGAGGGTGAAGGTGGCATTGGCCACCGGCGACAGCTCGATGAGCAGCGAGACCTCGCCGCCGTCGTCCTGCAGTCGCCGGAGGCAGTCGCGGTGGCGCGCGAGCTGCGCGAGCTGCTGAGTCAGGTAGCCCTCCAGCGGGATGCTGGTGGAGCCCATGAGCTGGGACGGCAGAGGCGCGGACCAGTACGAGTCGCGATGACAGCCCCCGAGGGGCGCGCCCGTCTGCGAGCAGCGCGGCTCGCCGGCAGTCCAGCTATGCGCCGGCTCCAGGTGCAAAGCTTCGGTCAACACCGCCAGGCTGGATGCCGGATGCCGCGCCCGCAGGGAAACGAGATAACCGAACGCGCTGGCCGGCAAAACCTGCCCGACGTTGCTCGAACTCATTGAGACTCACCTCCATCGATGGATCGCACTCCCTCGGGCGACTCACGCCGCGAGTGTGCGCGACGCGCAAGCGATCTCTCGCAAGAATACCTCCGGGACCGCCGCTCTGTCTCGACGCGCATGCCTTGGTCTGTAGCGAGGCCACGCACCGAACCAACACGCCGCAATGCTCGGGCATGCAAGGGCAGTTACGTTCTCCAACAATCCGCACAGCTTCGCGTGAGCACACACCGAGGATCCCCGGGGCACAGCGGCTCGCCGGGAGCCATGGAGCGCGCCGCGCCGCAAATGCCCCACCGCCCGTCGCTTGCCGGCGGTCGGCTGGCCGCAACAACTTGACGCAGCCGGTGCCACTTCCTACTCTTGAGGGCATCAATCTCAACGCGTCTTCGTTGCGCGTGAGCTACAAGCGCAACCACGCTGGCATGGCCATTGTCCTCTGCCGAATCGCACGCAGTGTCGCCGATGACGAGGAGCCGCCCGGAGCCGGTGGGGACCGTCGAGGTCGCACTCGCGTCCGCCAAACGGCGCCTGGGGCGCGCTCCCCTGCTACTGGCTGATCACGAGATGGTGGAGTGAACGGAACGACCGAGCCGGTAGGCAGCATCGAGGTCGCGCTGGCCCACGCTGCGCGGCTCCTGGGGAGTCATCCGGAGCTTGCCGCCGAACAGGCCGCTGAGGTGCTGAAGGCCCTGCCCGGGCATCCCGCGGCGAACCTGATTCTGGGAACAGCCCATCGACTGACCGGTCACGCTGAAAGCGCGCTCGCGTTGCTGGAGCCGCTTGCGCGGACCCAACCGCGGGCGGCGCCGGCGCATCTGGAGCTGGGGCTGACACTGAGTGCCTTGGGACGCAACCTGGAGGCGATCCCGGCTCTGCGCCGCGCGGTGACCCTCAAGCCGGACCTGACCGATGCGTGGCGTGCGCTGGGGGATCAACTGACGATCACCGGCGATGCGGCGGGGGCTGATGCTGCCTATGCCCAGCACATCAAGACCTCGGTGAAGGACCCACGGCTGCTCCTCGCGGCTGCGGCGCTCTGCGACAACCGGATCCCGCAGGCGGAAGCACTGCTGCGCGAGCACCTGAAGCAGTATCCAACCGATGTCGCTGCAATCCGCATGTTCGCCGAGGTCGCCGCCCGGCTGCGACGCTATCAGGACGCCGAGAACCTGCTGGCGCGGTGTCTGGAGCTGGCGCCGAGCTTCGCGCCCGCCCGCCACAACTTCGCGCTTGTTCTGCACAGGCAAAACAAGCCCGTCGAAGCGTTGCGCGAGATCGAATCCCTGCTGGCGCAGGATGCGCGCAACCCGGGATACCAGAACCTCAAGGCGGCCATCCTCGCGAGAATCGGCGAGCTGTCACAGTCCATTGAGCTGTACGAGCAGGTGCTCGCCTCCCAGCCGCTGCAGCCGAGAATCTGGATGAGCTACGGGCATGCGCTGAAAACCGAGGGCCGCGAGGCCGACAGCATCGCAGCCTACAAGAGGAGCATTGAGTTGCAGCCCAGTCTGGGCGAGGCCTACTGGAGCCTGGCGAATCTGAAAACGGTGCGGTTCGTGCCGACCCAGCTGGATGCGATGCGGGCGCAGCTCGCCCGAGCGGATCTGAGCGATGACGACCGGCTGCATCTGCACTTCGCGATGGGCAAGGCCCTCGAGGACGCGGGCGACTATGCCGCTTCATTCGAGCACTACGCGCACGGGAACCGCATTCGCCGCGCCGGGGTCCGCTATTCGGCCGAGGAGATGACCGAGCACGTCCGCCGATGCAAAGCCCTGTTCACCGCCGAGTTTTTCGCGGAGCGTGTCGGTTACGGAACACCGGTGCGAGACCCGATCTTCATCGTCGGGCTGCCACGCGCCGGCTCGACGTTGCTCGAGCAGATCCTCGCCAGCCACTCGCAGGTGGAGGGGACGATGGAGCTGCCCGACGTTCCGGGTATGGCCCGGTCGTTCATGCGGGAGGCCGACCGCGGCGGCGCCAAGTATCCACAGGCCCTGGCGCAGCTGAGTGCGGCCGAGTCCCGCACGCTGGGCGAGCAGTACCTGCAGCAGACTCGCATTCAGCGCAAAACCGCGGCGCCGTTCTTCATCGACAAGATGCCGAACAATTTCGCGCACCTGGGCCTCATTCATCTCATGCTGCCCAATGCGCGCATCATCGACGCCCGGCGCCACCCCCTCGGCTGCTGCTTTTCCGGCTTCAAGCAGCACTTCGCCCGCGGCCAGCATTTCACCTACGGCCTCGAAGACATCGGCCGGTATTACAGCGACTACGTCGAGCTTATGGCACACTTCGAGCGGGTACTGCCTGGGCGGATCCACCGGGTTCTCTATGAATCGCTGATCGAGGACACGGAGGCCGAGGTGCGCCGCCTGCTGGAGTATTGCGGCCTGCCCTTCGAGCCGGACTGCCTGAAGTTCTACGCGACCGAGCGCGCGGTGCGTACGGCCAGCTCGCAGCAGGTGCGGCAGCCCATCTACAAGGAAGGTATCGATCATTGGCGGCACTTCGAGCCGTGGCTCGGGCCGCTCAAGAGCGCCCTGGGCCCTGTGCTCGAGCGCTATCCGGCGGCACCGGAGTTTTAGGCGGCCACGCGGCAGTCGAAGGACGTCCGCGCGGACCAGATGAACACAACGAGGGGGGTTCCCTGTGACACGTAGTCGAATCCGAAAACTCAAGCGCCTGCAGGGCCGCAAGGCGAGACAGATGCTGTGGAAGGCGATGCCCGTGGCCTCGGCCATACTCGCCTGCATGCAGACCGCGCGCGCCCAGGCGCCGAGCGTGACGGCGGACGCCGCTCCTTCCGGCCTCGAAGAGGTCGTGGTGACCGCGCAGAAGCGCGCGGAGAACCTCCAGGACGTACCGATCAGCATCCAGGCGATCGGCACCGAGAAGCTCGATCAGATGCACGTCGGGAACTTCGACGATTACGCGAAGCTGCTGCCCAGCGTCTCGTTCCAGACCGCCGGTCCGGCATTCGAGCATACCTACATGCGCGGCGTCGCAAGTGGCGGCGACGGCAACCATTCAGGCTCTCTGCCGAGCGTCGGCATGTACCTGGATGAGCAGCCCGTCACCACGATCGACGGCAACCTCAACATTCACATCTACGACATCGCGCGCGTGGAGGCGCTGTCCGGCCCGCAGGGCACTCTGTACGGGGCCAGCTCCGAGGCCGGCACGATTCGCATCATCACCAACAAGCCCGACCCGACCGGCTTCAAAGCGGGCTACGATCTGGAGGGCAACACGGTCGATCACGGCGGCAACGGTTTCACGATCGAGGGCTTCATCAATATACCCATATCCTCGATCGCGGCTGTGCGCCTGGTCGGCTGGGACGTGCGGGAGGCGGGATTCATCGACAACGTGCCCGGCACCGTGACCTACCCGTCCGATACCCCCGCCGGCATCACGCAAAATAATGCGGCGCAAGTCAGAAGAGATTACAACGACGTCGAAACCAAGGGAGGCCGCGCGGCTCTCAAGGTCGATCTAACGGAGAACTGGACCATCACCCCGCAGGTGATGGGTCAGGCCACCGACACGCACGGCTTCTTCGGCTACAACCCCGCCCTCGGCGATCTCGAGGTCCAGAAGTACTTCCCCGAGGAGATCCGCGATTCCTGGGTCCAGTCCGCCCTGACCATCGAAGGCAAGATCAATAATTTCGACCTCGTGTACGCGGGCGCCTATCTGGTTCGCAACACGCACGAGAACGAGGACTATACCGACTACTCCCTCGCCTATGACAACTACTACGGCTTTAGCGGGTTCGGAACCTACTTCCGCGACAACGCCGGCAAGGTCATCAATCCGGCACAATACATCATCGGCAACGACCACTATTGGAAGTTGAGTCACGAGTTGCGCGTGACCACGCCGAAGGAGTACCCCCTGCGGGCGACACTGGGCCTGTTCCTGCAGCGGCAGGTTCACGAGATCTCGCAGGACTACACGATACCCGGCGGTCCCGCCATGAACGATCCGCTTGCCTCCTCGGGGCCGTTCGATGTCTCGGTCCCCGGCTGGCCCGGCACCATCTGGCTGACGGACGAGGAGCGCGTGGACCGTGATGCGGCGGTCTTCGGGGAGCTCTCCTGGGACATCACGAGTGCGTTGACCCTCAACGCCGGACTGCGGCACTGGCGCTTTGATAACACTCTGCAGGGCTACTACGGGTTCAGCGCCAACTTCAGCAGTCATGAAGGCGTTGCGACCTGCTTCACACCCTTCGTGCCATTCCACGGTGCGCCGTGCCAGGATCTGAACGGTCGCAGTGAGGACAGCGGCAACTCGCCCAAGGTCAACCTGACCTACAAGATCGATCCGGATCACATGGTCTACGCGACCTGGTCGAAGGGATTCCGGCCCGGCGGCGTGAACCGCAACGGCGGCGGCAAGCTGCCCCCCTACAAGCCGGACTTCCTGACCAACATCGAGTTTGGCTGGAAGACCACGTGGCTCGACAAGAACCTGCGCTGGAACGGCGCGATCTTCGACGAGAAGTGGAAGGACTTCCAGTTCGCCTTCCTGGGGCCGAATTCGCTCACGATCATCCAGAACGCCGGCGAGGCCGAGATCAAGGGCGTCGAGTCGGAGCTGGAGTTTCGCGTTTCGAACGGCTTGACGGTCGCCGCCAGCGCCGCTTACCTGGACGCGAAGCTGACTTCGACTTTCTGCGATGACACCTCGCTGGATGCGAATGGCATTGTTACGTGCCTCGAGCCGGGCCATGAGGGATACGCTCCTTCGGGTACCCAGCTGCCGGTGACTCCGAAGTTCAAGGGGAACCTGACGGCGCGCTATACGGCCCCTCTGCCGGATGACATGCAGGCAACTTTCCAGGCCTCCGAAACGTATGTGGGTGCGCGATGGGATGACCTACGAATCGTCGCTCGGGATGCACTGGGCCGGATGCCCTCCTACGCGATCACCGACCTCTCGGCGGAGCTCGCGAAGAACAACTGGACGGCGACAATCTTCGTCAGCAACGCAACCGACAAACGTGCGGTGCTGGATCGTGGAGCGAACTGCGATGTGTTGACCTGCGGCACTGTCGCGATCTACACGACGCCGAACGTGCCGCGCACGGTCGGCGTGAAGTTCGCGCAGCGCTTCTAAATCGGTGGTGATGCCGCGGCGGCCTGCCGCGGCATCACCGGAACCTTGGCGACCGGCCGGGGTCGGAGTTATGGTTCGTCACCGGCAGCGGTACGGCCGGGTACCGTGACGCCGCCAAGCGGGGGATGCCCGGCCACGCCTTCATCGGGCGTGGCCGGGTCTCGTGCTACGCCTCCCGCCCCCGCCTCGTGCAGCGGCCGATCCGACCTCACCCGCCGACGCCCCGGGGCCGGCTCAGCGCGCCCCCTATTCCGGGAGATAGGCATGAGCCAGGACTTGCGGCACTCTACCGGCCTGCCCGAGCCGGAGACCCCTTGACCGAAGCCACCGCCACGCTGAGCAAAACCGCTTCCGTCGGCCGCACCACCTTCACGATCCTCGCGGCCATCAGTTTCTGCCATCTGCTGAACGACATGATGCAGTCGCTGCTGCCGGCGCTGTATCCGATGCTCAAGAGCGCGTACTCGCTCAACTTCGGGCAGATCGGCATCCTGACGCTCACCTTCCAGATCACCGCCTCGCTGCTGCAGCCGGTGATCGGCTCGTACACGGATCACTCTCCGCGCCCCTATTCTCTGGCGGCCGGAATGGCCTTCACGCTCGTCGGTCTCGTGCTGCTCGCGCTCGCAGCCAGCTACGCTCTTCTGCTGGTGGCTGCCGCGCTCATCGGAACCGGCTCATCGGTGTTTCATCCGGAGTCCTCGCGCGTGGCGCGCATGGCTTCCGGTGGGCAGCACGGCCTGGCGCAGTCGCTGTTCCAGGTCGGCGGCAACCTGGGGTCGGCCACCGGACCGCTGCTCGCCGCATTCATCGTGCTGCCCCGCGGCCAGTCGAGCGTCGCCTGGTTCTCGTGCGCGGCGATGCTCGCAATGTTCGTGCTATTCCATGTTGGTCACTGGTACAAGGCACACGGCATGCCGTCCGCGAAGCCGCATGCGCCGCATTCGGACACGCCCGCGGCGGCGGACCCGCGCCGGACGCGAGCGGCGATCGCAATCCTCCTGGCCCTCATCTTCTCGAAATTCTTCTACCTGGCGAGCCTGAGCAGCTACTACACGTTCTATCTGCTCAACCGCTTCCACGTTTCGGTGCAGAGCTCGCAGCTGCATCTGTTTGTATTTCTCGGCGCCGTGGCTCTCGGGACGATGATCGGCGGTCCGCTGGGGGATAGGGTCGGCCGCAAGTACATCATCTGGGTGTCCATTCTGGGTGTGCTGCCCTTCACTCTGCTGCTGCCGCACGCCAATCTCTTCTGGACGGGCGTGCTGACGGTGCCGATAGGGCTCATCCTCGCCTCTGCTTTCCCCGCCATCGTCGTGTATGCACAGGAGCTGATGCCCGGTCGGACCGGCACCGTTGCTGGCCTGTTCTTCGGATTTGCCTTCGGAATGGGCGGGATCGGCGCGGCCGTACTAGGCAAAGCGGCGGACCTGTGGGGAATCAACCTGGTCTATCAGGTGTGCGCATTCCTGCCGCTGATTGGGCTGCTGGCCGGGCTGCTGCCGGACGTGGAGAAGCAGGACCCCGGACACGGGCGTCGTTCGGCGGCCGAGGCGCCGACCGCAGCCTGAGGCCCGCGACGGCCTGAGGCCCGCGACAGCCTGAGGCCCACGACAGCCGAGGCCCACGGCTGCACCTATTTTCCCGACTGGTCTGCCTTGCCTTCCCTACTTGGTCGACGCGACAGGTACGCTCTGCGTATCCGGCTGCAGCACTTCCATCTTCAGGCTCGGGCCGGCCGCCGACTCCTGGTGCGGCACGCAGATGCCACTCAGGCTGACGTTGCGCGTGGTGAACAGCGGCAGAACCTTGTCGCGGATCTGCTCGTACAGCTCGCACTCACCCGAGTCGTTCGGGTAGCTGTTGATGTCGCGCAGGTTGATGGCCACTGGCTTCCAGTGCGCCGCCACCGCAGTCTGGCTCGCGTCGGTGCTGCTCGCGGCCGGCTGCAAGACCATCATCTTAATGCGTACACCCGGAAAAAAATCGGGTCTGCCGAAGCCACGGACGCAGCCTGTCTCGTGTACCTGCAGATCCTTCTTGTTGGCGCCGAGCTGCAACAGTGCCCGGGTCATCTTGTCCTTCAGGCCGTCGCAGGAATAGTGTGTGGTGAAGCCCTGGAACGTGAAATTCAGCTCTTTCTGCGTCCAGACCGCCTGCTCGCCCGCCTCACCGGGGGGAGTCCCCTCGGCCGCGAAGCAAACTCCGCTCAGCAGCGAGGCCACCGCTACGGGAACAGCGAGGCGCGTTCCCAGCGAACGCAATGCCGACATCGCCATGACTACCTCCCGCGCCAGATTCAGTGGCGCAACAGAAGTTTACACGCCTCAAGGCGGAGCTTGTTCCGCCCGGAAACACGGTTATCCACCCTTCAAGAACGCGTCCAGTTCGCCTTTGTTGACCGGAT
>DASTDD010000257.1:0-4554 GCA_035710545.1 Steroidobacteraceae bacterium
GTCGGCTGGCCCAAGACATCCGGCTCGCGCGGCATGCATGTCTATGTGCGTGTGGAGCCGCGCTGGGGTTTCGATGATTTGCGCCGCGCTGCCCTGGCGCTTGCGCGCGAGGTTGAAAAGCGCGCGCCGACACTCGCCACCAGCAAGTAGTGGAAGGAGGAGCGTCACGGCGTATTCGTGGATTACAATCAGAACGCGAAGGACCGTACCGTCGCTGCAGCATACTCGGTGCGGCCTACGGCCGACGCGCGCGTCTCGGCTCCGCTCACATGGGAGGAAGTGAAGGCTTGTGATCCGGCCGCGTTCACGTTGGCCTCCATGCCGGGGCGTTTCCGCAAGCTCGGTGACCCGCACGCGGGAATCGATCGGTTAGCCGGCTCGCTCGAGTCGTTGCTCGAGTTATTTGAGCGCCAGGGATTGGGCGACGCACCGTGGCCGCCGCATTACAGGCGACAGGCGTCCGAGCCTCCTCGTGTCCGACCCTCCCGGCGGAAGTATCCCGTGATCGAGATCGGGCGCGCTCGACACAAGGAGGATGCGCTCGCAGGCCTGCTGCGCTGGAAAGTCCGGCACCCCAAAGCTGCGGCGCTCCTGGAGCCAGCCGACGTGCTGGTCGATGCCATGCGGGGCCGCTACACCACCTGGACGCGCATCCGCATCAATCTTCAGCACGTCCCCGCCGAGCTTCGTCCTGCTCAGGAGCCGCTGGACCCCGACGAGAATATCCGCTCGAGCTCGAAAGGCCGGGTGACTTCGAGCTGATCGTAGCGGCAGTCCTGCGGATGCTTGTCGGGGCGCCAGCGCAGGAACTGCGCCGCGTGGCGAAACCGATCGCCCTGCATGTGATCGTACTTCACCTCGCAGACGCGCTCGATCCGGAGCGGCTCCCACGACAGATCCTTCCCGGCACTCCAGCGACTCTGGGCCCCCGGCATCCGGCTCGACGCGGCGGCCGCGCTCGCCCAATCGCGCCACGGATGGTCCTGAATGGCGTTCTTGCGCAGCGGGGCGAGCTCCTTCGCGAGCTTCTCGCGCATGGCCATGGTGAATGAGGAGGTGACTCCTACATGCTGGAGCACTCCTGCATCGTCGTACAGGCCGAGCAGCAGGGACCCGACCGCATCCTGGCCGCTCTTGTGCCAACGAAATCCCGCCAGCACACAGTCGGCCGTCCGTGCATGTTTAACTTTGATCATCGCACGTTTACCCGGGAGGTAGGCGCCCGATTCCAACTTGGCGATCACCCCGTCCAATCCCGCCCCCTCGAATCGCGTCAGCCAGTCAAGCGCCATCGCGGGATCGCGCGTCGCAGGTGTGAGGTGCACCGGTCGCTGGACTTTCCCGAGAAGCTCTTCGAGGGCGGAGCGGCGGCCGGCCTGAGGTGTCGCCATGAGATTGCGCTTGCCCGCCGCAAGCAGGTCGAATGCGACGAATGAGGAGGGGGTTTCCCTGGCGAGCTTCTCGACGCGCGAAGCCGCCGGGTGCAGCCGCAGTTGCAGAGCGTCGAAGTCGAGTCCGCGCGCCGTGGCGATGACGATCTCACCGTCCAGGACGCAATTCTCGGGCAGGCGCCGCAGCAGCGCCGCGTGGAGGTCGGGAAAATAGCGATCGAGCGGCCGTGCGTCCCGGCTCTGGATATAAACCTCCTCCCCACCGCGAAACACGATCGCGCGGAAACCGTCCCATTTGGGCTCATACAGGTAGCTGCCAACCGGCAACTGCTCCGCCAGCTTGGCGAGCATCGGTTCGACTGGAGGCTGCAAGCAGAGACCCGTGTACGGTGCTGTCGGCATTCCGGTGATTCCGCTGTGCGGCTCATCATAGGGCAGCACATTCGCCCACGCTGCAACTCAGATCGCCACGCTGCCGTAGGCGTCTTAGCTCAGGCTGGGCTGGAAATCGGCGAGTGTCACGGTGACACGTCGCACACGATCTAATCACCCACGCCGGAATGCGCAGGCAGGGAATCCACGAGGGACAGGAGGAGTTGCCAGATCCACGGCCGAAGTGAAGCCGCGGACGGGCGCAGGATGCTTGCTGCGGCTGGCAGCCCGGCGACCGCCAGGAAAGGTCGGGTCACCTGCGACCCGGGGGCGGCGCGTCAGCCTGCTTTGATCATTTCTTCTTCCTTCTCTTCGGAACCTTTGCGCCCGATCGACGTGCCTCCGAGAGGCCAATGGCGATCGCTTGCTTGCGGCTTTTCACCTTGGCGCCCGAGCGACCACTGCGCAGCTTGCCGCGCTTCATTTCATGCATCGCTCGCTTCACTTTCCGTCCGCTGGACTTGCCATACCTTCTCGCCATGCTGCTCTCCAGGCGGTACCCGTTGTCCGTGTAACGTCAGGCCAACCACGAGGTTCCGTGGAAGCCACCGGCCGAAGGGGCTCGCCGCACAGCTCCATCTTTCGCAGGTCCTGCGTCGCCGTGGCGGATGCGCGCGCGGTGAACGCCGTGTGGATCGCCATATCAATGCTGCCCAACCATGCACCGCAATCGCCGCCATCACCGGCAGGGTCAGGAACGCGATCGAGACCGCGCGCGGCAGTCAGGGGTCGACCATCACCCGACCAAGCCCGTACCTCGAGGCGGTCGAGTCGGTGTTGGTCGCACGGGCGTCAGGCGGTCCAACACGGGTGCGAGGTAGCGGTTACACAAGGATGTGTCGCAATTTACATTGCGCGAGCTTCGACTTGGCGTCTGACCCGCTACGGCTACGACCGGCCGCGGTCCCTCGCGGCCGGTCGTTCGTTCGCTGCTGCGTGCATCAGCTCCCGCCGCCAGAGGCGGGCTCGGGAAGCGATTTAAGGTACTCGACCAGGTCCGATTTCTCCTGCGTCGTCAGGCCGAGGTGAAGGTGTTTGTTGTAGTGGTTCACCACATCCATCAGGGTCGCGAAGCGGCCGTCGTGATAGAAGCGGCCCTTGTTTGCCGGGCGCATGTTCAAGCCTTCTTCGCGTACGAAAATTCCCGACAGGTTCATCGTCTTGTACAGCCCATCGGGAGCCCGATCCGCCTCGAAGCTGTCGATACCGATCTCCTGTGGCTTGTGCAGATTCCAGCCCGGGTCCGTCCACAGCGGCTCGGCGTGGCAGTTGTTGCACTTGGCCTTGCCGCTGAACAGCTCGTCGCCACGCTTGGCCGCGGCCGGATCGAAATCACGGCCGGGCTGCGGGGTGGGCACGGCGAGGGCCAGCTGGTAGAACTGCAGCGTGCCCAGCTTGCTGGTTACCTGGTCGTCATCCGGGGAAATGTCACTGACATCTCCAAATCCATTCGCCGCCGCGATCGGGAACCTCCCGGGATCGTTCAAGCGCGGATCATGGAAGCGTCCCTTGCCGTGCATCTCCAGAACCGCCACCAGAGCGTTCCAGTATGGGATGGTGCCCCATGCTCCTGTCCATGTGTGCTGGTTGAACCCCGCCAGGCCGAACGCATTCGGAATCAGGGTAGCACCCGGAACCTTGTGAGGGTTGGCGACACCGTCGGTCACTTGTCGAGTGTTGAAGGTCTTGCCGTCGAGGAAGATCTCGGCGTCGAATTTTCCCGGCCCCCAGCTCTTCAGGACCGTCTCCATGGCCGCTCGGTCAACCCCCAGCAGCGAGGTAAGCGGGCTGAGATCGGGCGCCGCAGCGATGATCTGGCCGACGTCGAGATCGCGATTGGCCCACCCATCCAGGCGGCGGCCGATCCCGAATGCCAGGCGATTGTCTACCGTCGAATGGCATAGCGCGCAGGTAATTCCCACGGATTGCAACTGGTTGCCTGAGAAGAATCCCTTCAGGCCGACCACCGCATTGACCTTGAGAAGGGCAAGCGTCGTAGCGGGATCATCAAGGTTGACCTGCTTGTGCTCCAGTGCAGTGAGCACGGACGCCGGCAGCGCGCCCTGGTCCACTTTCAGGCCGAGCTGCAGCGCGGTGTTGGGACTGATACCGTTCCCGACGCCCCCGAGCCGCGCACCTTCGATGGCCTGGTGCAGCCGCAGCTTGCCACCCCAGAAGTCCTGGTCCCCAAACGTATCGAATCGGAACACATTCCGTCCCTGCATCAAGTTGCTGTTGGCGTTGATGAGGAGCGGATCGGTGAGAGGATTGCCGCTGTCCGGAACGGGGACGGGCGCACCGCTCTGGGCGCTGCCGCGCGCAAGCCAGCCGGCAGCGATCACGACCGAGGTGGCAAGGGCGACCAGGATGCCTCTGCGCATGGACGTGGCGGCGGGCGGGATCGATTTACATGACACGGTACACCTCCTCGGAAGCAAGCTCGTTTGCAGGCCGGGCCTCCCTCGTGTGCCTCACCGTGTTGGGCGCAAGCCCCTACGCTCATTGACCTGAGGACACGATGAATGGCGCGGTGACGCAAACTAAGTTCCCATACAGAGTGCGGGAACGCGTTCCTCTTTATTCAATGTCTAACTTTGGAGCGCATACATAACATCTAACAGCACAGGGCGGGAACGGTGGTCGGCACCCGGCTGCGGCCCGCGCGGTCATGGGCGCGCGCGGCCTGACTCGATGGAGAGATCGCGGTCGATCCTGATGAGTCCCTCGACCC
>DASTDD010000258.1:0-5819 GCA_035710545.1 Steroidobacteraceae bacterium
GAGCTGTGGCTGAGGACAGTCAGGGCGTTCGCAGCCCTGCAGGCGGGCGAATAGCCGCGCATCCGAGCTTCAAGGCGCTGCAAAGGCTTCGCTGCAACTACGAGGGTATTTCATGCCACCGAGCGCGATCGACAAACACAACCCGGGCGACGGCAGCGCTTCCGTGCGCTACACGAGAGTTGCCATGGCTCTTCACTGGCTGATTGCGGCCTTGCTGGCCGCGCAGATCGGCTTTGGCTGGTTCCTCGGCACCGTTCCACGCGGCAGCCCAATGCGAGGTTTCTACGTGAACATGCACAAGTCGACGGGCCTGGTACTGGCGCTCCTGATCCTGGTCAGGATCGCGTGGCGCCTGACGCACGATCCGCCCCCGCTCCCGGCATTCATGCCCGCGTGGAAGCGCATCGTCGCGCGGTCGAGTCATGTGGCGTTGTACGTCTGCATGCTCGGCATGCCCCTGAGCGGGTACATCGCCTCGAACTTCAGCAAGCACGGTGTGAAGTTCTTCAACGCGATCCTGCTGCCCCCGTGGGGGGTGGACAATCCTCGGATCTACACGATCTTCAACACCACGCATGTGGTGCTCTCGTACGCGTTCGTGGCTCTGATCGTCGTGCACATTCTGGCGGCGATTCAACATGCCACCCATCGCGACGGCGTTCTGGAGCGCATGGTCCCGGTGACCGGCGGCCAGTAGATCCATGCCTCCCGACTGGCGGTCCAGGCTGACTGACCCCGTTTCCGCTGCGCCGGCGGGCTTCAACTCCCTGGTGTCGCCGGTGTACCGAGGCTCCACGACGCTCTTCACCAGCGCGGCCCGGGCAGAGGATCATTGGGACCAGGAGCGCGTCGCGTACAGCTATGGGCTGTACGGAACACCGACAACCTTCGAGCTCAGTGCGCGCATCGCGCGCCTCGAAGGAGGAACGCATTGCTTCATCACACCCGGCGGCCAGGCGGCCATCGCACTCATCAGCCTCACTTTCAGCCGCGCTGCCGGTCACGTCCTCCTGCCCGATAATGTCTACGGTCCGAGTCGCGATATCGCACAACTGCTTCTGAGCCGCCTCGGCGTCGCAGCCGAGTTCTATGATCCCCTGATCGGATCGGCCATCGCGCGTCTCTTCCGGGCCAACACCCAGCTCGTGTGGTGCGAAAGCCCGGGGTCCGTCACCATGGAGGTCGCAGATGTGCCGGCAATCGCGGCTGCCGCGCGCGGGGCGGGAATCGTCACGGCCCTCGATAACACCTATGCAGCCGGCGTGTTCTTTGATGCCTTTGCGCACGGGGTGGACGTCACTACGCAGGCGCTGACCAAGTACATCGGCGGCCACAGTGATGTACTGCTGGGTTCCGTCACCGTGAAGGATGCCCGGCTGTATCAGGCAGTCGGCGAGACGCACAGCCTGCTTGGCATGAATGCCTCGCCGGATGACTGCAGCCTGGCGCTGCGCGGCCTGAAGACTCTCGCTGTGCGCCTGGACAAGCTGCAGGACAATGCGCTGCAGGTCGCGACGTGGTTGAGCAAGCAGCCGCAGGTGGAGCGAGTGCTGCATCCGGCGTTGCCATCCTGTCCGGGACACGAGACCTGGAAGCGGGACTTCACCGGATCGACGAGCGTTTTCTCGGTGGTATTCAAGCCCGGCATCGGACGCGAGCCGCTGCTGCAATTCGTCGATGCGCTGCAGATCTTCAAAATCGGGTACAGCTGGGGTGGCGTGACCAGTCTCGTCATGCCGTTCCTCGAGTTGAAGCGACGCCATCGTCAATACGCTGGCTCGGTGGTGCGCTTCAACATCGGCCTGGAAAGCGCCGCAGAGCTGATCGACGACCTGGACGGTGCGCTCGGGCGATATCTTCGCTGAGCAGCGCCGCGCCGCTCCCGGACCGATCTCGAGGCAGTCAGTCGGGTTTGCCGGCGGGAGCGGCATTGCGCACGTAGGTGCAACGGCCGCGCACGCATTCAAGGCTGGCAGTCGGGCGCACCCGTGCCTGCCATTCAGCCGCTTCCCGCAGGATCTCCTGACGCCGCGCCTCCGAAAGGCCGCTGATGTAACGGGCGTCCAGGGATTGCCACGGGCTGTGGTAGCGGGCCATCTCGGCGATCGCCTCCTTGCGAGAGGCGCCATCGATCACCACACGGTAGGCCGCAGCCAGAACCCCTGTACGATCGACGCCTGCGCGACAGTGGACATACACGGGCTTGGGAGCCGCCTTCACGATGGCGAGGAACCGCGCCACATGCTTGTCCAGGTGCGAGGGACTCAATACCTGAAACGGACTGAAACCGGACACCTGGAAGTAGGAGACGGTGTGCGTGTAGCTCTCGCCGAGCGAGACCTCTTCGAATGCGCGCCGGTCATCCAGCTGGAGGCTGACTACAGTCCCCACACGCTGCGCCAGGAGCCATTGCGCGTCATCCCGTGTCGGCCGCTCTCCTCTCCACAGGATGTGCGGCTCGACCACGCAGAAATTGCGGACCGGCGAGCTGAGATCGTTCAAGCAAGCCCCGCGCAGGGTATGCCTGGAGATGTAAACGCATCCCGGGCCCAGCAGGCAGAGGCTGACGAGCAGGACCGCGCGAGCCCCGGCGCGCTCGGAGGTCCTGTCGCCGGCGCCCGCGATCGATTGGAGCGTGCTTCGGATGTCCATGGCTACCCGGATACAAGCGCAACCGTCCCGTCAAGTTCCATGGATTGTCCGATTGACCTGGCGTTATCGCCTGCCCGCACGCCAGCTCGTACAATGCGGCGAGAAACCGGCAGCAGCTTTGCAATGATGACCTGAAGGAGTGTCATGTCGTACGCGCTTTTGGTAATCGAGCCGCCCGGACAACGCCGGACGCGTTCGGACGCGGAGGGTCGCGAGGTCTACGGCCGCATGCTTCGTTTCGGCGAGGACCTGAAGCGACGTGGGCTGCTGACGGTGAGCCAGTCGCTCAAGATCGGTTCGGCGGACGCTCGCGTGACGATGCGCGAAAGCGCCGTGGTGATCACCGACGGGCCGTTCGCCGAGGTGAAGGAGGTCATAGGTGGATTCTTCCTGCTCACCTGCGACACCCGTGAGCAGGCAATCGGGATCGCCCGTGAATGTCCTGCTGCGGAGTGGGCAACGATCGAGGTGCGCGAGCTCGGCCCCTGTTTTGCTTAGTAGCCCAGTGCCTCATAGCCACTGCCGCATCTGGTCTGGTGAGAGGTTGCCGCCGGTCAGCACGGCGCCAATACGCATACCGCGAAAGCGCTCGTGGTGCACCGCCAGTGCCGCGATGGCTGCGGCACCGGAGGGCTCGAGCACCAGGCCGAGGTCGCGGTGCGCCCGTTGCATCGCTTCAAGCAGGTCCCCGTCTTCCACAAAGACGATCTCGTCCGCCAGCCGGGTCAGGTTGAAGAGGGCCGCCGCACAGGGCGTCTCTATCGAGATGCCTTCAGCGATCGTCTCGGCGGCCGCGGTCACGATCTGACCCGCCCGCCACGAGCGCTCCATGGCTGGGGAGCCTGCGGCACAGATGCCGATCATGCGCACCTCGGGCGAGTGCGCCTTGACCCAGCAGGCGATACCGCCCAAGAGGGCGCCGTCGCCGAGCGGCACGAGGATCGCATCGAAAGGCTCCGGCCAGCGTAACAACTCCAGACCGATCGTCCCGCCACCCTCGGCGATGGCCGGCTCGCGTCCATCCACCACGAGGAGCGCACCCTGCTCGGCCTCGAATCTTCTCGCCGCAGCGTGCGCATCGCCTTCATCGGCAGTCACGACTCGAACGTCGGCACCGAGCGCGCGCATCCGTGCCACCTTGAGAGGATTGGCGGGCGCGTTCACGAACACGGTCAGAGCCAGGCCGCGCTGGCGAGCCGCGTACGCCATACCCTGGCCGAAGTTGCCGGAGCTCGAACAGACCAGCTGCGGGCTGCCCGCCAACTCGGAGACGAAGAACTGCGCGCCGCGCGCCTTGAAGGAGCGGATGGGGTTGAGCGTCTCGACTTTCACGACCAGAGCGCAATCGAAGCGCTCACCCAGGGAGC
Source organism: Steroidobacteraceae bacterium (assembly GCA_035710545.1). GTDB lineage: Bacteria > Pseudomonadota > Gammaproteobacteria > Steroidobacterales > Steroidobacteraceae > 13-2-20CM-66-19. Next base: position 4,020 of record DASTDD010000258.1, read on the forward strand.
CCGCCTCGAACTGCGGCGTATCTCTGAACTGTGCATCGATCGTGCGGTAGGCAAGCGCAATACGATCGCTGGAGAGCCCTTGCGAGGGCGACATTCGCGAGGCTGCCGGGGGCATGGACCGGGATCTCCTGCTTCGACGGGTGAGCGGAACGCTACCGGACACGCGCGCGTCGCGATTGCAAAATTGCGCGTATCCACGCAAGAATTTTGCATGGCGCGCCGGACACCGATCCCCCTGGATGATCTCGACCGCAAGCTCCTCGACATGCTCCAGCAGGACGCTGGCCGAACGCTATATGAGCTCGGCGATGCGGTCGGGCTGTCGCCGAGCGCCGTGCAGAGGAGGCTCGCCCGGTATCGATCGAGCGGCCTGATCGCAAAGCAGATCGCCGTCCTCGATCCAGGCGCCGTGCCCGGCACCGTGCTCGCGTGCGTGCTGATCACGCTCGAGCGCGAATCGAAGCGCCATCATGCGGCCTTTCAGGAGCGCATGCGTGCCGCCCCGGAGGTGCAGCAGTGTTACGATCTGGCCGGGGAGCATGACTACGTGGCGATCTTCGCCACGAGCAGCCTGGCACGCTGCCGCGCGGCCATCGACGAGCTGTTGATGGGAGCACCGAATGTGAAGCGCTTCGAGACGCTTTTCGTCTTCGATACGATCAAGAGCGGGCTGAGCATCCCGCTCCAGCAGCCGCGGCGCCAGCGATAGGGACTGCCGCGACCGCCGCAAGGGGATGGCCGGTGATCGCTGCAGCGCCGGGTCCTCTATGGACGTCTTCTCGCAGCCGGGCCGCTGCGGCACAATGAGCTTCTTTGCGGGCCGACGAGTGCCAGAAAAACAAGAATCCCTCGGCCCGGAATGGGGTGCCGGCGGCTGCGCTGCCTCACCGCCCGCACGAGTGCTGCGGCCAGCTATGGGGCTGCTCGATACCACGCTGTTCCTGGTAACGGCCGGCTCTACGCTGCAGTGGACCGCGACCGCAGCGGCAACCGGACCCAGTTCCCTGGCGGCATGGGTCATTGGCGGCCTCGGGATGTTCGTGCCGCTGTCGGTCAGCGTGGTCTACCTGTGCTCCCGTTATCCCAACGAATGCGGAATGTATTCATGGAGCGCGCGCGCCTTCGGCCCGTTTGCCGGCTTCATCACCGCCTGGACCTACTGGACGGGCACACTCGCTTTCCTGCCGACGGTGCTTTACTTCATCGCGGGCAGCGCGCTGCTGTATTCGCCCACGAGCACGACTGCGGCCGGAACCCCGGCGTACTTTGTCCAGGCTTCGCTGCTGGTCCTGACGATATGCACCCTGTTGAACGTTCGCGGGTTGCAGCTGGCGAAGTGGCTCAACAGCGCGGGCGCGGTTGCGCGCTGGGTGGGTACGGCCCTGCTGGTCATCATTGCGGTCGCGAGCTGGAACCGATTCGGGCCGGCGACAGCGATCAACTGGCATAGCGTCGCGCCGACATTTCGCTACAGCGACGTCATTTTCTGGACGACGCTGGCATTCGCGTACACGGGGCCTGAAGCAGTTTCCTTCATGGGCGGCGAGATCCAGGATGCGGGCCGCACCGTGCCGCGGGGTTTGACCTTCGCAGCGCCCATGATAGCCATCGTCTACATCGTGGGTACCGCGAGCATACTGCTAGCCATTCCACCGGAGCGGGCCAGCGGCGTGTATGGGGTCATCGAGGCGATCCGAGCCGCTGCCGCGAATCTGCACCTGCTCTGGCTCGTGCCGCTCGGAGCGGCCTGCGTGGTTCTCGATCGCGCCGGGAGCCTCTGCTTGTGGCTGGGGGCGCTCG
>DASTDD010000259.1:0-7997 GCA_035710545.1 Steroidobacteraceae bacterium
GGCGAGAAAGCGGCACACTGGTTCTCGCTGCTCAACCCGATCAATCACGCGCGCTCGCCGGCCGACGTGGAGCGCTACAGGGTCGAGCCTTACGTGGTTGCGGCGGACATCTATTCCGTACCGCCCAACGAAGGCCGCGGCGGCTGGACGTGGTACACCGGCTCGGCGGGCTGGATGTACCGGGCGGGACTCGAGTGGATCCTGGGATTGCAGATACGCGCCGGAAAATTGGTGCTGCAGCCGTGCATTCCATCCGCGTGGCGCGGCTTCGAGATGACCTATCGGCACGGGACCGCCCGTTACGAGATCCAGGTGGAGAATCCCAAAGGTGTCAGCCGGGGCATCGGCCGCCTTGAGCTCGACGGCCGGCGCGTCGCGAGCCTGGAGGACGGTGTCACGCTGTCGGACGACGGCAAGACGCACAGGGTGCGGGCCCTCCTCGGGCCCGGCTGACTGTCACTTTGACGGCACGGTGCGCCGTCGCGCCGATGGCTGGTATCTTGCCCGGACCCGTGTCCGACCCCTGAGTGTCATCATGGCGCAGGGCGCCTCCGTCGCCGTCTTCCTGGCACAGATCGTCACGCTGCTCGTCTGCGGGCGGCTGCTGGGAGAGCTCATGCAGCGCATCGGCCAACCGCCGGTCATGGGCCAGCTGGTCGGGGGCATCCTGCTCGGCCCCTCGGTGCTGGGGGCCCTCAGCCCCGCCCTCTGGCACGAGCTGTTTCCGGCCAGCGCCGCTCAGCACGCCATGCTCGATGGCATCGCGCAGCTCGGCATCCTGCTGCTGCTGCTGGTCACCGGGATGGAGACGGACCTGGCGGTGTTTCGGGATGCGCGCCGGACCGCAATCAGCATCTCCCTCACCGGCATCATCGTGCCGTTCATCTGCGGGCTGGTTCTCGGCTGGCTCGTCCCCGACTCCATCCTGCCCTCGGGCTCCAGGCGGCTCATCACGACGCTGTTTCTCGGTACCGCGCTCTCGATCTCCTCCGTCAAGATCGTCGCGCTGGTGGTGCGCGACCTGGGCTTCCTGCGCCGCACGGTCGGGCAGGTCATCGTGGCCTCCGCGATCATCGACGATACGATCGGCTGGATCATCATGTCGGTGATCTTCGGACTCGCCCTGCACGGGACCGTCGATATCGGGGTAGTCACTCGCAGCGTGCTCGGCACCGCACTGTTTCTGGTGGTGAGCTTCACCGTCGGACGGCGCCTGGTATTCCTGCTCATCCGCTGGGCCAACGATCATTTCCAGAGCGAGTTGCCCGTGATCGCCGTGATCCTGGCCGTGATGGGGTGCATGGCGCTGCTCACGGATGCCATCGGCGTGCATCTGGTGCTGGGGGCCTTCGTGGCGGGCATTCTCATCGGCCAGTCACCCATCCTGACGCGCCACATCGGCGAGCAGCTGCGGGGACTGATCCTCGCCCTGTTCATGCCGGTGTTCTTCGGACTCGCCGGCCTGACCACCAACGTCGCCGCGCTTGCCCGCACCGACATGCTGCTGCTGACGATCGGGCTCATCCTGCTGGCGAGCATCGGCAAGTTCACCGGCGCCTTCCTGGGAGGCCGCTTCGGCGGCCTGAGCTACGCCGAGTCGTTCGCCGTGGGCTGTGGAATGAATGCGCGTGGCTCGACCGAGGTCATCGTGGCCTCGATCGGACTGTCGATCGGCGCGCTCAACCAGAGCCTTTTCACGGCCATCGTGGCGATGGCGATCGTCACGACGATGTCGATGCCGCCGCTGTTGAAATGGGCCCTGCACTTCATTCCCCTGAGCGACGAGGAGCGCGCGCGGCTGCAGCGCGAGGACTTCGAGGCGCAGGCCTTCATAAGGCATGTCGAGCGACTGCTGGTGGCAGTCGATGACAGTCCCAGCGGACAGCTGGCATCGCGGCTGGTCGGGCTCCTGGCGGGCGTGCGCGGCATCACGACCACCGTGCTGCACTTTGACAAGCAGAGCGGCGAAACGCGCGCCGAGACACGCAGCCATGTAAAGCAGAGCGCCGAGGCCGTGAAAGCGGGCGCCGAGGCGGCGGACGAATCCGCGAATGCAAACACCTCCTCGGGCGTGGATATCACCACGCGCGCCGAAAAATCGGCGACTTCGGCGGAGACCATCGCCGCGGAAGCCCGCAAGGGATACGGGCTGCTGTGCATCGGGCGCGAGCCTGCCGCGGAGGGCCGGCGCTTCGATCCCCAGATCACCCACAGCGTGCGGCGATTCGCCGGGGCGTTCGCCATCACGATCGCCCGCCATGGGCGGCGGCGGAATCCATTGACCGCACCCCTCAGCATCCTCGTCCCGGTGAGCGGCACCAGCGCCTCGCGCGATGCTGCCGAGCTCGCCATCGCCCTTGCGCAAGGCTCGCAGGGGACGGTGAAGGCGCTGTTCGTGGCGAATCCTGCGCGGACGCCGGCCTGGCGTCAGCGTTTCGGTGAGGTGCTCGTGCCCGAGAGCAGCGGCGGCGCCGCGATCCGCGAAGTCGTCGAGATCGGCGAGCACTATGGAATCGAGGTGAAGGGAGTCATCCGGCGCGCCAGGACGACTGAGGATGCCATTCTCCGGGAGATCGATCGCGGCGGCCACACACTTCTGGTGATGGGCGTCAGCCCTCGTTCCGGCGATGAGCTGTTTTTCGGCGACGTGGCCGCCGGGATGCTGGAGCGCTCCCCTTGCGCAATAGTCTTTCTGTCCAGCGAGCCCCCGTTGACCGCGCCGGACAATGAAGCAGAAGGGGGTTAGCTGACGTGCTCGAGCGCGTGCTCGATCGCCGGATGATCGAGCCGCACGTGATGATCGGCTCCTTCCCAACCATCCGCATGGCGACGCGTAAAGTTGAGCTCCTGGTGACTGGCCAGCTCGCTGGCGTTGAGATGCACCGACCACATCCCGAACGGGCGTGCGATCGCTACGCGATCCTCGATCTGCTGCCAGCCGTCGAAGCCGAAGTGCGCGGTGAAGGGCTCGCGATCCTCGATCAACAGGCCCCGCCCGGCCTCGAGCCTGGCGACAGGCACCTCCTCGCGCCAGTGCCAGTCCCGTGCGAAGCGCTGCGCGCCACCGCCGGCATAACGCACCTCCACCGACTGCAGCATCTCGATCGGCCGACCCCGCTCGCGCGCCACGAGCAGCTTCAGAAACTCCGCGTGTGCCCAGAGCAGCGGCATGGCACTTCCGGAGGGGCGTCCGGGAGCCAACTCCAGGTGGGGAATCGGTTCGGCGTCCCAGACCTGCTCGGGCAGCATTCCCCCGGCACTGGCGCAGTTCCACATCGTGTGCAGAAAGGGGAGCGGGTCCTCACCGGCCTGCATGGCCAGGTGTCCACGCTCCCCGACGAGCAGGGGCCACGCCCTGCCGACACCATTGCCATCGAAGGGACGCCCGTCCGGATACTCGCCATAGCCGTCCTCGTTGTAGCGATGGTAGACACCGCCGGAGGGCGTCTGCACCTGCAACACGCGATCGACGACCACGAGCGTGTCCACGATGCGAGGATCCCGGGCGCTGCGCAGGCCGAGCCGCACGAGGTAGGAAAAATCCATGCTCACGAGCGCGCAGGCGAGAATCGTCTCGCCGGCGCGATTGCGCAGCCTGACCTGCCCGGTCAGCTCGCCCGACTTGTCGATAGAGGCGATACGCACGTAGTAGCCGCTGACGCCCAGAGCGTGCGCCTGTGGGGTATCGCGTACATAACACCAACTCTCCAGGCGCTCGTTCCAGTCATCCGCCAGCGCATCGACATACTCCCGTTCCTCGTCCGTGAGCCAGGGGGCCGCCGCGACCAGCGCGCTGATGGCCACCGCCAGCGTGAATGGACTGACGCCGGGGTTCTCCTCCCAGCGATCCTGATCGCTGGCCGGTCCCGTACGCACGATGAACCCGACGGCGGCGCGGATCATCTGGGAAGCGCCCGGAAGATCTTCGTCGCCGAGCTCGCGCAGCTTCGCCGCCAGCAGCACCGGAAACGAGGTCTCGTCCAGCTGCATGCCGGTCCAGTAAGGCTTGCCGCTGGGAAAGTAGTTCTGGGGCCAGCGACCGTCACCCGACTGCGTCGCGATCAGGTGCGCGAGGATGTGGCGGGCGTCGTTGAGTTGGTTGGCCGCCAAAAGCGCGAATGCCGTCAGGGTGGCATCACGCGGCCAGACGAGATGATAGCCGCCGAGAACATCCGTGCTGTTGCCCCAAGGCACGCTCAGGCTTGCGACCACCGCGCCCGGGTAGCTGCGATCCTCGTGGATCTTCAGCACGGCCGCCGACAGCAGGCCCGCATCGCCCAGTGTGGCGTTGGGCCTGGGAAGCTGCAGCTGCGCGCCCCAGGATTGCCAGGCCGCGAGAAACTCGGCGCGCAGGGTATCGAAGCCCATTGCAAGAGCGGTGCGCACGAGAGTGTGGGCGCCGCGTGCGGACTCCGAAAAGCCGAGCGCGATCACGCCGCTGCGGCCACGCGCCTCCCCGCTCAGGGCGGCCGTGCCGTCACAGGCACTCGTGAAGTCGTACGTGAGCTGCGCATGACGGTGCAGATCCTGCCAGCCGTCCGAGGAGCCGACATAGCCGGCGCTGAGGTGAAGGAGTGGAGTATCCGCAGTGAGACATACCGCAGCATCCCCGCGGCTCGCATAGGCAACGCCGTCGCGCACCCAGGCGGAGTTGTCGCGCCCGGTGCTGCCCAGATGCGGCGCGAGAATCACCACCAGGCGATATGGCCCTTCGATCTCGAAGCGGACGAGCAGCGCGTCGCGCCGCGGATCCGGAAGAATCTCGAGCACGAGCCGATAGTCCACGCCGTAATGCGTGATCGTCAGAAGCGGCAGGAACGGACCCGGAGTCAGGAGGTGATAGCGCTGCAGGCGCTTCAGGTCGATCCAGCCCCGGGCGCCCACGAGATAGAAACTGAAGTCGCGCACCTGCGGCTCGCCGGTGGAGGGCCAGTAGATCTCGTTGATGATCCCGTGCCCGACTGTCACCCACAGACGGGAGGAGCCGAGCGCCGTGGTGACGAAGTCCTTGTCGCTGGAGCACCAGGTGGGTGCAATACCCGGCGGGCCGAAAGCGGGGCGCTCTGCGCCGCTGTGGTCGTTCACGGCAGTTGACTCAACAGGGTCCGCGCCGGAACGAGCGTCGGTCCCGGCAGGCTGAAGCAGTCGGTGCTCACGAAAGGGGCGTCGAACACGAGCTGAAAGGCATGTCGCGCGCGGATGGCGCTCTGAAATCGTGCCAGGCATTCGCTCTGGCGGCGAGCGTTGCCGACGGTGACGAGAAACCACGGTCTGTCATTGCGTGTCACCAGAAAATCCACTTCCCGCCCGAGCTTGTCGCGAACATACCGCAGAGCGAATCGGCCCAGGCCCAGGTCGCTCCAGCTCTCGACCGCCTTGAGCAGATGGCAGGCCACGAAGGTTTTTTGCCGCGCTACCGGATCGGTCAGGCCCGACCAGTCCCGAAGGAACCATTTCGGCTCGCGGCGCAGCGCCTTCACGACGCGCGTGAACCACGGACGTACGCAAAAACCGTAGTGCAACCGGGAGAGCAAGTCCACCCACCGGGTGACGGTCTCCACGGTGACGCCCAGCTCACGGCTGAAATCGGAATACACGAGGGAGCACGAAGAGTACGCCGCCAGCAGCCCGGCCAGGCTCTGCAGACCAACAGGGTCGTGCAACGGAGCCGCCTCCTGTACGGCAGCGCCACTCGCGCGAGGGACCCCAACCGAGTGCCACTGCCGCGTGAAAGCCGGATCCCGCCTGATGAAAGGTTCCGGAAAGCCGCCATGGTCCAGGAGGGCGGCCCAATCGGCCTCGTCAACGGCAGCCGCCGGATGAAGCAAGGTCGCGGACCAGTCCTCGCGCACACATTCACCCACGCTCCAGGGATGTATGCGCAGGTACGCGCATCGAATGCGGGGCCCCGCCGGGCCCGGACGCTCCACCTCGGGCGCCGCATCATTCGTCACGATCAGCCGCATCTGCGGCCCGCTGCGCGCACGAAAGTCTCGGAGAAACTCACGCCACTTTCGATAGCGGCACAGATTGTCGAAACCGACGATCGCATCTCTTGCGCGCGGCCGCCCCAAGTGTTCCAGCACAGCCGCCGCGCCGCGCAAGAAGACGCGTCGATCCTCGCTGTCGTCCCAGTCAAGAAGGCTCGATGCCAGTGATCTGCAGGCCGTGCTCTTGCCCACCCGTGGAGGACCGCAAAGCATGACCAGGGGCCTGGTTCGCAGCAGGTGCTCACCGGGGGCGCGCGTACGCAGGCGGGCAGGGTCGCTCATGCTTTGTTCGAGTACCTTTGGACCATTCTACGATGTATCGAATGTTGGTACCCGGGTCTCGGGCGAGCGTCGCGGGCGGCTGTTCCCCCCGCGGTGTTGCATGCCTGCGAGGCCCTAACGCAACACCGCGCAACTGCCGCCGCAGGCTGCCGCGCCTGCCTGGAGGATGAGCCGGATTGTTATCTGGGCGGCCGACCGCGGCCGGCAGCCGCCATGCCCGCTCCGGCATCCGGTGCCGGAGGGACGGGCTTTGGCGTCCATAAATATATGATTATGCTGATGTTATTCCCCTCCTGACAGTGCCGGGGCGCGGCCGCCGACGGTTCCGGCCGCGTTGCTTTTGTGACACGCCGGTGACCTCGGCGGCGCCGGGCCGGGGTGGCCTGTTCGAAATCAGGCAAGGCTTTCTTCCACCGCAGTACGCAAGCGTAGCTTCTGGCATACTTTGCGCCGATCGCCGTACGTTGTGCGTTCCGTCCCGCATCTGCCGAAGGTAACAGGGGGGCGCGCCGGTGCGAACGGTACGCGATCGGGTGACAGGACCTACGGTTCGATGGGCTCGTGAGACACACACTCTCCCTGACCTGACTGGTGTTCCTGCCGTGTAAGAAGTGGCCGCGTGTGCCCAACTTGCGCCGAGGCCCTTTGTGTTGTTTTGGAGAGTGCTAACTTTATGGCGAAGATCTATGTAGGGAACCTGCCGTTCAGCGCCAGCGAGGCGGACGTGCGGACTTTGTTTTCACAGCACGGCACCGTCGAGTCCGTGTCGCTGCCGACTGATCGAGAGACCGGCCGCCCGCGCGGCTTCGGATTCGTCGAGATGAGTCAGGCCGATGCGGCGCGCGCCATCCAGAGCCTGAACGGGCACGAGATGGGCGGCCGTCAGCTGCGCGTCAACGAGGCCCAGGACAAGCCGCGCACCGGGGGCGGCGGACGTCCGGGTGGCGGTGGCGGATTCCGCGGCAACAGCGGCGGCGGTGGTGGGGGACGCGACCGCTGGTAAGCGGATCAGCGTTGTTTGCATACAGGCCCGGACCGAGAGGTCCGGGCCTTTCTTTATGATGGGCTGAAATCGCCGCAGGCGATTTCAGCAGGCCGGTTAGGCGATAGGGAGGTTGAGCCGCTCGCGCGACGAGGACTCCGCGGGCCGCGGTGGCCGCGCGTCAACCGGGTTCCGCCGTGTAGACATCGCGGGTGCGCGCGCGGGCGTCCTCGAGCCCGTGTCCGTTCGGCCCGCTCTCGCGGCGCCATAGCAGCACCGCCGATGAGAGCGCGACCAGGCTGAGCAGGAAAAAGAACCACATCATCACGTCGTAGCCGGCTGGATTGCTTGCGCTGGCCCCCGCGCTGTCCGCGAGTCTCCCGGCAACCAGGTTGGAGGCGGCCATGCCGAGCGCCTGAATGAGCGTGATGAGCCCGAGTGCCGTGCCCAGACGTTGCGGCTCCACGATCAGCGTGGTGGCCGGCCAGATGACCGCCGGCACCAGCGAGAAGCTGATACCCATCAGCACAGTCGATATCCACAGGCTCAGATCTGTCACGCCGAGCAGCACGAACGTTGCCGGCAGCAACACCGTGCCGAACACGAGCATCAGTGCGCGATGTCCAAGGCGATCGGCCAGCAGCCCGAAGAACGGCGTGGCGAAGATGGCCGCGAAGAATACCCAACTGTTGGTGACACCTGCCTGCTGCAGAGTGAGCCCCTTGACGTGCTGGAAATACTCG
>DASTDD010000260.1:0-2516 GCA_035710545.1 Steroidobacteraceae bacterium
CATACCTGTCGACGTCACTTCGCTGATGATCCAAGCACAGGAACGTGGCCTGTCGGATTTTCAAGTGAGGATCATGGAGGATCTGGGTCCTGCCATCTTCACGCTGATTGAGATTGATGACGCGATAACGACCGATCGTGCGCATCGTGCGCCTCTATTGACGGTCACCTATCACTAGCCTCGCATTTCGATTTAGCCGGCGCGTCCGGCTCTGCGATCAGCCGGCTGACAATCGAGCGTGCGGGCGTGCGAGGACAAAATCGCAGACGACCGCTAGCGACTGTGGATTCAACCGATCGACGCAACGCATTGGCCAAATCGTTCTGCCGGCGTCTCAAAGCCGAGTGTCTTTCGGGGCCGTTTTTGTTCAGCATCCTTGGGGCGGGGCGTTTACACCTCGCTACGGGCAGTCGAATTAAAGCCTTATATCTAATCGGCTCTGCTAGACGGGGCGGAGCATTTAAAATGCTGAGCACGCCCGACCCACACGGCAGATACGTATGACAGACGCGCCATTCAAGCCCCGGCCCAGTACGACAGCGGCGATTGCGGTTTCTCTGCTGGCGATCGCCGCCGCCAGTGGTATCGATCTCGGGCGTGACTTGCACCGGCAAAGCGCTGCACGGCAAGTCCAGGTTCAAAAGAGACAGCTCGCACTGCTCGGCCAGCTCGAGTTAGGCCGCGCGGTGCAGGACTTCAAAGACTGCCTGCTGCGCGCGGCATCTTCCTACTGTGACGACTTCTACGGACACATTCAGGCTGTCGATCGCGACGTATCCCTGTATCGCGCGCAGTCGGCCGGGCGCGCCGACGAGCAGCAGGCGCTCGCAGGACTCAAGCAGGCCCTGGTGGGCTACGAGTCCGCTCTCGATGAGATGCGGGACATGCAACGACGGCACGCCACCATCCAGGAAATAGATGGAGTAGTAAGGGGAGCGGACCGTCCCGCCGCGCGCGAATTGACCGCACTCGCCAACGCCGCGGTCACCGGACCCTCCGGGTGGACCCTGCCCGTGGGATCAGGTATCGCCCTGCTGATATCTGTCGTGCTTGCAGGCGTCCTCCTTCGCATGGCTTTCGGATCCGCACTGCCGTTCGGAAGCCGGTCGAGCGAACGCCTGCTGCACCCGCCTGAGCTACTGGCTCGGGTGATCACATGGGAGGAAGACAGAAGGGACAAGCTCGCCACACGTCTGCGCGACGAAATCTGTCAGGCACTCAGCGCGGTCAAGTACTTCCTCGAGACCATGCAGGCCGCTGCGGCGCGTGGAGTCACGAACGAACTTCCCACCCCGGTCATTCCGTCGCTGCAAGCAGCCATTCGCCAGACCAGGGAGATTGCACAGCAAATGGAGCCTGCGTCGATACCCGACTCGGGCGTGCTAGCCGCCATCCAGAGATTGTGGGTCGAAAGCCGGGCGATCAATCCAGCCTTGGTGATCGACGCACGCACCGAGCTTCGCGAGCGCGACATTCCGGAGGGGCTCGCGCCCATCATCTTCCGCATCGCCCGCATGGTCTCGGGGCTCGGGGAGAGGGAGCTTCCGGTCTCCCGGATCGTATGGATCCTGCAGCGGGACAGTCGAGGATTGCGCCTCACGGTCGAGCTCTCCAATAATGATCAGGCGCTCATTTACGCCAGCGTGCTCAATCAACTCGAGGCCGTTCGCGCTTGCGTGGTGCTCTCAGGCGGGAGCTCGGAGCCTGCCCGCGACACTGGCCGATCCACAGCGATCGTCGCAGCCTGGCTCTCTGGCCACCCGGATTCCCGCATCGTCTGAGCCCAGGAGCTAGGGCACTCTGCTCCGCCGCGATCCGGCACGACGTGCCACGCGCCGCTGCTGGGTTAAAGAGAAGAAACTTGCCGGGCACGCCTCGCCAACGTTAGACGCTTAGGTAAATGTCCGCTTCGGAGAAACTGACGCTTGGTGGCCGAGGGGCTGGCTTTGGCCGATAGCGGCCGTTACTCCCACTCGATGGTGGCGGGCGGCTTTCCTGAAATGTCGTAGACGACCCGCGAGATCCCTGCCACCTCGTTGACGATGCGGCGCGAGACGTGGTCGAGGAACTCGTACGGCAGACGTGCCCACTGCGCCGTCATGAAATCGATGGTCTCGACCGCACGCAGCGCGATGACGTAGTCATAGCGCCGTGCGTCACCCAGGACGCCCACCGAGCGCACCGGCAGGAACACCGCGAACGCCTGCGAGGTGCGGTCGTACAGGTCGTGGCGGCGTAACTCCTCGATATAGATCGCGTCCGCGCGGCGCAGCAGGTCCGCGTATTCCTTGCGCACCTCACCGAGGATGCGCACGCCCAGACCCGGTCCGGGGAAGGGATGGCGATAGACCATTTCGCGCGGTAGTCCCAGCTCCACGCCCAGCCGCCGTACCTCGTCCTTGAACAGCTCGCGCAGCGGCTCGACGAGCTGCAGATGCATCGTCTCCGGCAGGCCGCCGACGTTGTGGTGCGACTTGATGACGTGCGCCTTGCCGGTGCGCGTGCCCGCCGACTCG
>DASTDD010000261.1:0-9872 GCA_035710545.1 Steroidobacteraceae bacterium
AACGCTGCTCTGCCGGCATCAGCGTCTCGCAGTGACCTTTCAGCAGGGGCGCCTGCACTGGCAGACCCCGCAGCAGGCGAGCCGCAGCGCGTGTGTGGGCGTTGACCAGCCCAGGCAGAAGCGCGTGATGCGCGCGAACGACCCGCTCGCGCGCCTCGAACCGCTGGCGCATCGGCTCCACGGGTCCCAGCGCAAGGATTTTTCCTGAAGAGATGGCGACAGCGTGTTCCGCCAGGACGGTGTTGACCGGGGCGATCGGCAGCAGCCAGCGGGCTTCGATGAGTAGATCGACTGGTTCTGGGGACATTTGCGCAAGAGCGCGCAAGTGGTGGCAGTCGCCAGTATATCGAGCCCCGCCGAGCCTTGTCCCCGAGATGTGCGCCGGAGCTGACTGCGCGCGGGTTCGGGATGCGGCCCCTGTGTTAAGATTGGCGTTTTACCGAGCCCTCGTGGCCGCCCTTGCATAGATGGCAGACATTGCGCGCGAAATACTGTCCGTCAGTCTCGAAGACGAGATGCGGCAGTCCTATCTCGACTATGCGATGAGCGTAATCGTCGGGCGTGCGCTGCCCGACGTCCGTGATGGATTGAAGCCTGTACACCGGCGCGTGCTGTACGCCATGCGCGAGCTGGGCAATGACTGGAACAAGGCCTACAAGAAGTCCGCGCGCGTCGTGGGCGATGTCATCGGCAAATACCACCCGCACGGAGACAACGCTGTCTACGACACCATAGTGCGCATGGCACAGCCGTTCTCCATGCGTTACCTGCTGGTGGACGGACAGGGCAACTTTGGCTCGGTGGACGGCGATATGCCCGCGGCGATGCGCTACACCGAGGTGCGCATGTCGCGCATCGCCGGAGAGTTGCTGGCGGACATCGACAAGGAGACGGTCGATTTCGCCCCCAACTACGACGAATCCGAGCAGGAACCGACGGTACTGCCGGCGCGCATTCCCAATCTGCTCGTCAACGGCCAGACCGGTATCGCGGTCGGCATGGCGACCAACATCCCGCCGCACAATCTGACCGAGGTGGTGAACGCCTGCCTGGCGCTGCTGGATGATCCCTCACTGCCGCTCGCCGCGCTGATGCAGCACGTGCCGGGGCCGGATTTCCCCACGGGCGGCATCATCAACGGCGCCCAGGAAATCGCCACCGCGTATCGCACCGGCCGGGGGCGCCTGTCAGTACGCGCCCGCGTGCAGATCGAGGACGTGGGCAAGGGGGACCGGCAGGCAATCGTGGTGACCGAGCTGCCTTTCCAGGTCAACAAGGCGCGGCTCATCGAGCGCATCGCGCAGCTGGTGCGCGAGAAGCTGCTCGAAGGGATCGCCGGCGACGGATTGCGTGACGAGTCCGACAAGGACGGCATGCGGATCGTCATCGAGCTGCGGCGCGGCGAAGTGACCGAGATCGTGCTGAATAACCTGTACGCGCAGACGCCGATGGAGACGGTGTTTGGCATCAACATGGTCGCGCTGCAGGACGGCCAGCCGAAGCTGATGTCCCTGAAGGACATGCTCGAAGCGTTCATCCGCCACCGGCGCGAGGTCGTCACCCGGCGCACGATCTATGACCTGGCGAAGGCGCGTGAGCGCGCTCACGTACTCGAAGGCCTGGCGGTGGCGCTAGCCAACATCGACGAGATCATTGCGCTCATCAAAGCCGCGCCCTCCCCTGCGGAAGCTCGCTCGGCCCTGCTGGGGCGTCCATGGCCAGCGGGCATCGTGCCCCAGCTGCTCGAGCGCGCCGGCGCCGTCTCGACGCGCCCGGCCGGCCTCACGGCGGACTTCGGACTCAATGGGGGCGGATATCGTCTGTCCGAGACGCAGGCCCAGGCAGTCCTGGACATGCGCCTCAACCGCCTCACCGGCCTCGAGCAGGAGAAGATCATCTCGGAGTACCGCGAACTGCTGGAGAGCATTCGCGACCTGGGCGACATCCTGGCGCGCCCGGAGCGCCTCACCCAGGTGGTGCGCGGCGAGCTGCTCGAGATTCGCGACGCCTACGGCGATGTGCGCCGGACCGAGATCAACCGCGATCACCTGAATCTCACCACCGAGGACCTGATCGAGCCGCAGGACGTCGTGGTGACGCTCTCGCATGCCGGCTACGCCAAGTCGCAGCCGGTCACCGAGTATCAGACGCAGCGCCGGGGGGGCCGTGGCAAGACAGCCACGGCCGTCAAGGATGAGGACTTTGTCGAGAAGCTGTTCGTGGCACACACGCACGATACCGTCCTGTGCTTCTCCAACCGCGGCAAGGTGTACTGGCTGAAGGTGTACGAGATGCCTCAGGCGGGCCGCAATGCGCGCGGCCGCCCGATGGTGAATCTGCTGCCGCTCGAGGAAGGCGAGAAGATCAACGCGCTATTGCCGATCAAACAGTACGACGAGCAGCACTTCGTGTTCATGGCGACGAGTCAGGGAACGGTCAAGAAGACTCCCTTGACGGCCTTTTCCCGGCCGCGCAGCAGCGGAATCATCGCCGTGGACCTGCACGACCACGACCGCCTGGTCGGCGTCGCGCTCACCGATGGCCAGCGCGAGATCATTCTCGTCTCGAGCGGCGGGAAAGCCATCCGCTTTCACGAGGGTGAGGTGCGACCCATGGGGCGCGAGGCGGCGGGCGTGCGCGGCATCAAGCTCGGCGAGGCGCAGGAGCTGATCGCCCTGATCGTCGTGGGGGAGGGAAACATCCTCACGGCCTCGGCGACCGGCTACGGCAAGCTGACGCCGCTCACCGACTTCCCGGCGCACGGACGCGGCGGCCAGGGTGTGATCGCGCTCCAGACCTCGGACCGAAACGGGACGACCGTCGCGGCGCTGCAGGTGGTGGCGGGTCAGGAGATCATGTTGATCAGCTCCACCGGCACGCTGGTCCGCACCCCGGTGGACGAGATCTCGGTGCTGGGACGCAACACGCAGGGGGTTCGGTTGATCCGCCTCGCCGAAGGCGAGCGGCTGACCGGCATCGAGCGTGTCGAGCAACTCCAGGGAGAGGAGGATGCCCTGGACGACACTCTGATCGCGGCGGAGCCGCCGGCGGGCCCGGAAGGCAGCTGAGGGATCGCGCGGGCTCCTCATGCGGGTATTCAATTTTGCCGCTGGACCGGCCACCCTGCCTCTGGAGGTCTTGCAGCAGGTGCGCGAGGAGCTCACCGACTGGCACGGACAGGGGGCCTCGGTGATGGAGATCAGCCACCGCAGCGCCGCGTTCGCCGCGGTCGCCGCGGAGGCGGAGGGCCTGCTACGCGAGCTGCTGGGCATCCCCGGCTCCTACAGAGTACTGTTCCTGCAAGGCGGCGCGAGCGCGCAGTTTGCGGCGGTTCCCCTCAACCTGGCGCGCGCGGACTCGGTGGCGGACTACATCAACACCGGGGCCTGGTCGAAGAAGGCCATTGCCGAGGCGCGGCGCCTTGCTCGCGTGAACGTCGCCGCGGACGAGTCCGAGTCGAAGTACTGCACGGTGCCGGAGCAGGCCGCGCTGAACCTGACTGCGGACGCGGCCTACGTGCACTACACGCCCAACGAGACGATTGGCGGTGTCGAGTTTGCCTATGTGCCCGAAACCGGCGGCGTGCCGCTGGTCGCCGACATGTCTTCGACGATTCTCTCGCGCCCGCTCGAGGTGAGCCGGTTCGGGTTGATCTATGCGGGGGCGCAGAAGAACATCGGACCGGCCGGGCTGTGCGTGGTCATCGTGCGCGCCGACCTGATCGGCCGGGCGCGCCCGGGCACACCCTCGATCTGGGACTTCCAGGCCATGGCGCAGGAGAGCTCGATGCTCAACACGCCGCCCACCTTCGCCTGGTACGTCGCCGGACTGGTGTTCAAATGGCTGAAGAGCCTGGGTGGCCTGCCCGCGATCGCCGAGCGCAATCGGGCCAAAGCCCAGGTGCTCTATCGTGCGATCGACGAGTCGGGCTTCTACAGCAATCCGGTGGCGCGCAACGCGCGGTCCTGGATGAACGTGCCGTTCACGCTCGCCCGACCCGAGCTCGATGCCCGGTTCCTGGCTGAAGCGCAGGCCGAAGGTCTCGCCGGCCTGGAGGGCCACCGTTCCGTGGGGGGAATGCGCGCCAGCCTTTACAATGCGATGCCGATGGCGGGAGTGCAGGCGCTGACGGCTTTCATGAGCGAATTTCAACGCCGCCACGGCTGAAACCATCCATGCGCTACCGGATCCAGACGCTCAACCACATCAGCGCGCGCGGCCTCGAGCGCCTGCCGCGCGAGCATTACGAGATCGCGGCCGACATCGAGCGGCCGCAGGCCATCCTGGTGCGCTCGGCGGACATGCACCGCGTGAGCATTCCGGACTCCGTGCTCGCGGTGGGCCGCGCCGGTGCCGGTGTCAACAACATCCCGGTCACGCAGCTCAGTGGCCGCGGCATCCCCGTCTTCAACTCACCCGGCGCCAATGCCAACGCCGTCAAGGAGCTGGTGCTCGCGGGGTTGCTCATCGCGGCACGCAACATCTGCCCGGCGTGGGCGTTCGCGCGCGCCCTGACGGGCGATGACGCGCAGATCGATGCGGCAGTCGAGAAGGGCAAGCAGAGGTTCGTCGGCTTCGAGCTGCCGGGACGTACGCTCGGGGTCGTCGGCCTCGGCGCCGTCGGTGTCGAGGTCGCCAATGCCGCACTGGCGCTCGGCATGAAAGTGCTGGGCTACGACCCGCAGCTCACCGTCCAGCGCGCCTGGCAACTGTCCTCGAGCGTGGAGCAGGCGCTCTCACTCGAGGATCTGTGCGCACGCGCCGATGCCATCAGCGTGCACGTGCCGCTCAACGAGCACACGAAGAATCTGCTGAATGAGACGCGCCTGAAGCTCATGCGCAAGGGCGGCGTCATCCTGAATTTCGCGCGCGCAGCGATCGTGGACGATCGGGCGGTGGTGGCTGCGCTGGACGCCGGCCGGCTGCATGCCTACGTATGCGATTTTCCGAGCAACATTCTCAAGGATCACCCGAAGGTCGTCACGTTACCGCATCTGGGGGCCTCCACCGGCGAGGCGGAGGAGAATTGCGCGGTGATGGTGGCCGAGCAGGTGCGTGATTTTCTCGAGAACGGCAACATCCGCAACAGCGTCAATTTCCCGGACAGCGTCATGCCGCGCGCGCCCAATACCACGCGCATCGTCATAGCCAACAGCAACGTGCCCAACATGGTGGGCCAGATCTCAACCCGTCTCGCGGCGGCCGGAATCAACATTGCCGACCTGCTGAACAAGTCCCGCGGCGAGTTCGCGTACACCATCATCGACACCGATGGTGCGGTTGAGGCCGGCGTCCTGGGCGCGATCGGTGCGATCGAAGGCGTCCTGTCGGCACGGGTCCTGTGATGCCGCGCCGCCGCGGGCGCAAGGGGACGGGCGGACCGGCGGGCGCGGGCGTCCAGGGCCCCGCACGGCCGGATCTGGACAAGACGCGCCGCGAGATCGATACGATCGACGAGCAGATTCACTCGCTGATCAACCAACGTGCGCGCCTCGCGCAACAGGTGGGAATCTCCAAGAGCCGTGACGGGCGCACGGTGGACTTCTATCGCCCGGAGCGCGAGGCACAGGTGCTGCGCAAGGCGCGGGACCGCAACTCCGGCCCGCTGCGCGATGAGGAGATCCTGCGGCTGTTCCGCGAGATCATGTCCGCGTGCCTCGCGCAGCAGGAGCCGCTCAAGGTGGCCTTCCTCGGACCCGAGGGTACGTTCACGCAGGCTGCCGTGCTGCGGCATTTTGGACACTCGGTGCGTGGCCTGCCGCTCGCTTCGATCGACGAGGTCTTCCACGAGGTGGAGGCGGCCAGTGCCGACTTCGGGGTCGTGCCGATCGAGAATTCGACCGAAGGCACGGTCAATCACACGCTCGATCGATTCCTGTCCTCGCCCCTGAAGATCTGCGGGGAGGTGGAGCTGCGCATCCATCACTGCCTCATGGGGCTGATGGGCTCGCTCGGCCGCATCGTGCGCATCTGCTCGCACCCGCAGTCGCTGGCACAATGCCGCGTCTGGCTCGATGAGCATCTGCCGGAGGTCGAGCGCATACCGGTCTCGAGCAACGCGGAGGGTGCGCGCCGCGCGCGCGATGAGAAGGGCTCCGCGGCCATTGCAGGCGAGACCGCCGCGGAGGTGTATGGGCTCAAGATACTCGCGGCCGACATAGAGGACCGACCCGATAACACGACCCGCTTCTTCGTGCTTGGACGAGGGCTGTTCACCCCCAGTGGCGCCGATCGCACGACGCTGCTCGTGTCGGTTGGCCATACGGATGCGCCGGGAGCGTTACATCGACTGCTCGAGCCTCTCGCCCGCCACCGGGTCAGCATGACACGCATCGAGTCGCGTCCCTCGCACCGCCGCAAGTGGGACTACGTGTTTTTCATCGATCTCGAGGGTCATGCGCAGGAACCGCACGTGGAGCGCGCACTCGCGGAGCTCAAGCGCCGCTCCTCGCTGTTTCGAATCCTGGGCTCCTATCCGCAGGCCGTGCTGTGACGGCCGGCTATCGGGTTCAGCCCGGTGGGGTGCTCGGCGGCGAGCTCACTGTCCCGGGTGACAAGTCGATCTCGCATCGCGCACTGATGCTGGGTGCCGTTGCGCGGGGCGACACCGAGATCACCGGCTTTCTCTCCGGGGAGGACTGCCTGGCCACCCTGCGCGCGCTGCAGAGCCTCGGAGTGGGCATCGAGCGGCCTGCCGAGTCGCACGTGATCGTGCATGGAGTCGGGTTGGAGGGCCTGCGTGGCGCGGCCGGACCCCTCGACGTGGGCAACGCAGGCACCGCCATGCGTCTGTTCATGGGCCTGCTGTCCGGCTGCGCCTTCGACTCGACGCTCCTCGGCGACAGCTCGTTGATGCGCAGGCCGATGGAGCGAGTCGCCAAGCCGCTCAGACAGATGGGCGCAAGCATCGACACGCGCGAGGGGCTGCCTCCCGTCGTGCTTCGCAGCGGCCCGCGCCTCGAGGCGATCGACTATCGGCTGCCCGTTGCGAGCGCCCAGGTCAAGTCCGCCGTGCTGCTGGCCGGGCTGCGAGCGAAGGGCATAACGCGGGTGACGGAGCCGGCACCCGCACGCGATCACACGGAGCGGATGCTGCGCGCCTTTGGAGCGCCTCTCCGGCAGGAAGGGTCGACCGTGGCCATCGAAGGCGGCCACGGCCTGCAGGGGATGCGAATACAGGTGCCTGCGGACTTCTCGTCCGCGGCCTTCTTCCTCGTCGCCGGGTGCCTCGGGGCCGAGCGCGAGCTCGTGTTGCGCAATGTCGGCATCAACCCAACGCGGACCGGTCTGCTGCAACTACTGGTTCAGATGGGCGCCGACATCCGGGTATCCCGGCGCCCATCCGAAGGCGGCGAGAGCGCCGAGCCCGTAGCGGACATCGCGGTGCGCCGGAGTGAGCTGCGCGGGATCCGCGTTGCCGGACCCCTCGTGGCGCTCTCGATCGATGAGTTCCCCGCGTTCTTCATCGCTGCCGCCTGCGCAAGCGGTGAGACCCTCGTGCAGGATGCGGGCGAGCTGCGCGTCAAGGAGACTGACCGCCTGGCGGTCATGGCCGCCGGGCTCACGACGCTCGGTGTCGAGAACCGCCTTCAGGGCGATGGCCTGTGGATCCGGGGCGGTTCGGGCTTTACAGGCGGGATCGTGGACAGCCAGGGTGACCATCGCATCGCGATGGCGTTCGCGATCGCGGCTCTCAGGGCCCGGAACCCGATCGAGATCCGGGATGTGGCCAACGTGGGCACCTCATTTCCGGCCTTCGAACAGACTGCCCGCACGGCGGGCTTGCAGATCGAGGCATCCTGACCCACCCTGCGCGCCGAGGCTATTGCGCGGGGAAACCTCTCTCTTGACAGCACCACGCGTCGTCACCATCGATGGTCCGAGTGGATCAGGCAAGGGCACCATCAGCCGCGCGGTCGCCGTACGCGCGGGTTGGCATCTACTCGACAGCGGGGCGCTGTACCGGCTGGTAGCGCTGGCGGGGCTGCGGGCGGGACTGCCGACGGGGGACGTCGCCGGCCATGCGCGTCTTGCGGCCACCCTGGATGCCGAGTTCAGCGCGGCTCCCGGGGACACCGAGCGGGTAACCTTGGGCGGCACCGACGTCACGGCACAGATCCGCTCGGAGGAGGCCGGTCAGGGAGCCTCCCGGGTGGCCTCCTGGCCCGAGGTGCGCCAGGCCCTGCTCGAGCGTCAGCGGGCCTTCGCCCGACCCCCCGGACTGGTCGCCGACGGGCGGGATATGGGGACGGTGGTGTTCCCGCAGGCCCCCCTCAAAGTCTTTCTGACGGCGAGTCTCGAGGAGCGTGCCTTGCGCCGCTATAAGCAGTTGAAAGACAAGGGTTCCGATGTTAGCCTTCCCGCCCTTTCGCGCGAGATAACCGAGCGGGACCTGAGGGATTCGACCCGTGCGGTCGCCCCCCTGAAGCCCGCGCCCGACGCCGAAGTCATCGACTCGACGGGCCTCTCCATCGAGCAGGTCGTCGAGCGGGTCATGACCTGCGGACGCCGCCGCGCGCTGTGGGGGTGAAGCGCCCGGACTTGCGCCCGGGACGCCTCGGGTGCTTTCGCGCCGATATTGCATGGGGTGCGTGCGGGATGCGCGCGCCATTGTTGAAACTGCCTGGAGCCGCAGGAAGCCGGTCCAGTACGTGCACGGCCCACGGGTCGTGCGAGTGAAGGTATGACAGAAAGTTTCGCCCAGCTCTTCGAGCAAAGTCTCGCCAATCAGCGTATCCGCCCGGGAATGATCCTGACCGGGCTCGTAGTGGACGTCACCAGCGACGTCGTCATCGTCAACGTGGGCCTGAAGTCCGAGGCCGTGATTCCCCTCGAGCAGTTCAAGAATGAACGCGGCGAGGTGGAGGTCAAGCCCGGCGATCACGTGGAGGTCGCACTCGATTCCGTCGAAGACGGAACCGGCGAGACGCGACTGTCGCGCGAGAAGGCCAAGCGCGCGCGCACCTGGACGCGCCTGGAGACGGCCTTCAACAATTCCGAGATCGTGACCGGCGTCATCACGGGTCGCGTCAAGGGTGGTTTCACCGTCGAGATCGACAACGTGCGGGCATTCCTGCCGGGCTCGCTCGTGGACGTGCGGCCGGTCCGCGATACGTCCTATCTCGAGAACAAGCCGCTGGAGTTCAAGGTCATCAAGCTCGACCAGAAGCGCAATAACGTCGTGGTCTCGCGCCGTGCCGTCGTCGAGCAGGAATTCTCAGCCGAGCGCAGCGCGCTCATGGACAACCTGCAGGAAGGCGCGGTCGTGCGCGGCTCGGTCAAGAACCTCACCGACTACGGCGCCTTCGTCGACCTCGGTGGCATCGATGGACTGCTGCATATCACCGACATGGCCTGGAAGCGCGTCAAGCATCCTTCCGAGGTCGTGAAGGTGGGCGACGAGATCGACGTGCGCATCCTCAAGTTCGACCGCGAGCGCTCGCGGGTCAGCCTGGGGCTGAAGCAGCTGGGCGCCGATCCGTGGGAGAACATCTCGCGGCGTTATCCGCCGCACACCCGCGTGTTCGGCAAGGTGACCAACATCGCCGACTACGGCGCATTCGTCGAGATCGAGGACGGCGTCGAGGGCCTGGTGCACGTGTCGGAGATGGACTGGACCAACAAGAACGTGAATCCGGCCAAGGTCGTGCACACCGGGCAGGAAGTCGAGGTGATGGTGCTCGACGTGGACGAGGAGCGGCGCCGCATCTCCCTCGGCCTGAAGCAGTGCAAGGCCAACCCGTGGAAGGAGTTCGCCGAGAACTACAACCGCGGCGACAAGGTCTCCGGCCAGATCAAGTCGATCACCGACTTCGGCATCTTCATCGGCCTGCCGGGCAACATCGACGGTCTGGTGCACCTCTCGGACATCT
>DASTDD010000262.1:0-7200 GCA_035710545.1 Steroidobacteraceae bacterium
CGGTCAGCTTCCGTGGCGTTCCGCCTGACCAGCTGCGCCTCGTCGCCGCCGCTCATGGCGATGTCGCGCCGCGACCGCCCGAGCAGGTCGCCGCTCAGGAGGATCTTCCCCTCGCGGAGATCGGCCTGGTCGAGATCGGCATCAAGTCGGTGCGCTTCGTGCGCGACCTGCTCGCCACGCTGGCATTCATGGGACGCATCGCTGCAACCGCCGCGCGGGCGATCGCCGATCCCAGGCGCCTGCGGCCCATCTCCGTTGCCCGTCACGTCTACGACACCGGCCTGACCGCCCTGCCGATCACGGCCCTGATCGCCTTCCTGATCAGCGTGATCATCGCCTACATGAGCGCGCAGCAATTGCGCCGCTTCGGCGCCGAGATCTTCGTCGTCGATCTGGTCACGATCGGCGTGCTGCGCGAGATGGGCGTGCTGCTGACCTCCATCATCGTCGCGGGCCGTTCCGGCAGCGCGTTCGCGGCCGAGATCGGCTCCATGCAACTCAACGAGGAGGTGGACGCCCTGCACGCGATGGGCGTGGAGCCTTTCGAGGTCCTGGTATTGCCGCGGCTGCTCGGACTGGTGATCGCGCTGCCGCTTCTGACCATCGTCGCGGATATTGTCGGGCTCATGGGAGGGGCGTTGCTGTGCCGCCTGTTGCTCGAGATCCCCATCAGCCAGTACGTCACCCGCGTCGATGAGGCGATCGCGCCGACGACGTTCTGGGTCGGACTGATCAAGGCTCCGGTGTTCGCTCTGCTGATCGGCATGGCGGGCACCTACCGGGGTATGCAGGTGCGCGGCTCCTCCCGTGAGCTGGGGCGCCTGACGACGGTGGCTGTGGTCCAGTCCATCTTTCTCGTGATTCTCGCGGATGCCCTGTTCGCCGTGTTCTTCATGAAGATCAACGTATGAGGATCGTGGTGGAAGTCCGCGGGCTGGCCAACCGGTTCGGCGGTCAGATCGTGCACGAAGGGCTCGACATGGAAGTGTACGAGGACGAGGTCTTCGGCATCGTGGGCGGCTCCGGCACCGGCAAGTCCGTCCTGCTGCGCAGCATTCTCGGGCTGCAGCGGCCCCAGGCAGGCACCATCCGTCTGGGGGGCGTGGACATCACGCAGATGTCCCTGACGCAGCTGCACGCGATCAAAGCCCGGTACGGGGTGACTTTCCAACAGGGAGCCCTTTTTTCCGCCCTCACTGTTGCGCAGAACGTGCAGGTCCCGATGCTCGAGCATCTGCGCCTGCCGGGGGCGGAGCGCGAGGCGTTGGCCATGCTCAAGGTGCGGCTCGTCGGCCTGCCGCCCGATGCCGCCCTGAAATATCCCGCGCAGCTCTCCGGAGGAATGATCAAGCGCGCCGCGCTGGCACGCGCGCTGGCGCTCGATCCCAGCCTGCTGTTTCTGGACGAGCCGACTTCCGGACTGGACCCCATCAGCGCGGCGGCCTTCGACGAGCTGATCCTGTATTTGCAGAAGGAGCTGAAGCTGACGGTCGTCATGATCACGCACGATCTGGACACCATCTTCCGTACCTGCAATCGTGTAGGGGTGATCGTCGATCATCATATGGAAGTCGATACCCTCGAGCGCATCGTCGAGCACCCGAATCCGTGGATCCAGGCTTATTTCCATGGAGAGCGCGCGCGGGCGCGCGCGGCGGCACATGGAGCGTGAAGCCAACTACGCTGCGGTCGGCGCCTTCGTGCTCCTCGTGGCACTCGTCGCAGCGCTGTTCGTCTACTGGTACTCGGACACCCGCGAGCATCGCGTCTACAAGCGTTACGAAATCTACTTTTCCGGCAGCGTCAGTGGCCTGGAGCGCGGTTCGGCGGTCCGTTACCTGGGAGTCGGCGTAGGGCGCGTGCTCGAGATGCACATCGACCCGCGCGACGCGAGCCGCGTGCAGGTCATAGTTGGAATCGACGCAACTACTCCGATATCGGACCGGACACTGGCGCAGCTGCAGATGCAGGGTGTCACGGGGCTGCTGTACATCGACCTGCAGGAGGTTGGCGCTGGGGCGCAGCTGCCCGAGCCGGTGCCCGGCATCCGCTACCAGGTCATTCGCTCGACCCAGTCGCGCTTCGATCTGTTCCTCGCGAGTCTGCCGGAGGTTCTGGCCGCCATCGGCGACGTGGCCGACCGCGCCGGGCGCGTGTTGAATGACCGGAACATCGCGGCCATCTCGAGTGCCCTGCAGAACATCGACAAGGCCAGCTCGGGCCTGCCCGCGACACTGCGCGATGTCAATTCACTGGTAGCCGAGCTGCGCGGCGCCGCCACGGAGCTGCGCGAATCCGCCCAGGGTGCGCATGCCGTGGTGAGCGATGCCGGTCCCGAGGTGGTGGCGGCGGTGCAGCGCGTGCGAGCGGTGGCGGACAATCTTTCCAAGGCGAGCGGTGAGCTCGAGCGTCTCATCGAGGACAATCGCCAGGATCTGCGCTCATTCACCCGCGATGGGTTGCCGGAGCTCGAGCAGTTCGTGCGCGAGGGCCGGGCCGCGGCCCAGGAGATCCACGATCTCTCCAGCAGCCTGCGCGAGAATCCCGCCCAGCTCATCTACCAGCCGCCGCCCCAGGGCGTGGAGATTCCCCGGTGATCGGCGGTCCGCGCCCGCCACAGTGGCTCGCCGCGATGGCCCTGGCCGGTGCCTTGTCCGGCCTTCCCGGGTGTGCGACGGGCTTTCACAGCAGCGCGCCAGCAAACCAGGTGTATGTACTCCGGGTGGACGGTCAGACCCGGGCACGGCCCGCGAGCGCACCGGTTTCCTCGGTGCACGTCGCACGCCCGATAGCGGCGCCCGGTCTCGCCTCCGACCACATCATGCTGGTGCAGTCCGATCATCGGATGAGCTACTACGCTGCGAGCCGCTGGCCTGCGGACCTGCCACAGGTCGTCGAGTCGCTGGCTGTGCAGAGGTTGCGGACCTCCGGAGACTGGCGCGCGGTCGAGGATTCCGCCGGGGGCTTTCCTGCCGATTACCTGCTGCAGATCGTGATCCGTCGGTTCGAGGCTGACTACACGGCGCATCCGGATTCGCCTGAGGTGCACGTCGTGCTCGACTGCACCCTGGGCAGGCGCGTCGGCCGCGAGCTCATCGGCACCTTCGTCGCCGAAGGGGCGGCGAGCGCCACGGCAAACCGTCTCGCGGCGGTGGTCTCGGCATTCGAGACTGCGACCAACCAGGCGCTGGAATCGATGGCCGCCCAGGCCGCTCAGAATACGGAGGCTCCCGTTCCTTCGAGGAATCGGTAGAGCCAGTAGTGAAGCTGCGACGGGTCCGAATAGAACCCGAAATCCGCGGTGTATTCGATGCCGAGCGGCGCACGGTTGTTCCACAGCGTATCGAAGTAGTCGAGCACCTGCAGGGCCATGGGCGAGTTGCGTTCCAGGTCAATGGCCACGTTCGCTTCCAGGTCGTAGTCGAGGAGATTGCGGCGCGTCAGGTTGGCCGAGCCCACCATCAGCCACAGGCGATCCGCGCCGTACACGACTGCAAGCTTGGTGTGAAACTGCTCGCCATGCGTGCGATACCAGCGCACGTGAATGGCGCCATCGCTGGAAGCCACCAGCTCGCTGGCCACCGGTTGGTTGGGAATACCCGCGCGGGCGTGGCCGTAGGCGTCCTTGTTGGGATCGAGAATGAGGCGCACCGTGGCGCCGCGCCGGCTGGCGGCGAGCAATGCCTGGACGATGCCTCGATCAGCGACGTAGAACATGGCGATGTCGACGCTGTCGCCGCGCGCGCAGGCATCGAGCCGCTCGATCAGCGCGGCGCGGATGGCGCCTTCGGTCAGCACCTTCGCGCGATTACCGAATGGCGGTGCCGGGCCGCCCGCGGTGGGAGCCGCGGCCGCAATGGCCTCGATCGGCTCGAGGCTGCCCTGCCAACCGGAAAGCCTGGCCACCGCCAGCTCGCTGCGCAGCAACGGCAACATCGCCGGGCCGACCACCTTCAGCGCCACGTTGGAGTGCGCAGCGCTCGCATCGTGAGGGCTGGCTGACCCGACGATGGCCACGAGATCGTCGTGTCCGTCATCGGCAAGCAGCACGTTGCGGTGGTTGGACTTGAAGTTGAGGAGCCGCGTCCAGGCGCGGAAGCTGACCGGCGCATCGCTCTCGAGCAGCGGGTTCGGCAGCCAGCCCTCCACCCCGTTGCTGCCCGTGCGACCGGTGCCGCTCCACCACCCGATACTCAGCCGCCACAGGCTGGAGTAGACGAAGTTGGGGTCGCGCAGCCGCCGCAGATTCGTGACGGAGACCTCGACTCCGGCTGCCTGCAGAGCCGACAGGTCGGAGGAGGGCCGGTCACCGTAGAGCTCGCTGACCGGATCGGTGATGAACAACACCCGCAGCCCGGGCTGAGCGCGGCGCTGCTGGATGAGTGCATCGCGAAGCTCTGCCGAGAGCTGCCTCGGGAGCACCCCCGGCGGGGGGTCCATGGAGGCCTGGTCATCGGAACGCGCCGAGCCACCGAACAGATAGTAGTCGAGCACGACGAAGCGTCGCGCGGCGTGCACGGCGCGCAAGACTTCATCGAAGATCGCCTGGCTGACGATCGGCCTGCCGTAGGCGTCCGCCGAGGTGACATCGGCGATGAAAGTGACATCGCGCGCGGCCACGGGGTACCAGGGCGAGTTCACGTGCAGGCCCGGCGGAAGCGGCTTGTTGGTTTGCCACAGAGCCGTGCCGACCCAGATCGCCGCGCAGACGAGCAGGGCAACCCGCCTCCAGACGCGCCGACGTGTAGCGGGCACGTCGCGCATCGTCGAGGTGAACGGCATGACGGGATTGTAGCTTCAGCGGAGCGGTTACGCGCGCAACGTCCCGCAGGGAAGATTACTTAATCAGGCCGAGCGGCTCGCCACGTCGTCGGCATGATTCATGAGCTGGGAGAAGGGCGCGGTTCCCGCGGCCTGGCGGGTCAGCAGGGCGAGCAGCTCTTCGGAAGTGCACGGCTCGCCGAACAACTTGCCCTGTGCGTAGTGGCAGGCGTTGCGGCGCAGGAAATCCAGGTGGCGCAGCGACTCGACGCCTTCCGCGACGACTTCCATGCCGAGGCTGCGGCCCATCTCGATGATCGTCTTGACGATCGTGGCGTCGCCTGCGTCCTCGCTGACATCGCGCACGAAGGACTGGTCGATCTTGAGCGTGCCGATGGGGAACTGCTGCAGTGCCGACAGCGAGGAATAGCCGGTGCCGAAATCATCGATCGACAGGTGCAGGCCCATCGCGAACAGCTCATCCAGCAGCCGCACCGTGCGTTTCGCATCGGCCATCAGCGTCGTCTCGGTGATCTCCAGCTCGAAGGCGGTCGGGGAGACCGAGTGACGGCGGAACACGGAGCGGCAGCGCAGGATGAAGCTTGCCTGGCGCAGCTGCTTGAGCGACAGATTCAGGGAGATCCGTCCGGGGTTGGCTCCTTCGCCCTGCATGCGACGGTAGTCGAGGCACACGCGGTTCAGCACCCACTCGCCGATGTCGAGAATGAGGTTGGTTTCCTCCGCGAGCGGGATGAACATCGCAGGCGGGATGTCGCCGTGCCCGGGCAGGCGCCAGCGCAACAGCGCCTCGGCGCCGATGATGCGGCCGTTGCGCAGATCGACCTTGGGCTGGTAGCGGATCACCAGCTCGTCGCGCTCGAGCGCGCGACGCAGCTTGCTCTTGAGCATCAGCCGCTCGACGGCGGCGGCATTCATCTCGGGCGAGTAGAACGCGAACGTGTTGCCGCCGTTCTGCTTCGAGTAGTACATCGCCGCATCCGCATTGCGGATCAGGTCGATGACATTCTCCGCGTCGCGCGGGCAGAAGGCGATGCCGATGCTCGCGGTCAGAAACACCTCGTGTTGATTGAGCTGGAAGGCGCGCGCCACCTCGGTCAGGATCGAGCGCGCCAGGTGCGCGATGGGACCGCGATTGTCGGCGTCCGCCGGCAGGCCATCGACGAACCAGGCGAACTCGTCGCCGGCCAGGCGACCGAGGACCGTATCCTTGGGCAGGACTCGCGTCAGCCGCTCCGCGAGCACCTCGAGCAGCCGGTCTCCGGAGGCGTGGCCGAAAGTGTCGTTCACTTCCTTGAAGCGGTCCATGTCCAGATACAGCAGCGCGAGCACTTGCCCGCTGCGCAGCCCGCGGGCGATCGTCTGCTGCAGCAGGTGATGGAACTGCATCCGGTTGGGTATCTTCGTGAGCGCATCGTAGCGGGCCAGGTAGCGGATACGGCGCTCGGCGCGCTTGCGGTCGGTGATGTTGCGCGCAACGAAGATGTTGCCCTGGAACTGCGGATCGTCGGTCTCGATGCGCGAGCCGGTGAACGACACCGGAATGGTCTGGCCGCCGCGCGTGCGCACCACCGTCTCGCGGGTCTCCTGCGCCGCCTCCAGCAGGTCGAAGCTCTCACGCTCGCGCTCATCGAGCACCGCGAGGATGCCGCGCCCGAGAATCTCTTCCTCCGCGTATCCCAGCAGCTTGCAGGCGGCGGAGTTGGCGACCTTGATGATGCCGTCGGGTGAAGTTACGAACACCGCATCGGTCATGCTGTTGAGCACGCTGTGCAGGTAGTTCTTGTGAACCGTCGATTGCCGCAGCCGGCCGCGCATCCGCTCGAGCGCCTCCTGCAGCTCGCCCAGCTCGTCCCGCCGCCGCACGTCCACCGGCCGCGTATAGTCTCCCTGTCCGATCCGCTCGGCGCCCCGGATCATGGCCACGATCGGCTGCTCGAGCTTGCGCCCGGTGCGCCAGGCCAGCGCTGCGCCCAGCAGCCCACCCCCCAGGGCGAGCCCGCCGGCGATCATCAGAGCCAGGCGCATCTGCTCGGTGTTCGCGGCGCTGATGCGGCTGCCGAGGCTTGCCGCGTGAACCGGTGCGACCTGCTCCACCACCATGCGCAGCTCGCCAAAGGTCCGCGGCGTGGCCGCTCCCGGGATGCTTTCGACCATCTCCCGGACGGGCTGCACCGCCTCGAAGCGCAGGCTCGCACGGGGCGGGGTGGGCCGGCTCCAGTGGTACAAGATCATGCCGTCGGGGTCCGTGACGGTGACCCCGATCACCGTGGTGTCCTCGATGAACGGTTGCAGGCGGTGGGCGATGGAGTCGGTGTCGCGGGCCCGGACCGCGGTCGCCACGGAATCCGCGGCATGCGCAGCCGTGGACTCGGCGCGTGCCCGTAGCTCCACCGCGACACGGTCGCGGGCCGAAGTCTC
>DASTDD010000263.1:0-4709 GCA_035710545.1 Steroidobacteraceae bacterium
TTCCTCTTCGAGCGTGATGATGTTGCGCTTTTCACTGAGATTGGCGCGGAAGAGGTCCGCGAGATCCTGCACGGTCTGCTCGGCGACCTGCGGGTGGGTCCGGGTCAGCGAGGCGATGGTGTTCATGCTGTTGAAGAGAAAGTGCGGCCGGATGCGCGCCTGCAACGCATGCACTCGGGCCGCCGCTTCCATCTCGATATTGCGCCGCCACTCGTGGGTCACGTAAAAATATCGCAGGGCGAGCGCTGTCACCACGAACCCGATGGCCACGTTACGCAGCAGGAACGTGCCGGGCTCGGGGGGAAACAACAGGCTCAGGCCCGGGTAACCGACGAAGGTCGCGCGGCCGAGGATGAATGTGGCGGCCGAGACCACGGTGATCAAACCGGTGATCAGCACGAGGACCGCCGCCGAGCCTTGCGCGACCCGCAGTCGTTTCAGCGGCCCGCCCATCCAGCACAGCAGGCCCGCGCCGGCCAGACCGATCCACAGCAGAAAGAACGAAGTGCGCGCCAGGTCGGTCCAGAAACCGATGGTCGCGCTGTCGCGGGCGAGTGTGAGCACCAGCGCGGTCAGCTCGACGATCAGCACGATGCCCAGTGCGGCTCGCGACGTGCAGAAATCCGGGAGGTAGAAGGGTTTGTCGGAGCCAGCAGCGGAGGCTGTCTTCATGCGTCTTTCGGCGTGGCGCTGGGCTTCGCAGGCCGTTTGAAGAGCTCCTCCTTGAGACGGTAGGTCGCCGAGATGTCCTCGTCGCCATAGCCGCGGGAGACGAGCTCCGCGTACTCGCCGAGCATGCGCTCCACGACGGGGAGCGCCACACCGAATCGCGCCGCCATGTCGCGGCAAATTCCCAGATCCTTCGCATGCAGCCGCACCCGGAACCCGGCCGGATAGCTGCCTCGGACCATGTTCGGTGCCCGATGCACGAAGTACCAGCTCGACCCGGCGCCCTTGCCGAGGGTCTCGATCAGCTTCTCGAGCGGCAAGCCCTGTGCGTGCGCGAAGGCCATCGCCTCGGAGACCGCCTCGATGATCCCGGCGCACATGATCTGGTTGGTGGCCTTCGCGGCCTGACCGCTGCCGGTGGGCCCGAACAGCGTGATCGTCTTGCCGAGAGCGGCGAGTATCGGCTGCGCCCGAGTGAATGCCTCCGGCGAGCCGCCTGCCATGATGGCCAGCGTGGCGTTCTGCGCACCCTCGACACCGCCGCTGACCGGGCAGTCGAGAAACTCCACTCCGCCGGGCTGCAGCAAGCCGGCG
The DNA here is from genome assembly GCA_035710545.1 of Steroidobacteraceae bacterium. Taxonomy (GTDB): domain Bacteria; phylum Pseudomonadota; class Gammaproteobacteria; order Steroidobacterales; family Steroidobacteraceae; genus 13-2-20CM-66-19. The sequence goes on from DASTDD010000263.1 coordinate 1,264, forward strand.
GCTGTCCGCGCGGTTTCGGCTCCCACGGTCGAACAGTCAATGACGAGAGCGCCGCTGCGCACGCCGGGCGCCAGCGCGCGTACGACCTCGAGGACATCGTTGTCTGCCGAGACGCAGATGACGACCGCGTCGACCGAAGAGGCCAGGGCGGCCAGCGTTTGCGGTGCCTGACAGCCCAGCTCGGCGGCGAGGGTGCGCGCCTTCTCGGGAGTTCTGTTCCAGACCGCGCCGAGCAGCCCGGCGCGGTGGAGATTGCGCGCCATGTGCGCGCCCATGGCACCGAGGCCCGCGAAGCCTACGCGCATGTTGAGTCATCCGTAGTCGCGGCCGAGCGAGCCGCAGCCCCCACTATAGTGCGTCCCCTGATGCGGGGACAGGGAGGCTACTCGGCCGCGGCCTGCTTTCCGCAGGCCTGCTCCATCTCCGAGCGCACCTGGATCCGGTAAGCGTCGGCTTCCTGGTCCGACAGGTACTCGCGCTCGGCGCTCCGATCCTCGTCCTTCTCGCTCGGCTTCGTCGGCTTGTAGAAGCGCTTCGCGATGAGTGCCTTCTCGTAGCGATCCTTGGCGTCCTTGCATTGCTGTTCACGCAGCTTGGCCTGATCCGCCTTCACGGCCCGCGCGGCGTCCTCCTGCGCGATGAGCTGTGAGGCGTGCTCGGCACCGGCCTGCGGACTGGAGCTTCGATCCCCGGAGTCGGAATCGGGCGGGTGGGCCCTGGTGGACTTGATGACCTGCGCGCCCGGGACCCACTGATCGGTGTAGTGGGGCACTCCATGTTCATCCACCCAGCGGTAGACGTCCGCAAAGGCGGTAGCCGCCGCGCCTGCGAGGATCAAGGTGCCAATCGCGATGCTTCGCAACATAAGAAGGGGCCTCCCCAGCAGCGGCAGTATCGCCGGTCGCAAGGGTCCCGACCATAGAACTCCGTCACACTGGGCTGGTGCGCCTTGCGCACGGGGTCGCCCCCTGGAAGAGAACTGAGGCGCAAGGGGGCTTCCCCGCTGCGCAAGGCGCACCAGCAGGGCGACCCTCGAAGCCCTGAGGGCGGATCACATGTCGTAGGCCCGCTCGCCGTGCGAGGTGATGTCCAGGCCCTCGCGCTCTTCCTCCTCCGTGACGCGCAGTCCCATCATGACCTTCACAATGGTGAATCCGACCGCGGCCACGACCGCAGTCCATACGACGACGAGCAGCACGGCTTCGCTCTGTATCCTGAGCTGGGTCCACATCCCCGGATAGCCGACGGTTCCCTTCACCCAGTCCTGCGTCGATCCCGGCCCGCCGAGAGCGGGGGCGTTGAAGATCCCGGTCATCAGCGCGCCGAAGATGCCACCGAGGGCATGGATCCCGAAGACATCGAGGGCATCATCCGCCCGGACCAGGCGCTTCAATCCGGTGACACCCCAGAGGCATACGAGGCCCGCGCCGATCCCGATCGCAAAGGCACCCGGAATGCCGACGTTGCCGGCTGCGGGTGTGATCGCGACGAGGCCTGCCACCGCGCCCGAAGCAGCACCCAGCATCGACGGCTTACCCTTCAAGGCCCATTCGCAGAACATCCAGGACAACACCGCGCAGGCCGTTGCGAGATAGGTGTTCAGGAACGCGAGCGCCGCCGAACCGTTGGCCTCGAGAGCCGAGCCGGCGTTGAAACCGAACCACCCGAACCACAGCAGCGAGGCGCCGATCATCGTCATGGTGAGACTGTGGGGTGGCATCGGCTCGCGGCCGAACCCGGTTCGCTTGCCGAGCAGCACGGCTCCCACCAGGCCGGCGACTCCGGCGTTGATATGCACCACGGTGCCGCCGGCAAAATCCAGTGCGCCCCACTGCCAGATGAGCCCGCCGGTTGCGCTCACTGCATCCGCCGTGGCGGGTGAGGTGAAGGCATCGGGGCCCGGCCAGTACCACACCATGTGCGCCACCGGGCAGTAGCTGAAGGTGAACCAGAACACCAGGAACACCAGCACCGCGGAGAATTTGATGCGCTCGACGATCGAGCCCAGGATCAGACAGCAGGTGATCGCGGCGAAGGTGGCCTGGAATGCCACGTAGACGAGCTCGTAGAGTGGCGTGTGCTTGCTGTAGGTCGCGGCGAGCGAGAATTTCTGGGTCGCAGGATCGAAGGTCCCGGCGAGGAACACGCGACTGAGTCCCCCGAAGAAGGCGTTGCCGGGCGTGAAGGCCAGGGAGTAGCCATACACACACCAGAGGACGGAGATGAGCGCGAAACCAACGAACACCTGCATCAGTACGGAGAGCATGTTCTTGGTCCGGACCAGCCCGCCGTAGAACAGTGCGAGAGCCGGCACTGACATCAGCAGGACGAGTGCGGTACTGGTGAGCATCCACGCCGTATCGCCTTTGTCAGGCAGCGGCTGCGCATCGGCCGCGCAAGCCACCGCCGGTCCCAACAGGAGAGCCATGACCAGGGGTGCCAGCGGGCGGAGGCTCTTGGATGTCTGGGCAACGATGTGCATGGGGTCTCCAGCAGCTCGGGGTGTCCCGGTTGAGGGGTTGCGGGGGGTCGGGGGGGCCTGAGCTTGCGACGGGTCCCTTCAGGGTGCAGATTCCATGCCATGGCCGATTTCCGCGCAGGCTGCACGACTTGCGTGCGCCTGAGTGGAGCGGCTGCACCGTTTTGGCGCCGCCGCGACTGTCGCTGCGTCAATTCGGGGCATGCTCACTGGAGCGCTCCCCACGCCAGGGCGCCCCGGCCGCGGGTCTGTTTCAAGTTGCCTGGAGGTCATGGCCATGGAATCTTTTCGCATAGATGAGATCGCACGCCGGCTGCTCGAGAGCCTGCCGCCCGGACTGCGCACTCTTCGCGAGGACGCCGAGAACAATTTCCGCGCCGTTCTGCGCGCGAGCCTCGGCAAGCTCGATCTCGTCGCGCGCGACGAATTCGACGCTCAGACACGAGTGCTCGAGCGGACGCGCGCGCGAGTGGAGGAGTTGGAGAGGCGGCTGGCGGCGATGGAGAGCGCGGCAGCGGCTTCTCGCCCCGCCGCGTCGTGAATATTGTCCTGTTCGACATCGACGACACTCTCACACGCTCACAGTCGATCGACGATGAGATTTACCTGCGCTCGCTCTCGGAAGTGTTCGGCTTTGTGGACGTCTGCCGGGACTGGGCCTCATATCGACATACGACCGACTCGGGAATCCTGCGGGAAGTCTTCGACCGGCATCTTGGACGAGCACCAACGGCTGCCGAAGTGGCGGCCTTTCGCGGCCATTTCGTCGCCGCAATCGCCGCCGAATCGAGGCGAACGCCGTTTCGCCAGATCCCTGGCGCCGACCGGGTGCTGAGCCATCTCAGCCGTTTGCCGGACCATGGCGTGGGATTGGCCACCGGCGGCTGGAAAGACTCGGCGCGTTGCAAGATGCGGAGCGCGGCAATTCATCACGAGGCAATTCCCTGTGCCGCGGCAGATGACGCCA
>DASTDD010000264.1:0-61058 GCA_035710545.1 Steroidobacteraceae bacterium
CGGTGTTCTCCATGACGACGATGGCGTCGTCCACGACGAAGCCGGTCGCTATCGTCAACGCCATGAGGGAGAAGTTGTCGAGCGTGTAGCCGAGCAGGTACATCGCCCCGAAGGTGCCGATCAGAGAGATCGGCACGACCACTGCCGGAATCAGCGCGGCCCGATAGCTGTGCAGGAACATGTAGACGACCAGGATCACCATGGCCACGGCGATCAGCAGCGTCTGCTCGACCTGGTGCAGGGAGGCGCGGATGGTGATCGAGCGGTCGTAGGTGATCGCCAGGTCGATCTTCGGATCGATCGAGGCCCTCAGCATCGGCAGCTCCGCCTTCACGGCGTTGACCACCTGGATGATGTTTGCTCCGGCTTGCTGGAAGATCTGCACGGAGACCGCCGCCTTGCCGTTGTAGACGCCGTAGGTGCGGATGTCCTCGGTCGCTCCATCCTCCATGTCGGTGACGGTCGCGACATCGCCGAGCCGCACGATGTTGCCGTTGCGGTTGGCGATGATGAGGTCGCGATAGGGCCCGGCGTCTCTGGCGTTATCGTTGGTATAGATCTGGTAATGCAGCTTGTCGGTCTCGATCGCCCCCTTGGGCGCATTGGCATTGGCGTTGGAGATGGCGGCGCGGATGTCCTGCAGGCCGATGCCGTACTTCGAGACGGCGAGCGGGTTGATTTCCACCCGTACGGCGGGCAAAGCCGAGCCGCTTACGCTGACTCCGCCGACTCCCTCGATCTGTGACAGGCGCTGCGAGATCACGGCATCCGCGGCGTCGTAGATCTGACCTTGCGTGAGCACGTCCGAGGTCATCGCAATCGACAGGATCGGAAACAGTGCGCTGTTGAGCTTGCGGTAGCTGGGATTGCGTGTCAGGGCCGAGGGCAAGTCGGCATGCGCCGCGACTATCGCCGCTTCCACATCGCGCGCCGCGCCATCGATGTCCCGATCGAGCCCGAACTGCAGCTGGATGGCTGTCGCGCCCACTCCGCTCGTCGAGGTCATGTCGGTCACATCCGCGATGGCCCCCAGGTGGCGCTCGAGAGGGGTGGCGACCGAGCTCGCCATGACTTCGGGGCTTGCCCCGGGGAGTGATGCGGAGACGAAGATCGCGGGGACGTCGATCTTGGGCAGCGGGGCGACCGGCAGCAGGGTAAAGGCCACGATGCCGCACAGAGCGACCCCGAAGGTCAGCAGGATCGTGGCGACCGGCCTCGCGATGAAGGGCGCGGAGATGTTCACGCCGGATTGTCCGCCAGGGGGCTGCCCGCATCGGGCTCGTGCCCGGCTCCCGATCCCCACATGCGCTTGGCGATGCGATCGAAGGCCAGATAGATGACGGGGGTCGTGAAGAGTGTCAGCACCTGGCTCAGCAACAGGCCGCCCACGATGCTGACTCCCAGGGGATGTCGCAGCTCGGAGCCGGTTCCGGTGCCGAACATCAGCGGGAGCGCGCCGAAGATCGCCGCCACCGTCGTCATCAGGATGGGACGGAACCGCAGCAGACAGGCCTGGTAGATCGCCGCGCGCGGCGCGAGCCCCTGCTCGCGCTCGGCGTCGATCGCAAAATCGATCATGAGAATGGCGTTCTTCTTCACGATGCCGATGAGCAGGATGATGCCGATCAGAGCGATGATGGTCAGATCGTCACCGGCGAGGATCAGCGCCAGGAGGGCGCCGATGCCCGCGGAGGGCAGCGTGGAAAGGATCGTGATGGGATGGATGAAGCTCTCGTAGAGCACGCCCAGCACGATGTACATCACCAGCACGGCGGCGATCAGCAGCAGCAGCTCGTTGGTCAGATTGCTGCGGAAGGCGAGGGCAGCTCCCTGGAAGGTGGTGCGGATGCTCGCCGGCATGCCGATGCCGCGCTCGGCCTTCTCGATCGAGTTGACGGCCGCGCCGAGCGATGCATCCGGGGCAAGATTGAACGACACGGTCGTGGCGGGAAACTGGGCAAGGTGATTGATCAGGAGCGGCCGCGACTGCACGCTGACCTTGGCGATCGCCGACAGGGGGACCTGGCCGCCGGCCGCCGACGGGACGTACAGGGATGCAATCGAGTCCACCGAGCGGTAGGTCCGGGGGTCCGCTTCCAGGATCACGCGGTACTGATTGGACTGCGTGAAGATCGTCGACACGATGCGCTGACCAAACGCATCGTACAGCGCGTTGTCGACGGTCCCCACGCTGATCCCGATCCGGGCAGCGCTGTCCCGATCGATCGTGATGTACACCGCAAGCCCGTCGTCCTCCTGGTTGCTCACGACGTCGGACAGATCGGGCTGCTGGCGCAGAACCGAGACGAGCCGGGGTGTCCAGGTGGAGAGCGCCACGGGGTCCGCGCTCTCGAGGGTGAACTGGTACTGCGTCCGGCTCACCGTGTTATCGAGTGTCAGGTCCTGTACTGGCTGCATATATAGCGCGATGCCTGGAACATCCGCGGTCTCCTCGCGCAGCCGGCGGATGATCTCGCTCGCGCTAAGCGTCCTCGAGTCGCGCGGCTTCAGATTGATCAGGAAACGCCCGCTGTTGAGCGTAACGTTGTTGCCGTCCACGCCGATGAACGAGGAGAGGCTCGCTACGTCGGGGTCCTTGAGAATGGCTGCCGCGAGCGCCTGTTGGCGCTCGGCCATGGCTGCATACGAGACCGACTCGGTTGCCTCCGAGACGCCCTGGATCAGTCCAGTGTCCTGGTCCGGGAAGAACCCTTTGGGAATGAGCACGTACAGGGCGGCTGTCACCGCCAGCGTCCCGATCGCCACATAGAGGGTCAGGCGCTGATGGTCGAGAACCCAGGTCAGCCTGCGCCCATACCAGCCCAGCAAGTCGGCGAACCAGCCGGTGGCCTGCGCCTGCCGCTGCTCGGCGGGGCGGTACCGCAGGAGCTTGGCGCACAACATGGGAACCAACGTCAGGGAGACGATCGCCGAGATCAGGATGGTCACGGCGAGCGTCACCGCGAATTCCCGGAACAGGCGGCCCACCACGTCCTGCATGAACAGCAGCGGGATGAGGACGGCGATCAGCGATACGGTGAGGGAGATGATGGTGAAGCCGATCTGGCCGGCTCCTTTGAGCGCGGCTTCGAGCGGCCGCTCGCCGAGCTCGATGTAGCGCGCGATGTTCTCGATCATCACGATGGCATCGTCCACCACGAAGCCGGTGGCGATGGTGAGCGCCATCAGCGACAGATTGTTGAGGCTGAAGTCGGCCAGGTACATCACGGCGAACGTGCCGACGATGGACAGGGGCACGGAAAGGCTGGGGATCACTGTCGCCGGAACGTTGCGCAGGAACAGGTAGATCACCAGCACCACCAGGATGACCGCCAGAGTCAGCTCCAGCTCGACATCGCGAATGGAGGCGCGGATGGTCGTGGTCCGGTCCGTCAGGACGGAAACGTCCACGCCAGGCGGCAGGGAGGCCCGCAGCATCGGCAGCAACGCGTGCACGCGATCGACCACGTCAACGACGTTCGCCCCGGGCTGACGCTGCACGTTCACGATCAGCGCGGCGGTCGTATTCATCCAGCCACCCAGCTTGGTGTTCTCGGCGCTCGCGGCCAGTGTCGCCACATCACGCAAGCGCACCGGCGAGCCGTTGCGGTAGGCGATGACGATGCTGCCGTACTGATCCGCATCCCTGATCTGGTCATTGGTGTTGATCGTGTACGCGCGAGCTGGGCCGTCGAGAGTGCCCTTCGGTCCGTTCTGGTTGGCGACGCTGATGGTCGTTCGCAGGTCATCGAGGTTCAGTCCGTAAGAGGCGAGTGCGCGCGGATTGACGATCACCCGCACTGCGGGCCGCTGACCGCCGCTGATACTGACCACGCCGACGCCCTTCAGCTGAGAGATTTTCTGCGCGATACGCGTGTCGGCCATATCCTCCACGTCGGTGAGCGGCATCACCTGCGAGGTGACACCGAGGGTGAGCACCGGGGCATCGGCAGGATTCACCTTCGCGTAGATCGGCGGCGCCGGCAGGTCCTGGGGCAGGAGGTTCTGCGCGCCGCTGATTGCCGCCTGCACTTCCTGCTCGGCGACATCGAGGGCGAGGGACAGACTGAACGTCAGTGTGATCACCGAAGCGCCAGCCGAGCTGGTCGAGGACATCTGGTCCAGCCCCGGCATCTGGCCGAACTGTTTCTCCAGCGGGGCGGTGATTGCGGAAGTGATGACCTCGGGGCTCGCGCCCGGATAAAAGGTCTGCACCTGGATGGTCGGATAGGCGACCTCGGGCAGCGCCGACAAGGGGAGCTGCACGTAGGCGATCAGTCCGACCACCAGGATCGCCACCATCAGCAGCGTGGTGGCGACCGGCCGCAGGACGAAGAGGCGCGACGGATTCATGCGATCTTCAGGCGGTCACGGGGCCTGCTGCGCGTGCGGCCGACTGCGATGGCCACCCGTGGATCCACCGGGCTGACGCGGGTGCTGCTGCGCTCCGGCGGGCTGCCGGGGGTGCTGGGGGGTGTTGGCAGGCAGCAGCACGGGTGCGCCATCGCGCAGACGGTCTCCGCCCTCTGTGACGACCACGTCACCGGGCTTGAGCCCCTTGGTTATCGCGACCCGCTCCGCATCGGTGACCCCCAGGGTCACCGGCCGCACGGACACCGTGCTGTCGTTGTTCACGAGATACACGAATGTGCTGATCACACCGTTGGGAGCTCCGCGATGCACCGCCGATCCTGGAATGATCGTCTGGTTCTCCAGCACGTTGACCAGCAGCTGGATGTTGACGAACTGATTGGCAAACAGCAGGCCGTCCTGGTTGTCGAACAGGGCGCGCAGCTTGATCGTGCCGGTCGTCGCATCGATCTCGTTGTCCACGCTGAGCACCTTGCCCTCGGCCAGGCGGGTGCTGTTGCCGCCATCGAATGCCTCGACTGTCAGGGTCGCACCCGAGCGCAGACGCTGCATGAGCAGCGTCACGTTGTCCTCGGGCACCGAGAAGATCGCCGTGATCGGCTGCAACTGGGTGACCACCACGATTCCATTGGCATCGCCGGGGGTTACGTAGTTGCCCTGGTCTACCTGCCGCAGGCCGACCCGGCCGGTGACCGGTGAGACGATGTGCGTGTACTGCAAATTCACCTGCGCCGAATTGACCAGCGCCTGGTCGGATTCGACCACGCCGCTGTCCTGGTCCACGAGTGCCCGCTGTGTGTCGAGCTGCTGCTGGGCGATCGAGTCCTCGGTGATCAGCTCCTCGAAGCGTTTCAGGTCCAGGCGCGCATCCGCGAGCAGGGCCTGGTCGCGGCGCAGGTTGCCGCGAGCCTGAGCCAGCGCGGCCTCGTACGGGCGCGGATCGATCTGCGCCAGAAAGTCCCCGGCGTGCACGAGCTGGCCTTCCTGGAAGGCGATTTTCTGCAGCTGGCCGCTGATCTGTGTTCTGACTGTGACAGTCGCGAGTGGCGTGACCGTTCCCAGGGCGGGGATACGCATGTCGATGCTTCCGGCGGTGACGGTAGCGACCGACACGGCAACCGGCCCATTCGGGCCCCCGCGTCCACCGCGTCCGTGCCCCGGGGCGAACGCCTGCAAAGCGGCCTGATGCTGGTGGTGCCTGTAAACGAGGAAGACGATGACTCCCAGGATGGCGATGACGAGGAGCGCCAGCCTGTGCCGCTGTAGGAAGGTCCTCGGGGCGGAGGCTCCAGTGGAACCCGCTGCTTCCGTTTCGGTCACCCGAGGATCACCAGTTTTCGGCCACCACACAAAAATACTCCGTGTAGAGTTCGCCCCCCGGTCGGACCTGGCGCCCTGCGACACCCTGCGAGAATCGCGCAGGGCGGCCCCGGCGCGCTGTCAAAATCGGTTGGGGCCATCGAGGGGGCCCGGCCGCCGACCCCCTGCCGTCGACTGCCCGGCGGGAAGGAAGTTTCCGGGGAATGGCGCTGCAGACGCTGTAAGCAAGTGTTGTCCTGCGATGTGGAAGTGCTTGACACGCAAGGACACATTATGCCGGAGGGGGCTCATCAGCGGTGCCTCGCACGACGCGGCGGGCGAGTTGGTCGCGGCACGAGCCTGCTATAGGATGCCGGACGAGGCAGCGGCCAGACAGCGGACACAAGATTGCCACAAGACAGGGCGAGTACCCCCGCACACGGACCCGGCAGCACTCCGCGCTGGGCCGCGCTCACCGCGCTCGGGATCGTGTACGGGGACCTCGGGACCAGCCCGCTCTACACCTTGCAGACAGTGGTTCAGGCGAGCGGCGGGCGATTCACCCCCGAGAGCGCCCTCGGCATCCTGTCGCTGATCTTCTGGACCCTCATTATCACTGTCTCGATCAAGTACTGCCTGCTCGTCATGCGGGCGGACAATCACGGGACCGGCGGCATCATGGCGCTGATGAGCCTGGTCGGGGCGAACAGCTTCCGAGGCGGCGCAGGCGTCCTTACCGCCATGGGCCTGCTGGGCGCGGCGCTCATCTATGGTGACGGTGTCATCACGCCCGCCATCTCGGTCCTGAGCGCCGTGGAGGGCGTCAACGTCGTGACCTCGGCGCTTCGGCCCTTCGTGCTGCCAGTCTCGGTGCTGATTCTCGTGGTCCTGTTTGCCGCGCAGCGCTTCGGTACCGAACGCATCGGGCATACCTTCGGCCCTGTCATGCTGCTGTGGTTCATAGTCATCGCGGCTCTCGGGCTGACTGGCATCGTGCGCTACCCGGCGGTCATTGCCGCGGTCGATCCGCGCCATGCGATCGCCTTCCTGACGCATCACGGCGCCTCGGGATTGCTCGTGCTCGGCGGCGTGTTCCTGTGCATCACGGGCGCCGAGGCTCTCTATGCGGATATGGGCCACCTTGGCAAAGGACCCATTCGCCGCTCCTGGTATGTAATCGTCCTGCCCTCGCTGCTTCTGAGCTACGCCGGACAGACGGCGCTGCTGATCGAGCACGGCACCATTCGCGGCAATCCGTTCTTCCAGCTCGCCCCAGCCTGGACGGTATATCCGCTGGTCGTCCTGGCCACGATCGCCACCACCATCGCCAGCCAGGCGATCATCACCGGCTCCTTCTCGATGACTCGCCAGGCGATGCAGCTTGGCTGGCTGCCCGGAGTCAACATCCGGCAGACCTCCGATCGCATGTACGGGCAGATCTACGTCCCCGTTGTGAACTGGCTGATGATGGTCGCTACCGTGCTCATTGCCGTGTCGTTCGGCAGCTCGGACCGGCTTGCCGGCGCTTACGGCACGGCAGTGGCCACCACGATGCTGCTGACGACCTGCCTGCTGTTTGCCGCGATGCGTCGGGTATGGCGCTGGTCGATGGCGCTAGCGCTGCCCGTGGCGGCTGCATTTCTGCTCGTGGACCTCGCATTCTTCTGCGCGAATCTGCTGAAGATCGCCGACGGGGGCTGGCTCCCGCTGACCCTCGGTGGACTGGTTTTCTTCATCATGACGACCTGGCGCTCGGGCGTCGAATGCATCCATGTCTGTATCGAGCAGCCCGAAGAGGCTTCGCGGGAGCTGCTGGCGACGCTTGCCTCGGGAAAAGTTGCGCGCGTGTCGGGGACTGCGATCTTTCTGACCCGCCGCGCGCAGCAGATCCCCCCGCTGATGATCGACCACGTCAAGCACATGGGATCCCTGCACGAGCGGGTCATAACGCTGACGGTTCTTTTCGAGCCGACTCCCCGCGTAAGCCAGCAGCACCGGTGTGCGATCGAGCCGATCGCCAAGGGCATCTGGCACGCGACGGTACGGTTTGGTTTCGTGGAGATTCCGGACCTGGGGCACGCCCTCACGAGGCTGAAGGACCTCGATCCGCAGATCGAGCTCGGGACTGCCATTTATTTCGCGGCGCGGGACCTGGTGGTGCGGAGGGCTGGCCGCGGCCTCCTGGCCCATTGGCGTCTGCCGCTGTTTGCGTTTCTCTACCGTAACGCGGTGAAAGTCATTGACCGGTTCAATCTGCCATCGAGCAACGTGGTGGAGATCGCACGTCAGATCGAAGTGTGAGTCCGTCTCACACCTTGCGTGGCATGCCGCATTCGCCGGCAGGGCACTCCAGGTGCGCACGGTCCCAGCCGCCAGACTCGGCCGCCGCCTCGTAGGTGCTCTCCAGGAATGCGAGCAGTACGGCTTCAGGGTCCGCAGCCGTCCGGACCGCCTCGTAGGGAAGGAGGAACTCTCCGAGCGCGTCGTTGAATGAGGCGGCCGCGGGCTGTACGGGGCGCTCTTTGAATCCCGCGGGCGTGGGATAAGCGTAGGAGTAGAACGCCGGCCAGGGCAGAGCGCTGCTGCCAGGCCAGAACCCGGCGCTGCTGACCTCGTGTGAATACGCCTCGCGCATCACCGCGGCCGCGAGGCCTGGAATCGGCGTTGTGAAGGGCGGCGCGGGCCGGCCCGAGAAGCGTGTGACCGCCAGATCGAAGCTGCCCCAGAAGAAATGCACCGGGCTGCTCTTGCCGAGGAAACCGGTACGGAATTGCTTGAGGACGCGATCGATCTGCACCAGTGTGCGCCAGAATCGGTGTGCGTAGCCGGCATCGTAGGCCGCATGCACCCGGTCCCGGTCGAAAGGCATGGCGTCGGCTATCTCGCACGGGCGCGGGTCGATGGAGGTGGCGAGATCCAGTTCGGTGAGAGCCTCCAGCAGCGCCGCATGAAAATCGGCCACCGTGCGGGGCTGCAGCGCAATCCGCCGGCTGCTGCCGTCGCTCACATCGACATCGAGCACGTGCGCGTTGAAGTCGAACAGGATCTCGAAGGATCGTGAGCCATAGGGAATCGGCGAAGTCGTCAGTCCACGCGCCGTGACATACAGCGGCACATGCCAGCTGTGATTGAGCCATGGGGTGTGTGCCAGGCGCACTTTGCCCACGATCTGGGTCCACAGGTGCAGCGTGGCGCAGGTCTCCTGCCATGCCCCGTAGGGCAGCTCGGGCCAGTTCGAGGCGGGCGAGTCGCTCATGCTGTCCGCCATGGTACGCGCCGGTTCAGCTCGGCGCATTCGGGCATAATTCCGGTCCCTCACGGAGGCCTGACATGACGCAAGTTCTCGATATCGTCGCAGTGGTGGGCAGCTTGCGGCGCGAGTCGTTCACCCGCCGCCTGGTACAGGCCGCGGCCGCCATCGCACCGGAGTCGTTACGCATCGAGATCGTCGGCATCGGCGATCTGCCCCTGTACAACCAGGACGCGGAAGCTTCGCCGCCGCCGCCATGGCTGACTTTCAGGGACCGCATCCGCCCGGCCGCTGGAGTGCTGTTCGCGACCCCGGAGTACAACCGCTCCATGCCCGGCGCCCTGAAGAACGCGATCGACGTGGGCTCCCGGCCCTATGGGAAGAGTGTCTGGGCACGCAAGCCCGCCGCGATCATCAGCGACTCGCCGGGAGCGCTCGGGGCGTTCGGCGCGAACCATCACCTGCGTCAGTGCCTGGTGTTCCTGGACATGCCGACCATGCAGCAGCCCGAGGCGTACATCGGCGGGGTCGACAAGCTGCTGGGTCCTGCAGGCGAGCTTGCCAACGCCGCGACGCGCCAGTTTATCGAGCAATTCCTGAGATCGTTCGAGGCATGGGTCAGGCGCCACGCGGCGTGAAGGTTTACTCGTGGAACGTCAATGGGGTGCGCGCCGTCTGGAAGAAGGGTGCGCTGCAGGCCTTCGTGCAGCAGCACAGGCCCGACATCCTGTGCCTGCAGGAGACCAAGGCGGAGCGGGGGCAGATCGAGTTCGATCTGCCTGGCTATCATGAGTACTGGAATTCCGCCGTTCGCAAGGGCTACTCCGGCACCGCCATCCTCTGCCGGCGCAAGCCCGAGGCCGTCATCAACGGCTTTCCACGCCAATTCGCGCGCCGATACCGCTTCGCCGACGAGCTTCAGCGCGACAGCGCGGAGGAAGGACGGCTGATCACGGCCGAGTTTCCCCGCTTCTACGTCGTGACGGTATACACCCCCAACGCGAAGGATGACCTGAGCCGCCTGCCGCTGCGGCACAAGCACTGGGACCCGGCCTTTCTCGCCTACTGCCGGCGCCTCGAGAAGACCAAGCCGGTGATCTTCTGCGGCGATCTCAATGTCGCCCATACCGAGCTCGATCTGGCCAACCCGAAGCCCAATCGCGGCTGCAAGGGCTTTACCGAGGAGGAGCGCGAGGGATTCCAGAACCTGGTGGATGCGGGGTTCGTGGACACCTTCAGGCTGTTCAAGCAGGGCAATGGCCATTACTCCTGGTGGAGCACGCTCTCCAACGCTCGCGCCCGCAACGTGGGGTGGAGGATCGACTACATCCTGGTGTCCGGATGTCTGCGAGAGGTGGTGCGGCGGGCTGACATTCATGCCGACATCCTGGGCAGCGATCATTGTCCAGTGAGCGTCACGCTCGGCCGGGTCTGAGGCCGCCGGTCCGCTCAAGTCTCAGGCGCGAGTCTTGCGGCGCGGCAAGGCATGCGAGAGGAAGCGGGCATTGCCGCAGGGAGCCCCCGTGCGAGGCGTGGCGCGCTTCGCTTCTGGAAGGCGCTCGGACCTGGACTCATCACGGGTGCGGCGGATGACGATCCCAGCGGGATCGCCACCTACTCCCAGGCCGGCGCCCGGTTCGGTGTTGAGCTGGCGTGGACGCTGCTGCTGACCTATCCGCTGATGGTTGCCATCCAGGCGATCTGCGCCCGGATCGGACGTGCGACGGGCCACGGCATCTCCGGCAATCTGCGCGCGCACTATCCGGGCTGGCTGGTGCAGTCCCTGGTGTTGCTCGTCTTCGCCGCCAACACGCTCAACATCGGAGCCGATCTGGGAGCCATGGCCGAGTCCGCCCGGCTGCTGCTGCCGCGCATGCCAGGCTGGATCTGCGTCGTGGTCTTCGCCATCGTCTGCACCGCCAGCCAGGCCTTCCTCCAGCACGCGCGCTACGTGGCGGTATTGAAATGGCTCACGCTCTCGCTGCTGGCGTATTTCGGGACGCTGGGTGTCGTGCACGTGCGGTGGGGAGAGTTGGCCAGAGATCTGCTGTGGCCGCAGGTCTCGGGTACCGATGAGTTCTGGCTCACCGTGGTTGCGATTTTCGGCACGACCATCAGTCCCTACCTGTTTTTCTGGCAGGCGTCGCAGGAGGTGGAGGACACGAGAGCGAAGCCAACGCGCTCGCCGCTGCGAGCCGCACCCCGGCAGGCACCCGCTGCGCTGGCGCGCATCCGTCTGGACACGACCGTGGGCATGGCCCTCTCCAATCTGGTGGCGCTGGCCATCCTGGTGACATCGGCTATGACCCTGCATGTGGCAGGCGTCCATGAGATCTCCACCGCAGCGCAGGCCGCGCAGGCACTGCGGCCTCTGGCGGGTAGCCTTGCCTCCGGACTGTTCGCGCTGGGAATCGTCGGCACTGGCCTGCTCTCCATTCCCGTGCTCGCTGGCTCTGCGGCCTACGCCCTCGGGGAGGCGCGCGGCTGGGAAGTCGGTCTCAGTCGCAAGCCGCGGCAGGCGAAAGCATTCTACGGGGCGATCGTTCTGGCCACCGTGCTCGGTGCCGCAGCCAACGTTGCCGCGCTCAGTCCCGTCAAGGCGCTCGTGTGGGTAGCGGTGATCAATGGCCTGGTCGCCGTGCCGGTGATGGTGCTGATCATGTTGCTGGGCACGCGGCGTGCCGTCATGGGCCAGTTTCCTGTCTCCGGCGTCGAGGCCGCAGGCGGCTGGCTGGCCACGCTCGTCATGACGGTTGCCGCAGGAGGGCTCATCGTCTCGTGGGGACACGCGGGTCCATAGGGGTTATGCTCGCCTCGGTGCATGTCTGCACTGGCCTCGCGCTGGAGATCGGTCATGCGAATTCCACTTCTCGGTCTCGGCCTGGTATTCAGCCTCGTGGCGCTCGCGGGGACTCCAGGTGAAGTGATTCACCTCAATAATGCGGCTGAGCTGGCGCAGCTACGCGCGACCAACCCGGACCATTACGCGCGCGCCGAGCGCATCATCGCAGCCGCGAACCGGCTATGCCGCGCGGAGGCGCAACGGGTGCATCCGGCACGCTTCGGGGCAAGTGAGCTGGCTTGCGATCGGATGCTGCTCAAGACGAGCAATCCGCCGAAGCGCTATATCACTTTTACACTCGATCGGACGCGCTACGCAGCGCTCGTGACCGTCACGGACGACCGGCCCAGGCTGGTTGCCGCACACTAGACGGAGACGCGGCGGCACGGGGCATGAGTGTGGGTGAAGCCCCCTTGCGTCTGCGTTCACTTCCAGGGGGCGAACCCACAGTCATGTCCCGTGCCCCGCTAACGTAGCGCTCGCCGCTTCGTCGGGTCGACCGTCAGCCGCATCCACATCCGCTCGACCTGCGCTGCATCCATTGGAGTTGGCGGGATGGATGCGGTCGCCGTGTCCTCATCGAGGACGCGGTTGATCCGCAGCACCGCCAGGGCGCCGACGATGCGCCCGAAAGCAAGCGAGCGGCCGAGGGCAGTGGGATGTTGCGCAGTAGTAGGCGTTTGCGCATCCAGCGCCTCCAGCATGCGCTCGGACAGCTCCCAGCTTGCGCCGATGCGCTGCGCCACTGTGTCGGAGTGTGCCGTGAGCAGCGCGGCGATGATCCCGCCGTCGGGAGTCAGACCCGGTTCGGAAGCATAATGATCCAGCGCGGCACGGAAGATGACGATGCCGGCGAGCCCCATGATGAGGCTGAGAAGCTCCGCGGCAAACGGATCCGACTGCTCCACGAGCGCGGCGCAAGCGACGCCGGCACTGGCGGAGCGGAATGCGTGCTCCCACGCCGTCTCCGGAAACCGCGGGAATTGAGCTCCGCCGACCCGGAAGATGGGCTGCATCAGCACAGCCGAGATCAGCGAGCGCAGACCGTCCGTGCCTAGCAGAGCGACTGCGCGGTCCACGCTCTCGACCGGCTCCGGCGTCACTCGGTAATAGGAGCTGTTGGCGATCTTGAGCAAGCCGCCGACCAGAGCGGGATCGCGCGCGATGATCGAGGCAAGCTCGCGGCGCGAGATGTTCTCGTCGTTGGTAGCGCTCAGCAGCCGAGGCAGCATGTTTGGTCGGCGCGGCGCGTAGCGCTCCTGAGTGGCCGCATCCTCCAGCGCGCCGATCGTTGCCTTCAGCACTGTCTGATGCCGCGGGTCGGATGCAGACCCGCCCGCGGCCGAGCCCAGCGCGTGCTCGTAAAGCCTGGCAAACACTTCGGGTGAGGAGAGGATCCTCGGCTGCAGCGAGGCCGCCTCAGGGGAGCCGGTGGGAACGGCCGCTTGCGCAGTGTTGATCACGAGGTTGGATGCGGGCTCGCCTCGGGGCCTGCTCAGCACGAGCCAGGTGATCACCGCCGCCGCGCAGGCCGCCAGCACAATGCCAACTATGACCAACACCAGCGGGCTCGCCATCGGACGGTCGCGGCTCCCGTGAAGCAGGGGACGACGGCGGCCATTTCGCCACAAATGCCGTCAATACGCGAGCCGTCCGGCACGCATGCTATCCTGCGCCACCGTCGAGTCCGCCCACCGGGGTGCGCCCGATCTGTACATGAGACTGTGCACAGCATGTCCGCCGCTCCGATTGCAACCGCGCCAGTCCTCGCGTCGCGGGGTTCGGCTGGCAAGCCGGATGTTGTTGCTTGCCTGTGCGTTGACGAGCGCTTCCAGCGTCTGCGCGCGTGGGCCACCGAGCGAGTTCGGCGTCGATGCGCCCGAGCTCGCACAGCTGGGCGACTTGGCGGTCGGCGTGCGCACGCTGTTCCTCGTCGAGCCCGATCAACCTGATGTGCTCGCCTTCAATCCCGCCACGGGCGTGGCGCCACGGCGGGAGCGGCGGCTCACCGTCGATCTGTGGTATCCCGCGAAGCCTGGCCAAAATGCGGCCCGCGAAGTGTACTCCGCCACGTTTCCATCCGAGCCGCCGGCGGCGCCGGTGAGCTTCTCGGTGCCGGGAATCGCCGTGCGGGATGCGCGCGCCGCGGGCGGCGGCTACCCGTTGGTCGTGATCTCCCACGGATACAGCAACGCCCCGGCGGCGATGACCTGGCTCACCGAGAATCTGGCCTCGAAGGGCTATGTGGTGGCGGCGATCCGGCACGAGGATCCGCCGATCACGGACCGCGCGGGATTGCCGCAACTGCTCCTGCGTCGGCCCCTCGATATCGCCTACGTGACCGGCAGCCTGCAGAACATTCTTGGCGCGCAGCATCTGATCGATCCGGCGAAAACCGCGCTCATTGGATACTCGATGGGCGGCTACGGGGTGCTGACCGCGGGGGGCGCCACACTCGATCCCTCGGCCCCGCTCATGAAGCTCGTGCCAGGAGGGATGTTGCGACCGTATGCCCGGGGCGGCACGCTGCGGGAGTCGGTGCTGGTGAAATCGCTGCGGGCCGTCGTTGCGATCTCTCCGGCCGGAGGCGGGTCACTTGCCGCGTGGGGAGCCGAGGGCCTGCGCGACATCAGCGCGCCTCTGCTGTTGATCTCCGGAGACAGCGACCGCACCGTGGATTATGCGACGGGTGCACGCGCGATGTTTGAAACCGCCACCGGTGCGCACCGCTACCTCTTGACGTTCAAGGGGTGCGGCCACTCGATCGGGCTGAACCCGGTTCCGGAGGCGATGCAGGATCGCCTGTGGGATGAGGACTGGTTCGAAGACCCGGTCTGGCGCAAGGAACGGATCAACGCGATCAACGCCCATTTCATCACGGCGTTTCTGGACCTGTACGTCAAGGGCGACGCGAGCCGGGCGGCCTACCTGAATGTCCCGGTGGCGAATTCCTCTGCGGGGGTCTGGCCGATTCGGGATGGCGACCTCTACGATACCTACAGCCCCGGGACAGGTGCAATCACCGTCTGGAAGGGGTTTCAGCGCAACCACGCCGTGGGACTGGAGCTGCTGCAGGCACAGGCCGGGGATACCCACGGAAGTTGAGTGAAAGGAATGCAATTGTCGTCGACGAGAACGCTGCGCGCCGTGATCGCGCTCTGGGCCGGGATCTTGATCTTTCAATCTGACGCTGACGCGAGGCCCGAGAAGAGCGGTCATCCGTCGCCCACCTACGATGTCGTGATACGCAACGCGCGTGTCCTCGACGGCATGGGCAATCCGTGGGTCCCTGCCGACCTGGCAATCCGCAACGGTCGTCTCGCGAGGATCGGCCGTGTCGATGGAATCGGACGGAAAGAGATCGACGCCGGCGGGGACTACGTCTCACCTGGCTGGATCGACATGATGGACCAGTCGGGCGAGGTGCTGCTGCGCAACGGGCTTGCGGAGAACAAGCTGCGCGAAGGGGTCACCACGGCGATCGCGGGCGAGGGCGGTGCGCCGGTACCCTCGGCCGGGCTGGCCGCCTACTTCGAGCGGCTGCAGAAGCAGGGGATCTCGCTCAACTTCGGCACCTACTACGGGGCTGCCCAGGCCCGCGTCGAAGTCATGGGCGAGCGCGACGGCAGGCCGACGCCCCAGCAGATGAATCAGATGAAGGCCCATGTGGAGCAGGCGATGCGCGCCGGCGCCATGGGCCTGGGAACCGCGCTCATCTATCCGCCGGACAGCTTCCAGACGACCGATGAGCTCGTCGAGCTCGCGCGCGTGGCGGCGCGCTACGACGGCATTTACGCCAGTCACATGCGTGACGAGAGCGCCGACCTGCTCAAGGCAATCGGCGAGTCCATCGAGATCGGCGAGCGCGCGGGCATCCAGGTCGAGATCTTCCACTTCAAGGCCGCTTATGCCCCGGGGTGGGGCAAGCTCGTGCCGCAGGCCGGGGCGCTCATCGATGCCGCCCGGGCGCGCGGCGTGAACATTGCCGCTGACATGTACGTGTACACCGCCGGCGGCACCGGGCTCGACATCACGGTGCCGAACTGGGTTTTCGCGCAGGGTCAGGAGAAGGCCGTCGAGCGGCTCAGGGATCCGCAGATCCGGGAGCGTCTGAAGAAGGAGGTCCTCGCCGGCTCGCAGCCGGGCTGGTCCAACCTGGTCGCCGCCTCCGGCGGTTGGGATCACATCGTGCTCGCCAATGCATTCAACCCGAAATACGATGTGTACCGCTACAAGAGCCTGGCATTCATCGGGCAGCAGCTGCACAAGGATCCGGCCGACGTTGCCTGGGACATCCTCCTCGCCGCGCTGCCCAATCGGGCGATGGCCCTGTTCTTCATGATGAGCGAGCCGGACATCGAGGCGGCGCTCAGATTTCCGTGGATGTCGATCGGCAGCGACGCGGCCGCGAGCGACGTCCCCGGCCAGATGGACGCGCTCGGATTGCCGCATCCGCGCTCCTACGGCAATTTCCCACGCGTGATCGCCGAATACGTGAAGAAGCGCCACGTCCTGACGCTCGAGGATGCCGTACGCAAGATGACCTCGTGGCCGGCGACACGGATGCGTCTGTACGATCGCGGCGCGATTCGTGAAGGACTGTGGGCGGATCTGACAGTCTTCAACTACGATCAGATCGAGGACAAGGCCACGTACGACAATCCAACTGCCTTTCCCACGGGCATCGATTACGTCCTGGTGAACGGAAAGGTCGTCATCGATCGGGGCCGCCACACCGGCGCAAAGCCCGGCCGGGTGCTGCGGGGCCCAGGGGCCGATGCAGCACAGTCGTCCGAGGCCGCCGGCGCGCGTTCGGACCCGGGTCCATCCCGCTAGCCCCGGCGGTACAGCTCCAGCTTTACCCCTAACAGGCGTGAGCGCTCGGCGCTGGGACCGACGAGCACCTCAATCTCGCCGGGCTCGAAGACCGGGCGCAGGTCCTGGCCCGGGAAGCGCAGCTCGGAGGCCGCGAAGGAGGCGCTGACGGTCGTCGTCTGTCCCGGCTCGAGAGCCGCTTTCCCGACCGCACGCAACTCCAGCAAGGGGCGCGTCACGCTTGCGACCTTGTCATGAGTAAAGACAAATACCGTCTCCTCGGCAGCATGGCGACCCTCGTTCGTCACATCGACCTGGACCGCGATCCTGTCGTTCTCGGTTGCGCGCGATGGCGTGACACGCAGGTTGGCGACGGTGAACCTCCCATAGGTGAGCCCGTGCCCGAAGGGATAGAGCGGGGCATTGGGCATGTCGAGATACTTGCTCGTGAAATGGTCCTTGGGGTTGTCCGGTCGGCCGCCAGGTCGTTCCCCGTAGAACACCGGTACCTGTCCCACGGCGCGGGGCCAGGTGATAGGGGTTCGGCCCCCCGGGGAGACGCGGCCCGTGAGCACGTCAGCGATCGCATTGCCCGCCTCGCTGCCGGGAAACCATGCGGCGATCAGGGCATCGGCCCGATCGGCCAGCCAGGTAACCGTCAGCGGCCGCCCTGAAAAGAGGATCACCGTAACGGGCGTATGGCGTGCCCGCGCCCGCTCCAGGACCGCCTCGGCCAGCGCCTGCTGTTGCCCGGGAAGATCCGGACAAGCGCGGCTCGCCGCCTCGCCGCTCATCGATGCGGACTCCCCGAGACATAACACGATGGCGCCGGCACCCTCGCAGAGCGATACGGCAGGCCCGATGCCGCTGCGATCCGTACCCTCGATGGCGACCCCGGGGGCGGTCACGATTTCGGTGTCCGGCAGGCCCTGTCGCAACCCTGCCAGGACGCCGACCTGGCCCTCGGGCACGCCGGCGGCCCACCACGGGCCGCGCATCTCCCCGGGCGCATCCGCAAGCGGGCCGAGGAGACACAGACGCGCCAGCTTCTTCAAGGGCAGCGTATCGTGGTTGTTCTTCAAAAGGACCAGCGAGCGTGCGGCCACCGAACGGGCGAGCTCGCGCCGCCGCGCCACGGCGGCTGCCGGCTCCGGGTGCGAACCGCGACCATAGGGATCATCGAACAGACCGAGGCGTTCCTTGAGCCTCAGCACCCTGCGGACCGACGAGTCGATCTCCTCCATTGTCACCTGGCCGCGTTCCAGCGCGATCGGCAGGCAGCGCCGGTAGGCATCCGCCATCATGTCGATATCAACCCCCGCCTTGAGCGCGAGAACCGCCGCCTCGGTGAGGTCCGCCGCGACGCCATGATTGATGAGCTCGGCGACGGCGTGATAGTCGCTGATGATCACACCATCGAAACCCAGCTCTTCGCGCAAATAGTGGCGCAGCAGCGTCGTGTTGGCCGTCATGGGGATGCCGTCGAGGTCGGTAAAGGCGGGCATGATGCTCGCCACCCCCGCGGCGACCGCGTCCGCGAAGGGCGGCAGATAGACCTCGCGCACCGTTCTCTGCGAGACGTCCACCGGGGCGTACTCGCGCCCGGCCGTGACTGGCCCGTAAGCGCAGAAATGCTTGGCACAGGCTGCCAGCGCCGCAGTGGATGCCAGGTTGGCACCCTGGAAGCCGCGGACCTTGGCTCGCGCGAGCTCTCGTCCGATCCAGGGGTCTTCTCCGGGGCCTTCCGCCGTGCGCCCCCAGCGCGGATCGCGCGAGACGTCCAGCATCGGCGCGAACGTCATGGCGAGGCCATCACAGGCCCCTTCCGTGGCCGCCTCGCGAGCGGTTTGTTCCCAGACCTGCGGATCAAACAGCGCGGCCTCTCCCAACGGTATCGGGAACAGGGTGCGATGTCCGTGGATGATATCGAGTCCGATCAGCAGCGGAATGCGCAGGCGGGACTCCTCGACGGCCAGGCGCTGCATGTCGCGCACGGGCTTGGGTCCCATCAGGTTGAGCAGATTGCCGATGGCGCCGCTACGGATCGCATCCGTCGAGTCCCCGGCGATGACGGGTCCGGTCACGGCATAGCCCGCGGCTGTCATCGTCAGCTGCCCCAGCTTTTCCGGCAGCGTCATCTGGCCGATCAGTGTGTCGATCCGATTCATTTCAACCTGCCCTTGAACGCGCTACCTTCATGATAGAGGGGGCGTGGCGGAAATCACCAGCGGGCACACCGGGCGCTCCGGGCGTACCGGACGCGATCGAGGGCTCAGCGGCACGAGCGCAGGATGCGAAACCCAACATGCCAATTGCGGTGAAACCGGTTCAGAATTCCCGACCGGAAGCCGGACCCCTCGCGCAGGCGATACGTCCCCAGCAAGCAGGAGAGCCCATGGCCCGAACCGATCAGCACTTCCCCGCAGCCGCGAGCAGCGCTCACGCGGGGCAGAGCCCGGCACCGGCGAGCGCCGCGACGCTCGCCGAGCTGCCCGATGAGGAGCTGCTGGAGCGCGTCCAGCGGCAGACCTTCGAGTTCTTCTGGGACGGGGCCCATCCGGTGAGCGGATTGGCGCTCGACCGCTGCCTGACCCACGGGCACCCGACGGACGACAAGGTGGCGGTGGGTGGCTCGGGCTTCGGCATCATGGCCATCATCGTTGCGGTCGAGCGCGGATGGATCACGCGCGCGGCCGCAGTCGACCGGCTGCTGCGAATGCTCGATGTGCTCGAGCGCGCGACCTGCTATCACGGCGCTTTCCCGCATTTTCTGAACGGACGCTCCGGGGTCACGATTCCCTTCTGGCGCAAGGACGATGGCGGAGATCTCGTGGAGACCTCATTCCTGTGCATGGGGCTGCTGTGTGCGCGGCAGTACTTTCAGGGCGAGACGCCGACGGAAAAGTCGCTGCGCGGGCGGATGACCTGGCTGTGGGAAGACGTGGAGTGGGACTGGTACACGCAGGGCGGCCGGGACGTGCTCTACTGGCACTGGAGCCCGAACAACGGCTGGGCGATGAATCACGAGATCCGCGGCTGGAACGAATGCCTCATCACCTACCTGCTGGCCGCCTCCTCACCGCGCTTCTCCATCGAGGCGCGCGTCTACCACAACGGCTTCGCCTCGGGGCGTGCCTTCCTGAACGGCAAGTCCTACTACGGAATCGAGCTGCCCCTGGGCATGCCGTACGGCGGCCCGCTTTTCTTCGCACACTACACGTTCTGCGGGCTCGACCCTCGCGGCCTGCAGGATCGCTACACCGATTACTGGGAGCTCAATCGCCGCCACGTGGCGATCAATCATGCGCACTGCCTCGCCAATCCACACCGACACAAGGGCTATGGCGATTCGTGCTGGGGGCTGACGGCGAGCGACGATCCGGATGGCTACTCCGTGCACGCCCCGGACATGGACAACGGAACGATCGCCCCCACAGCGGCTCTCTCGAGCGTGCCGTACGCACCGCGTGAGGGCCTCGCTGCCATCCGCCATTTCCTCGGCCGTCATGGCGAGCGGCTCTGGGGGCGCTACGGCCTCGTCGATGCGTTCTGCGAGCAGCGCGACTGGTATGCCGATTCCTATGTCGCGATCGATCAGGGGCCGACGGTGATCATGATCGAAAATCATCGCACCGGCCTGCTCTGGAAGCTGTTCATGAGCGTGCCGGAGGTGCAGGCGGGGTTGCGCAGGCTCGGCTTCAGCAGCCCGCGGCTCGGTCGGACCAACGGGCGTTGATGGCTTCCCCCGCTCAGGCGCTCGAGCCGTGGCTGGATGCACAGCTGGAGCGCGCAGTCCGCGGGATGCTCATGAGCGTCTCACCGCTCGGCATCATCAAGAGCCGGCCCGGATTTGGCCAGACGGTGCGACCGCACCGCGGCTCGGTCGTCGCATCGCCGGTGCTCGCGGACTGGGATCCCGAGCCCGATTATTTCTTCCACTGGTTTCGGGATTCGGCGGTCGTGATGGATGCACTGCGTCTGCTGTTCGAGTCGCGGCACCTGGGAGCGGAGGCGGTCACGCACTTCGCGGATTTCGTGGACTTCAGTCTCTCGCTGCGCGCGCTCGATGGACCGACTCTGCTTGCCGAGAGGTCCTGGCGCGAGCGCTGCTCGACGGAGTTCGAGAAATTCCTCCGCAGCGAGTCGGACCTTGCCAGTGTGCGCGGTGAGATCGTCGTGGCTGAAGCGCGCGTCAACGCGGATGCGACACTGGACTTCTCGAGCTGGGGCCGGCCGCAGCACGACGGCGCCCCGATGCGCGCGCTCGTCGTGCTGCGCTGGACGCGCGCGGCGCCTCTGGAACCACGCCTGAAAGTCAGGGTGTGGGAGCTACTGCGGGCGGATCTCGCTTTCACCGCGAGCTACTGGCGGGAGCCGTCGTACGACATCTGGGAGGAGGATAAAGGGCTGCACTACTACACGCTGTGTGTTTCCGCAGCAGCTCTCGAGGAGGGTGCACGTTGGCTCGAGGGGGAAGGGGAGACGGAGCTTGCGCAATCGTATCTCGGGGAGGCGCGGAGCATTCGCGACATGCTGGAGGAGCTCTGGCTGCCCGAGTCAGGGCACTATCGCTCGCGGGTTCTGAGCTCGGGGGCCCGCTCCGTCAAGGAGCTCGACATCTCGGTCATTCTGGCCGCGATCCACGCCGATGGGGACCGCCCAGCGCATACCGTCTGCGATCCACGCATGCATCGTACGCTCGAGCGTCTGGAAGCACTGTTCGATGCGGCCTATCCCATCAACCGCAGCCGTCCGAAAGGCCTGGCTCCTGCAATGGGACGCTATGACGGCGACGTGTATTTCTCCGGAGGCGCGTACTATTTCTCCACGCTCGGAGCGGCGGAATTCTGTTTTCGCGCCGCATGCCGATGCGAGAATGCAGCCGCCTGGAGCGAGCGCGGTGATGCCTTCCTGCGGACAGTCCGGGCTTACACGCCCGCAGACGGACAGATGTCGGAACAGTTCGATCAGCGCACCGGCGAGCAAAGCTCCGCGCGCCATTTGGCGTGGAGCTATGCGTGCTTCATCTCGTGTGTCGCGGCGCGCCGTGCGGCCGCCGGCCGGACCTGACGCGAGAACCGCATCAGGTGACGCAGATCGAGGACAAGTCAGCTCAGACGGCCGCGGGAACCGACGATCCCGAGACTCGCCCCGAGGTCGAGGCGACTCCACAGTCGGGCCTGTGGCGCCAGCTGGGCATGATGATGCGCGCGCTGCGCACTTCGACCGTCGCCCGGGCGCTCATCTTCATGGTCGTCGCGATCGTGATCGTGGTGGTCGTCACCGCCTACGGCCAGATCCGCCTGAACCGCTGGAACAAGCCGTTCTATGACGCGCTGTCACGGCGCGACCTGCACGACTTCCTGACACAACTCGCGGTGTTCTTCGTGATCGCCGGCGTGCTGCTCGTGCTCAACGTCGTGCAGCGCTGGCTGGTCGAGATGCTCAAGGTGCGCATGCGCGAGGGGCTCGTGCAGGATCTGCTCAAGGATTGGATGCTGCCGCGCCGGGCGTTCTGGCTGGCGAACGCGGGCGGGCCCATGGGCGTGAATCCCGACCAGCGCATGCATGAGGATGCGCGCAAGCTGTGCGAGCTGTCCGCCGACCTGGGCACAGGCCTGCTGCAGGCCGGCATCCTGTTCGGCACCTTCGCGGGCGTGCTCTGGGTGCTGTCCGCCGACTTCAGCTTCCGCTTCGGCGATCGCGACTACGCCATTCCGGGATTCATGGTCTGGGCCGCCATCGTGTATGCGGGCGCCGGCTCGCTGCTGAGCTACTGGGTCGGCAAGAGCCTGATCAACCGCAACGCCGAGCGCTACGCGCGCGAGGCGGACCTGAGATTCTCGCTGGTGCGCATCAATGAGCACCTCGACGGTATCTCGCTGGCTGCCGGCGAGGAGGACGAGCGGCGGCGCGTCGAGCTGCATCTGGGCAACGTACTGGCCGCGACCCGCCGCCTGGTCACCGGTCTCACCAACCTGACATGGGTCACGGCGGGATTCGGCTGGATCACGATCGTCGCACCCATATTGGTCGCCGCCCCCCTGTACTTCGCCGGGAAGATCTCCTTCGGTGGCCTGATGATGGCCGCCGCGGCGTTCACGCAGGCTCAGTCGTCCCTGCGCTGGTTCGTCGACAACTTCAGTACGATCGCCGACTGGCGCGCCACGCTGCACCGGGTAGCCAGCTTCCGCTACGCGCTGACGACCACGGAGGTGCTGCAGGACTTCGAGAGCCGCCTCACCTATGCCGAGGGCCCGGCCGGCCAGATGACGATCGAGGACCTGGAGATCGCATCGCCCACCGGATACGACATGCTGCGCGAGCGCCAGGTCGTGGTGAAAGCCGGGGAGCGCGTCCTCATCGTGGGCGCTCCGGGCACCGGCAAGACTTTGCTGTTTCGCGCACTCGCCGGCCTCTGGCCCTGGGGGGCGGGCACGATCACCCATCCCCGGGATGAGCACATGCTCTACCTGCCGCGCGGCACTCCCTACCTGCCGCGGGGGACGCTGCGCGAGGTTCTGGCCTATCCACTCGAGGTCGATCGCTTCGAGGAAGCCGCCTATCTTCGCGCTCTCGGACGCCTGGGGCTGCAGCGGCTCGGGCCGATCCTCGATGTGACCCGGCGCTGGGACCGTGAGTTGAGTCAGGACGAGCAGCTCGCTCTGGCCTTCGCACGCATCGCGTTGCAGGCGCCCCCCTGGCTCTTGATCGATGACACCCTGGGCTCGCTCGAGGACGAGGCGCTCGAGCGCGTGGTGGATCTGTTCGCCCACGAGCTCGCCCACACCAGCGTCATCCACATCGGACGGGCCGCTCAGGCGCGCGACCCGATGTTCTCGCGGGTTCTGCATCTGGTGAAAGCGCCACCGGCGGCACCTCGCAACAAGCCCGCGGAGTCCCCCGGCGCGCCGGCGGTCGACCACCGATGAAAGCGCTGGCTGTCCTGTTCCTGCTGATGCTGCCGACCTGGGCCAGTGCGCAGGAGCTCGACTTTCATCCACCCGCTTCGGCGAACGACCCGGCGGCCGCCGGCATCATGCGCGACCTCGCCACGCGCATTCTCCCCGTCTACCAGGAGAACGATCAGGACCGCTATCTGCGAAATCTGTCCGCGCTGCAGCTCGTGGCCCGCAATTTCACCGGGGCATGGGCAACACGCGAGTCCCTGCGCGATCGTCGCAGGAGTGAGAACCATCGGGCGGTGGGGAGGTCGCTGATCTATGACATGTACGCGCAGGCCAGGAACGCCGAGGCGGAGAAGGGTACCCCGTTCAACAAGGCGTTCTCGCAGGCCTACGGCGATACCATCTCGAAGCTCACCGATCTGGATGCGTACGAGGTTACCGGCTGGCTCGCGGCGCCGGTAGCCGACTTTCGGGATGTGGTGCAACGCGCTTTTGATCAGTGGCGTCCGAAAGGCAGCATCCCCCAAAACGATGCCGTCGAGCTCATCTGGAACTATCTCGTCTTCGACGCGTACCGCAATTTCCATCCGCTGATCGCCGGGCTCAACGAGGAAGACGACGGTCGGCGCTATGTCACGGACTACGATGTGCTGATCGATACTCCCGAGCACGTGAGCATCTCCGCGATCATGGTGCGCCCCAAGGATGACACCAAGCCCCTGCCGACCCTTCTCGAATTCACGATCTACGTGGATGCGCGCACCTTCGCGCGCGAGTGCGCCGCGCACGGCTACATAGGAATCGTGGCCTTCACCCGTGGCCAGCGCCTCAGCCGAGGCAAAGTGGTGCCGTTCGAGCACGATGGCGAGGATGCCCGTGCCGTCATCACCTGGATCGCGAAGCAGAAATGGAGCGATGGCCGCGTCGGCATGTACGGCAGCACCTACAGCGCATTCGCGGAGTGGGCGGCCGTAGCAAAGCGTCCACCCGCTGCGCTCAAAGCCATCGCCACGAATTCCGCAACCGCCCCGGGAATCGACCTGCCGATGCTCGGCAACATCTTCCACAATTCCGCCTACCGCTGGTCCGGTTGCGTCTCGGGCGAGAAGGATTTCGACGACAAGACGTGCGCGGATGATGCGCGCTGGCGTCAGCTGGATGAGGACTGGTACCAGAGCGGCAAGTCCTATCGGGATCTGGACCGCTGGCTCGGTGGTCACAACGTGATCTTTCACACCTGGCTCGACCATCCGAGCTACGACCGCTACTGGCAGAAGCTGGTGCCCTACAAGGACGAGTTCGCGCACATCAACATACCGGTCTTCTCGACCACCGGTTACTACGCCCTGGGGGAGGCCGGGACCCTCTACTACTTCACGGAGCACTACAAGCACGACCCGCACGCGAATCACACGCTCCTCATCGGCCCGTATGACGACGGCTCCATGCAGCACGGGGCACCGGTCAATCTGCAGGGTTACCAGGTTGATCAGGCGGCGCTCATCGACCTGCGCGAGCTGCGCTACCAGTGGTTCGACTCGATATTCAAGGGTGCCGAGAAGCCGGCCATTCTCCAGGGACGCGTGAACTACCAGGTGATGGGATCCAACGACTGGCGACACGTCGCATCGCTTGAGGCCATGGGGACGGGCACGATGAGGTTCTATCTGGACGCGGGCGCGGGCGCCGCATACGGCCACCGGCTGCTGACACGGCGGCCGCAGAAACCGACCTACGTCCAGCAGGTCGTGGACTTCAAGGATCGCAGCGATGCGTCCTGGACAGCCCCGGGGGGCGTGCAGGCGCACAGCCTGCAACTGCATGACGCCATCGCCTTCGTGAGCGAGCCATTGCAGGGCCCCGAGGAGCTCGGCGGATTGTTCTCGGGCAGCCTGGATTTCAGGGCGAACAAGATGGACATGGACCTGAGCATCACGCTTTACGAGCTGCTGCCCAACGGCGATTACCTCGAGCTGTTCGATCCGGCCTACGAATTCCGGGCCAGCTATGTGCACGATCACATGAACCGCCGGCTGCTGCACGCAGGCGAGCGGCAGCGACTGGCCTTCAGGAGCGATCGACTGACGAGCCGCCGACTCGAGCCGGGGACGCGGCTGCTGGTCGTGCTGGGCATCAACAAACGCGCCGACCGTCAAATCAACTACGGCACCGGCGCGCCGGTGAACGACGAGAACATCGAGGACGCCCGCATCCCACTCAAAGTGCGCTGGTACAGCGACAGCTACATTGACCTGCCGGTGCGGCGCTAGCACCATACGACGATCTCGCAGCAGAAACCCCTGACCGTGCCGCCTTCAGGACCGCAACCGCTCGCGTGGCAGGTGGGGCTCGCGCGTCTGCGCCGTCTGCCGGCCGCGCTGGGGCCCACCGCGGACGTGCTCATCTTTGTCGCTCTCACGCAGGCAGGCCTGAGCCTCGGGCCTGCCCACATGCTCAGTTTTGCGGCGGGTGGCTTGCTGAACTACCTGCTCGGCGTGCGGCGTGCCCTGTCGGCCGTGGGACGGGAATGGGACCTCCGGCTGCATGGCCAGCTGCTGGCCGTGAGCCTGCTGGCCCTGTTCTTTCGCGGGGGGGTGCTGGCATTGCTGACGGACACCTGGGGCTGGCCTTCCCAGGTGGCAATTGTGTTTGCCGTGCTGACTTCCGTTGGTATCACCCAATGGGGATACGGTCTCGCGCTGTCACCCGGAGTCTGGCGTATCGGGGACGCGCGCTGGCGTGTGTTGGCCTGGAGTATCGTCGGATGCGCGCTCCTGTTGCGCCTCGTGTATATCGCGCAGGTTCAACTGCTCCCGGAGGAGACGTACTACTGGAACTATTCGCAGCATCTGGACATCGGGTACCTCGACCATCCACCGATGGTCGCCTGGTTGATCCATCTCGGCACGATCATGTTCGGCAATACCGGGCTCGGCGTTCGCATGGGCGCCCTGTGCAGCGCGGTGGTTGCGTCCTGGTTCGCCTACCGCTTGACGCGGAATCTGTTCGGGGAAGCAAGTGCGCTCGTGGCGCTGGTGCTCATGCAGGTGCTGCCGTTCCTGTTTCTCGCAGGCATGCTCATGACGCCCGATGCCCCGCTGACCGCTGCATGGGCGGCGTCCTTGTATTTCCTCGAGCGTGCGCTCCTCGGCGGACGAAGCCGGGAGTGGTGGTTTGCCGGTGCGAGCGTTGGTCTGGGATTGCTGTCGAAATACACCATCGGGTTGCTCGTAGCGGCAACGTTTGTATTCCTGCTTGCGGACCCCCCGTCGCGGCGCTGGCTGGCGCGCTGGCAACCCTACGCAGCGATGGCGCTCGCGCTGGTGTTGTTTGCACCAGTCATCGTGTGGAATGCGCATCACGGGTGGGCATCCTTCGCCTTCCAGACTGCACGCCGCCTGGCCGACACGCCGCAGTTCGCCCTGCACAAGCTGCTGGGTTCCGCCCTGGTTTTACTGACACCGACCGGCGTCGTGACACTGGCGATCGCCGCCTGCGGTCGCGCTCCGGTGGCGCAAGAGGGCAACGCGTCGCGGGAGCTGCCGCGTCGCTGGCGTTTCATCCAGGCTGCGGTTCTCACCCCCCTGGCGGTGTTTGTGCTCTTCAGCCTGCGCCACGAGGTCAAACTCGACTGGACCGGCGCGCTGTGGGTGGGCGTCGTGCCGGCGCTGGCGTTCTGCATCGTCTCATTTGGCTCGGGGACCGCAACGAGACCGCGGGCAGCAGTACGCGCCGTATGGTTGCCGACAATCGTGGTCCTGCTCGCGGTGTATGCCGCGGGACTCCACTATCTGGTCCTCGGGCTGCCCGGCCTGGGCTACAGCACGCACGTGGAGCTGGTGCCGGTGGTCTGGCGTGACCTCGGGCGCCAGGTCGCGGCGCGCGCCGCTGAGATCCGCAAGGAAACCGGCCGCGAGCCGCTCGTCGTGGGAATGGATCGGTACATGATCGCCAGCGAGCTCGCCTTCTACACAATGGATGAGCGCCCCTCGGTCAGTGAGACGGCGAGCCGGAATCTGTTCGGCCTGGATGGGCTGATGTACGAGCAATGGTTCCCGCCCGCTCGGGAGCGGGGGCGGACGCTTCTGCTGGTCGGGTGGGACCCGGAGGACCTCTCCGGCCCGCAGATCGGAGGCCGGGCCGCGCGGCTTGGCCCCCTCCAGCAGGGCACGCTTTGGCGGGGCGCTATCTTCGTGCGCCACTACTACTACCGGGCGGCGTACGGGTTCGCCGACCAGGTGGCGTCGGCCGGACTACCGGTCCGCTGACCGAGGGCTTCCGCCAGTCTTACGGGTTCACCGGCCAGGCCGCACCGGAACGCTGCTGATCGCTGCCGTTCCCCGTACCATGTAAACCGAGTCCAGCAGCCAGCGTTCACCTCTCTATCGGTGGGCTCTATCTGGGCTCGTCCGGTGTTCGCCCGAGGTTACGCCATGGTCAAGCAAGCTCTCACCGTTTGCGGAGTCGCAGTTTCGGCGGTCTGTGCCCTGTCGGCTTGCACGACGCTGCGTGTGACGTCCGACGTCAATACCGCTGTAAAAAGCAATGTTCAGTGCCATACGTTTGCATGGGCAGGCTCATTCCATGGCAGCAGTGACACACTCCGCGCCAGCGTCGCCAACCCCGTGAACGAGAGCCGCCTGCGAGCCGCAATCGAGGCCAACCTGAGGACCGTGGGCGTGCAGCCTGCGCCTGGTGTGAATGGCGGAACTGGCCAGACGGGCGAGGCCTCGGGCGCGGATTGCCTGGTCGGTTATGGAATCGGCATGCGCAATGTGGTCGAAGGGGATCCGTACGGATATGGCTACGGCTGGTGGGGCTGGGGCTGGCGGCCCGGCTTCGTCGCCGGCGGCTGGGGTTGGGATTACCCGTACGTCTACCACGAAGGCATCATCGCCGTAGATCTGTACGACGCTCGTACCCGCCAGCCCCTGTGGCATGCCTCCGTGAACCAGAATCTCTCCGGTGTCACGGGGGAGAAGGCCGATCAGAAGATCCAGGCGGCCGTGGCAGCCATTTTCACCAAGTACCCGCGCTGAGCGCCGGCCTGCGCCCGAGGCGGACCGAAGCGCCCGCCTGCGCCCGAGGCGGACCGAAGCGCGGGCCTGCGCTCGGGGGCGGAGCAAAGGTACGTGCGGCGTACCGAGATCGCCTCAGCTGATCGCCAGCCAGCCGATGCCGAGGACCAGTGTGAGGAGGGTGAGCGGGACACCCACGCGGAAGTAGGTCCGGAAGCTGATCGTCACGCCGAGGGCCTCTGCCCGCCGGGCGACGATGAGGTTGGCCACCGAGCCCATGATCGTCAGGTTGCCCGCGAGAGTCGAGGCCATGGCGACCAGCAGCCACGCCTGCTGTGGATGCGACAGAGCTCCCAGGAAGGGACGTAGCAAGAGTACCGCGGGCACGTTGCTCACGATGTTGGAAAGCGCCGCCGTGAACAGGCCGAGCACTGCCGGATGCTCCAGATGGAGTGCCTGCGCCAGGGCGGGCGCGCGGGGGGCGAGCACGGAATGCTCGAGACCACCGATCAGGATGAACAGGCCCACGAACATGAGCAGCAGCGGCCAGTCGAGCTCGGCGTAGATCCTCTCCGGCTTGAGACGCCGGGTGAGCAGCATGAGCACACCGGCGATGATGGCCACTGCGGGTGGCGGGAACCCCCAGAAGAACCCGGCGACCATGGCTGCCGTGATGAATGAGGCCTTCACGACGAGCGCGCGGCTGGCCCGCCGCGCCCGCGCGGGCGCGGCGGCCTGCAGCACCGTGCCGCCGCGGAATTCGCCGGGAAAGGCAATCGCAATCACCACGGCGGTCAGTACCAGGGAGGCAAGGGCCACCGGCGCCAGCTTCCCCGCGAAAGTCGCGTACGGGATATGCGCGAGACTGCCAACGATCATGTTCTGTGGGTTTCCGGTGATGGTCGCCACACTGCCCGCGTTCGATGCCATGGCCACGCCCAGCAGGTAGGGAACCGGATCGCGCCGCAGCGCCATCACGATCTCGACCACCAGAGGTGTCAGGGCGAGACAGATCGTGTCGTTCACGAGGAACGCCGAAAGGATCCCGGACACGAGCACCACGCACGACAGCAGCAGGATCGGGCTGCGGGCATGTCTGGCGACGGCTGCGCTGATCAACCCGAAAAGGCCCGAGAGCCGCAGCGAGGCGACGACGATCATCACGCCCAGCAGCAGCGTGATGGTGTCGAAATCGATCGCGGCGTAGGCCTCGCGAAGTGTGAGCACCCCCGCGCCGATCATGCAGGTGGCGCCGGCCAGGGCGGCGCCCGTGCGGTCGACCCGCAATCCGGGGAATCGTCCCCAGGCGATCGCAAGATAGGTCACCGCGAAGATGATCAGCGCCGCGAGCTGCGAGGCCTCTGAGCTCACGTTGCATGCCTCGAAGCGCGGCGCGCGTTCCCGGAAAACCAGCACCCGGCGCCGGTTGCTGTCTCCGGACTGTCACAGACTTTATCTATTGTAGTCATCGTCAACGCAAAGTGCCCGTGATCGATTCTCGATCGCGCCAGAGATCTTCGGGGAGAACAGACAATGAGCTTGCGCCTGCCAATCCTGAGAAAAACCTCCGCCATCGCTGCAGCTCTGAGCGCGGCGCTGCTCGCCGGCAGTGCGCTCGCGGACAACAGCTTCACCGGCAACGGGCACGAGGTGAGGCACGTGTTGCTCATCAGCGTCGACGGCTTGCACGCGCTCGATCTCTCCAACTACGTAGCCTCCCACAAGGATTCGACCCTGGCCGCCCTGAGCCGCCATGGAGTCACCTTCACGAACAACTCGACCTCGGCTCCGTCGGACTCGTTTCCGGGACTGGCATCCCTGGTGACCGGGGGTTCGCCGACCACGACCGGATTGTGGTACGACGACACCTACAACCGGGCGCTCTCGCCGCCGGCCAGGACCGATGGCCTCGGCAACCCCGGAGGCAACTGTCCCGGCAAGATCGGCACCAACGTCGCGTGGGACGAGGCGGTGGACATCGATCTCACGCGCCTGGACGGCGGCGGGGGCCTCAATTCCCAGTTCCTCGTGCGTGACCCACAGAACGGCTGCCGCACCATCCTGCCTCATCAGTATCTGCGCGTGAACACCATCTTCGAGGTCGTGCGCGCGCATGGCGGGCGCACGGCCTGGACTGACAAGCATCCCTCTTACGAGTGGACCAACGGTCCCAGCGGCAAGGGAGTCGAGGACTTCTACGGCCCCGAGATCAACTCGATCCCGGTACCGCTGCCGCACATCTCCGGCTGCGAGGTCGTGCCCTTCAAGGATCCCACACCGGATGACGGCTGGACCAACAGCTTCGATGACATCAAGTGCTACGATTCGCTGCACGTCCAGGCCGTTCTCAACCAGATCGACGGCTTCAATCACGATCGCAGCAAGCGGGTCGGTGTGCCGACGCTGTTCGGCACCAACTTCCAGGCGGTGAGCGTCGGCCAGAAGCTGGCGACGGACCCGGTAACCGGCGAGGCGGGCGGGTACACCGATGTTCTGGGTACTCCCGGGGAAGCGCTCGCCGGCGAGCTGGACTTCGTTGACCAGTCGCTCGGCAGGTTCGTCGCGGAGATGCGCAAGCAGGGTATTTTTGATACTACGCTGATCATCATCGCCGCCAAGCACGGGCAGTCGCCCATCGACGTGACACGGCGCGTGGGAATAGGCCACGGACAGCCCGGTGCCACGATCGGTCAGGCGGATGCATTCGACATCTCCGATGACGGCTCGCTCATCTGGCTGGCCGATCCGGAGCTCACCGGCGCTGTCGTGAGCAGGCTCAGTCAGCCGGCCAACCAGGCGGCGCTCGGGATCCAGGAGATCTTCGCGGGCGCCTCGTTGCGCAACAAGTTCAACGACCCCGGCCAGGATCCGCGCACTCCGGACATCATCCTGAAGGTGAACACAGGCGTGATCTTCACCGGCGGCAGCAAATTGTCGGAGCACGGCGGCTTCAATGAGGACGACGTGCATACCGCGCTCCTCGTGTCGTTTGCCGACGCGGATCCGGCAAGTGTCTCCACCGCGACGAGCAACCAACAAGTGGCGGCAACGATCGTGCAGGCGCTGGGTATCGATCCTGAGGAGCTGCAAGCGGTACAGCGCGAACAGATTCACGCGCTACCTTTTCCGCAATGGAAGTAATGGAACCGTAAGCTGCCTCCAGGCGGGGTGCGCTCAGCCGGATGGTCGGGTCGCACCATATTCGCGGCTCTTCCATCGCGCACCGCTCCCGGCCCAGTAGCGGAGCGCGGAGCCAATGGTGGCAGCCATGTAGAAGAGGGCGATCAGCGGCAGCGCCAGCGCCCAGAGCCAGCTGCGGCGGTAACGCGCCAGCGTCGGCAGGTAACTCAGGACCGCCAGACTGCAGGCGGCCAGGCCGCAGGCGCGGCGCCAGCCTTGCGCGAACAGCGCCTCCCCGACAGGGGCCAGCCAGACCAGCGCGAGTCCGACCAGTGTCAGCACCAGCAGTACCGCGGAGTTACGCAACTGGGTGAAGGCGGTGCGCGAGATCATGCGCCCGAGATCAACCCAGCCGGCGTATGGGCGAATCGAGGTGGCGAGGGCGGAGTGCCCGAGATAGATCGGACCCGTCCGCTTGACTGCCTTGGCCAGGGTGACGTCATCGATCAGTGCGCCCCGGATTGCGGCGACACCGCCGATCGCCTCGAGCGCCGGCCGGCGGATCAACACGGTTCCCCCGGCTGCGGCGGCAACGGATGAACGGGGGTCGTTCACCAGCGCGAATGGATAGAGCATCTGGAAGAAGTAAACGAAAGCAGGAACGAGCGCCTGCTCGGCCCAGCTGCTGCAGTTGAGCTTCACCATCTCACTCACCATCTGGACGGGCGGCTGCTCGAGCCTCGTGACCAGCACGGACAGGTGTCCCGGGTCGTGTGTGATGTCGGCGTCCGTAAATAGCAAAAGCGGGGCGCGCGCAGCCGCGACCCCCTGACTCAGCGCCCACAGCTTGCCCGACCATCCCGGCGGCTTTGGCTGCCCGTGGATCACGAGGAGGCCGGGTGCCGCGCCCGCCCGAGCCACGGTCGCGTCCGAGGATTCATCGTCCACCAGGATCACGCGGTAGTGTCCGGGATAGTCCTGCGCCAGCAGCGAAGCGATCACGGGGTGGATGGTTTCAGCTTCGTCTCGCGCCGGTACGATGATGTCGACGTCGGGCCACCTGCCCGCAGCGCGGGCCCGGGAGGCCGCGTTCAGAAAGTCCCCCTTCAACTCGGGCACCGAGGCCCAGAAGCGACCCCGCGCGAAGACCAGGTAGAGCCAAAGCAGGAGGCACAGCGCCGCAATCATCGGATCACCGGTTTAATGTCAAAGCAGACCCCCGGCGAGGACATCAGCGGAGGTCATAATGAGCAGCGGAATCCGGGGGTTCATTTATTCTTTATCAATAAAAACAAATAGTTAGGAGCGTCGGAGCCCTCCTACAGCAAGTGCAGCATTCGATCGATAGCGCTACAGCCAAGCCCGGTCCATCCTGTTCACCGTACCAGTTCGTTGGCAGTGGGCAGAAGGGGCTCTCTGTTGAGGATCTCGGCAAATAAAGCAATGGGGATAGTGGGCGTGCTGTCGAGCGCGGCCGCGATGACTGCACAGGCTGCCTCTCCGGGTCCCGGTCCCACCGCTGCGCCTCGCGCTCCGCAATTCATGCTCTACTTCAGCCGGCCAATCGGTGGGGTCGCCGGTCCGGCTTTGCATCCCACGTTCGGGCTGAAAATCGCGCAGGTTCGGCTCATGCCGAGCTCGGGCGATCCTCAGGCCACCGGCGAAGCACTGCAGCACCGGGAGCTGATCAACTGGCAGTTCGGCGGTCACTCCGCCATGCCCCTGTCCGACATGCGTCTGCAGTTTGGCCGGCGGGTGACGTGGGACGTCTCTCGCGGCTCCTTCGGCCGGCCCTCGCAGCCAGCCATTTCATTGGGTTCAGGCACCCTTCGCGCCGTCCTGGCGGACTCGAAGGCGGTCGCCCAGCCCGCGCGCAGCTTGCAGCCGGAGCGATCGGAGCACTCTGTGTCCTCGAACACAGGGGCGCACGAGAGCGATACCGGGCGGTCCGGCGAGCACAACGGCGAACACAACATGGCCGCCCTGACCGTTGCCGCGCTCGGCCCGGCTCAGTCGATGTTCCTGCAGCACCGGACCACACCGCATCCGCAGCCGATGGCCCGCAACAACTGGCCGCCGCGGTAGTCAGGCGTTACTTTCTCGCGAAGATGCTCTTTGGCAGACGGACGTGGACCCCGTAGTTCGGCTTGTCCACGAGCTGCGTCACGGCGACGTTTCCCGCGATGCTGACGAGCTGGTAGGCCTGGTGCCTGCTCAGCTTCTTCTCCACCACGAGGAAATCCACCATTTGCTGCACGGCGATGCGCGTTGCCGCCGTCAGGTCCGGGTCGGTGCCCATGCTGATGAAGTCGGTCGGGGTCTGCGCGCGCGGCCAGGTCAACTTCATGTCCTTGCGCACCGTGAGCTGCAACCGGCCGCGCAGCGAAGTCTCGATGGCAGTCTGGTCAACTTCCCCGTCCCCCTGAGCAGCGTGCCCGTCACCGATTTCGAACAGCGCGCCACGCGCGAACACGGGTATGTATAGGGTGCTGCCGGCAACGAGCTCGCGGTTGTCGAGGTTCCCCGCGTGCCGTCCGGGCGGATTGCTGCTGAGCCGCCCAGCCTCGGGAGCCGGCGCGACGCCCATGCTGCCGTAGAAAGGCCGCAACGCAATCACGATGCCGGGCGCGAACTCGGCAGTCATCCTGGCCCGGTCGAGCTTGATGATCTTCGCGGGAACGTCGGGCTCGCAGTTCTCCGGCAGAAAACCCTTGCAGCCGTTGTAGCCGTAGTCGATCGGCAGCTGGATCGACAGGATCTTCACTTCCAGCACGTCGCCCGGCTCGGCGCCCTCGACATAGATGGGCCCCGTCAGGATGTGGCCGCCCGGGCCACGCCGCTCCCCGGTGACTTGCGCGACGATAGTTTTCAGCGATGTCTGGATCTTCGCGTCGGGAACGCCGGCCTTGGCGAGCCCTTCGGGTGTGTTGGTCAGCAGCGTGTCGACATCAACTATGTCGCCGGAATCCATGCGCAACACAGGCTTGGCATCGGCCCAGTAGTAGCCGTATGCGACCGTAGCCGGGGTCGCCTCGAGCCGGTGTGTCCTGGGCGCATGAGCAGCCGCGGTCAGCGTCGTGGCAAGCGCGACGTACAGGAACGTCAGGGGCGATTTGTTCATTGTCTGGATGAACCTCGTGGTAGCTGAGCGATTCGCAGCCGCCGACCCGATGCGGGCGGCAGTGGCCAAGCCGCGGCGCGCGATCTTATCGCACAGGGAACCGCGCCGGGTCTCGCTCGTTGGCCTTTCGGTAACTTTGAACCTCTATCGATGAGCGGCATCCGTCGACGCGACGTTCTCAAGGGCACTGCACTCGCTTTAGTGGGCAGCGGCGTGGCCCGGGGAAATGTCATCTCCCGGGAGATTCCGTGGCATCCGGATGCAGGCGAGCCGCCCGAGCCGGTGAAGCCGGGACCGTGGAAGTTCTTCACCGCGGAGGAGGCAGCCGCCGTCGAGGCGTTGGTCGATCGCATCATTCCGCCCGACGCGGGCATGTCAGGCGGGACGGATGCTGGCACACCCGGCGGCACGGATGCTGGCACACCCGGCGGCAAGGGTGCCGGCTGCGCGGTATACCTCGATCGTCAGCTCGCTGGTCCATACGGACGCTTCGCCGGACTCTACACGCGGCCGCCCTTCAACAAGGGCATCAAACAGCAGGGGCCGCAGAGCTCTCAAACCCCCGCCGAGCTGTATCGAAAGGCGCTCGCTGCGCTGGACCACTACTGCCGAGCCGGCCGCGACGGTAAGCCCTTCGCCGAGCTCTCGAGCGATCGCCAGGACGAGATCCTGCATGGGCTCGAGAGCGAGACGGTCAAGTTGGAAGGTCTCGAGGGCACCACGTTCTTTGAAGCGCTCGTGAAGGACACACAGCAGGGATTCTTTGCCGATCCGATCTATGGCGGCAATCGCGACCTGTGCGCGTGGAAGATGATCGGCTTTCCCGGTACCCGGTACGACTACCGGGACTGGGTGGGACGTCACAACGAGCGTTACCCGTTGCCCCCGGTGGGCATCGGCGGCAGGGCCGACTGGAATCCCGGCAAAGGCTGACAGTGTCATGGCGCGCAAGCTGCCTGCGAAGGATGTGGTAATCGTCGGACTGGGCTGGACCGGCTCGATCGTCGCCAACGAGCTCACCGACGAGGGGCTGGATGTCGTAGCCATCGAGCGCGGACCGTGGCGCGATACGGCCACGGACTATCCTCCCGCGTACGCTGCGGATGAGCTGCGATACCGCATCCGTCACGAGCTCTTTCTGCGCCCCGAGCAGACGACTTTCACCTTTCGCAACAAGATGGATCAGACTGCGCTCCCGATCCGAACGTGGGGCGCGTTCATGCCGCCGAATGGAGTCGGCGGTGGTGGCGTTCACTGGAATGCGGAGACCTGGCGTTTCCTGCCTACCGATTTCGTCGTCCGCACCCACCTGACGAAGCGCTACGGGGCGCGCTTCCTGCCGGCGGACATGACCATTCAGGATTGGGGCGTGACCTACGAGGAGCTGGAGCCCCACTACGACAAGTTCGAGTACCTGTGCGGAACCTGCGGCACGGCCGGCAATCTGCGCGGCCAGATCCAGGAGGGCGGCAATCCCTTCGAGGGAGCGCGCTCGCGTCCCTATCCCAACCCGGCGCAGCAGCAGCCGTTCGGCCCCACTCTGTTCGCAAAGGCCGCACGCGACCTGGGCTACAAGCCCTTCCCGCAGCCTTCTGGCAACATGTCGCGCGCGTACACCAATCCCCTGGGCGTGCGCATGGGCCCATGCACGTACTGTGGGTTCTGCGAGTGGTTCGGCTGCGGCAACTACTCGAAGGCCAGCCCACAGACCACCGTCCTGCCGGTGCTGCTGCGCAAGCCCAACTTCCAGGCGCGCGACAACTCGGAAGTCATCCGGATCAACACCGACCGCTCAGGGAAGCGCGCGACGGGCGTGACGTTCGTGGACACCGCCGGCAACGAGTGGGAGCAGCCCGCGGAGCTGGTGATTCTCGCCGCGTACACGATCTTCAACGTGCAACTGCTTCTGCTGTCGGGGATCGGCACGCCGTATGACCCGGTTGCCAACACCGGGGTGGTCGGCCGCAATTTCACCCACCAGACGATCTCCGATGTCACCAGCTTTTTCGATCCGGCGAAATTCATCTTCAATCCGTTCATCGCCTCCGGCGCGATCGGCATGTGCATCGACGAGTTCAATGGCGATAACTTCGATCACGGGCCGCATGGCTTCGTCGGTGGCGGCTACATGGGACAGCTGCAGACCAACGGGCGCCCCATCGAGACGACTCCCGTGCCGCCCGGTACTCCCAAGTGGGGCGCGAAGTGGAAGCAGGCGGTGCGCGAAAACTATCAGAGCACGCTCAAGCCCGGCACGGGCGTGCACGGCAGCATGTACAGCTACCGCGACGTCTATGTCGACCTCGATCCGACCTACCGCGACCGCTTCGGCCGGCCGCTGGCGCGCATGACCATCGATTTTCACGACAACGAGCTCAAGCAGAACCGGTTTCTGA
The DNA here is from genome assembly GCA_035710545.1 of Steroidobacteraceae bacterium. Lineage (GTDB taxonomy): Bacteria > Pseudomonadota > Gammaproteobacteria > Steroidobacterales > Steroidobacteraceae > 13-2-20CM-66-19. The sequence goes on from DASTDD010000264.1 coordinate 37,141, forward strand.
CGGACAAGTTCGCGGAGATCTTCCAGGCCATGGGCGCGAAGCAGGTCATGAAGGAGTACCGCAAGGGGCCTTACGACATCACGGCTTACCAGACGACCCATCTGTGCGGTGGAGCGGTGATGGGCGCCGACCCGAAGACGAGCGCCCTCAACCGCTATCTGCAGAGCTGGGATGTGCCGAATCTCTTCGTCATGGGCGCGACCGCCTTCCCACAGAACCCCGGCTACAACCCGACCGGCACGGTCGGGGCGCTGGCCTACTGGTCCGCGGCGCAGATCCGCTCGCAGTATCTCAAGAGCCCCGGTCCGCTCGTGCGTGCATGACATGACACGCGGGCTGCACTCGGTGGGTGTGGTTTCGATGGCGCTCGTCGCTTGGTGCGCCGGTGGGCCGGCCACCGGCGCCGAGTCGCCCCAGGACTTCGCCCAGATCGAGCGCGGACGCTATCTGGCGATCGCGGCCGATTGCGCAGGCTGTCATACCGGACCGGTCCGCGGCAGCCCCTTCGCGGGCGGCCGGCCCATCGAGACGCCGTTCGGCATGGTGGCCGCTGCCAACATCACGCCGGATCGCGAGACCGGCATCGGGGGCTGGACGGATTCCGACTTCGACCGCGCCGTGCGCGAGGGGATCACGCCCAATGGGAGCCGGCTCTATCCGGCAATGCCCTATCCATACTACACACGCATGAGCAAGGATGACGTGCGGGCCATTCACGCCTATCTCAACACAGTGGCTCCGGTTCACCATGCGGTGCATTCGAACCAGCTTCCCTTTCCGTTCAACATCCGGGCGCTCATGCGGCTGTGGAACTCACTGTACTTCGAGCCTGGCGAGTACAAGCCCGATCCGCACAAGTCGGCGGCCTGGAACCGCGGTGGCTACCTGGTCGAAGGCGCGGGCCACTGCGCTGCCTGCCACTCGCCCAAGAACTTCCTCGGCGGCGATCGCTCCGGGCAGCGCTTCCGAGGCTACTCGCTGCAGGGCTGGTTCGCTCCCGATATCACCGCCGACCCGCAGCGTGGTCTCGGCAACTGGTCCGACAACGACATCGTCGAGTACCTGAAGAAGGGTCACAACCGCCTGGCGGCCGCCTCCGGGCCCATGGCCGAGGAGGTCGAGCACGGCAGCTCCCAGATGAATGAGGCGGACCTTGCAGACATTGCGACCTATCTCAAGGATCAGCCCGGGCAGGCAGACAGATCGCAGCCGGTTCACAGCGCCGACCGCTCCATGAAAGTGGGCGAGGCGATCTACCTGGATCGCTGCTCGGCCTGTCACAAGTCCGACGGCACCGGCGTCGCCTACCTGATTCCGAATCTCGCCCAGTCCTCCTCGGTCAATTCGCGGCTGCCTCTGACCACCGTCCGCGTGATCCTGCAGGGAGCCGACAGCGTCGCGACACCGGCGGAGCCCACGGGTCCTGCGATGCCGGCCTTCGCATGGCAATTAAACGACGCACAGGTCGCAGCGGTGGCGACCTACATCCGCAACAGCTGGGGGCATGCCGCTGCCCGCGTCACGAGCGAGGATGTCAGCAGCGCGCGGAAGGATCTCGCCAAGGACAAGGATTGAAGGGGAGCACGAGTTGACCGCCGGCGACCCGCGCCGTGCGACGGCGCCCGGATCCTCGTGGCCCGCCTCTGGCCGCGCGGTCGGGTGGGAGACAAACTCATCGGGTGGCAGTGATGACGTGCCGCTGGCCGTGCCGGCTGTGGCGGAGTTGCGGCCTTACTTGCGCAGACCCTGATCCGCCTCGCGCAGCCACCCATCCCGATCGGTGGTGGCAGGCAGGGTTACCGCGGCGTCTCGGGCACGCAAGTAGAAATCGCGCGCGCCGGTCGCGTCGCCGGTCTTCGCGAGCGACTCGGCCAGAGCGAGCAGGTTCGGCGGGTACTGCGGGCGAAGCGCCACGGCGCGCCGAGCGGCGGCGAGACCCGCATCGGCATCTCCGGGCCCGAGCGGCCAGCCGGGCGCGCGAACCAACACGAGGGCGCGTACCCTTGCGGGACCGGCCTCGTCGTAGGCCGCGTCGACAGTCTCGGCCTTCGAGAGCGCATCGAGCATGCGGCCCAGGAACTCGCTCGCACGGGCCGGGTGCGCCCGGGCCTGCAGTCCGAGCGAGATCGCGTTGCCGTAGAGACAGGCCACCGATTGCGGTGCCACGGCCAGGCAGCTTTGTGCCGACTGGTCGGCCTGCGCGGCGAGGTCGTTGCGCACTCGCGCGTCCGTTTCGTGCTCGCTGCGGTCGGCATCGGTTTTGATCGCGGCCCCCAGCTCTGCCGGCGAGACCTCATGAGAGCTGGCCGGTGCCTGAGGAGCGGGTCCGGAAGTGCTCGCGCAACCTGCGGCCAGCAGCGCCAGCGCACCGAGTGCGATCCGCCAGCTCACTGAGCTGTCTTCGTGTCCGGCAGCTGCGGGACCACGAAACCTTGCAGGTGCAGCGAGCCGAGCATGTCGGCGTCGCCCGACCGCCGCATTTTCAGCAAGCCGCTCTGCAGAGCGCGCGCCCGTGCCGGGGTGAGACGTGAGTCGACGACGGCGAGAATGGCGACCGGGAACGGCGCAGATTGCAACACGCTCGTGAGCTGTCGCGCGAACGGCAGAGTGGGCAGCGCAGCAGCTTGTGTCTGATCGAGCAGCGCCACCACTGGCTCACCGGAAGCGACTCTGCGCAGGGCGCTGAGGATCTGCCCGGTCGACTCGACCCTGACATTCGCGGGCAATGCCCAGGCACCCAGCGCGGACTGCCTCACGAACGTGGGGGAGTAGCCCGCGACGCTGAGAATCGTGTAGCCATTTAGCGATTGAGGGCCGGCGGGGCGGCTCGCGCTGGCGACCAGCGTCCAGCGCTCGGTGGGGCCGGTGCCGGTGACGTCTGCCTGGGCGAGTGGTGTCAGATGCAGCTGAGACGCGTGCTCGACAAAGAACGGGTAGGACACGAAGGCGAGCACCGCCTCCGGACTTGCGAGCCGGGTGAGGCCACCGGCCTCGGTCGGATCGTAGACGGCCGCGAGGCTGCCCGCAGGCCAGCCCGCGCTGGCCGCGGCCGCGCTGGCAAACTGGTCGACGAAGGGCTGCGCGTCGCCGGCCGTACCCGGATAGCCGGGCGCACAGAAGATCAAGGTTGCAATCGCCGCCGTCAGCAAGCTGCTCATGTGATTAGGCTATCATCCTTGCGCGCCGCCGACCCGCACGGTCGAGAGCGAGCGCACTTCCACCGCAATGAGTGTGCCCGTCTCGCCCAAGATGGTTCAATTCTTCCGCCGTGTGATCCGGGCACGGATCTGGATCGTCGCCTGCTTTCTCCTCGCCGCGGTCGCGGGCATCTACGGCGCGCTGCACGTGCCGGACGATCCGGCCATCGATCGGCTGGTGGTCGCCGGCGACCCGGTCGCGCGCGCCACTCTCGATTTCGACCGTCTGTATCCGGAAGGCGACCAGGCGCTCGTCATGCTCGAGGCGCGTGATCCGCTCAGCCTGCCGGGGCTGCAGGCGGCGCAGAAGCTCGAGAGCGAGCTGGGAAGGGTACCGCACGTCGAAGTTCACAGCCTGCTCACGCTTTATTGGCGGACAAACACCGCGCGTCCGATCGATCAGAACGAGGCTGCCCGGCTGCGGGTGTTCGCGACCGGAACGTCCCTGTTTCGCCGGGCCGGGCTTCTGGGTGAGCATTATCTGGGCATTGCGCTGCAGCTGCGTGTCAATTCACCGGTCGAACGGGATCGCGCGCTCGCGGCTATCGATGCGACCGTGCTGCCGCTGGAGTCCGGGGGCCCGTTTACTGCCGTCCGGCGCGTCGGTTCTCCATGGCTGGATGCCTGGCTCGAGCGGCGGACGGGCGCCGCCACGGCGCGCTTCATGCCCCTGTTCGGGCTCTTCCTGATGACGCTGGTGTTCATCGTCTATCGATCCTGGCGCGCCCTCACCGCCATCATTCTCACACTCGGAGTGGTGGTGGCCATCGCGGTCGGCCTCGCCGACCTGTTCGGCTGGTCGCATACGGTGATCTCCACGCTCGTGCCGCTGACCGTCATGGTGACGACCACCGCGACCCTCGTCTACATCCATTCGAGGTACCTGGAGCCTGACGATTCTGGGGACCTCCTCGAGCACCATGCGCGCGCGCTGACCAACAAGTTCCTGCCGTGCACCGCCTCGATGTTCGCGACGGCGGTTGGTTTCGGTGCGCTGGCCGTGTCCGAGATCCGGCCGGTGCGCGAGATGGGCCTGTGGACGGCGAGTGGCCTCATCGTGGCCTGGCTCGGCTGTTTCACGCTCTTCCCGGCCCTGCAGTCGCTGCTGCGCGCGCCCCTGAGGTCCGAGCGCGCCACCGCGGGCAGGTGGTTTCCGCGCTTCGTCGATTGGCTCGTCCCCGCCAGCCGCCGCTACCGCTGGCCGCTCGTCGCAGGCGCACTCGTCCTCATGCTCTGCGGTGCGGCCGCCCTGTTCGGTGTTCCCGGGGTGCTCACGCCGCTGTCACTGCAAACCGACGTGCTGACCTACGTGAATCCCGCCGAGCGCGTCGCACAGGACACGCGTCGATTCCAGGAAACGAACGGGCTGGATGTCGTCGAGCTATGGGTGCGGACCGCACCCGGCCATGCGCTCGATCCCGAGTTGCTGCATGGACTCGCGCAGTTCACGAGCCGCCTCGAGGCCGACTCCCGCATCACGGCCGTGGACGGTCCGACCTCCGCCCTGCGCTGGGAGCGGTATGTGCAGAGCGGCTCGGATCAGTTACCGATGGCGCTGGCCCAGTGGCCCAAGTTGGCGGCGGATCTCGAGCAGATCATGCTGACCGAGCCCGCCGCACGGGCCTACGTTGACATCACCGATCTTGCGAGCGTGCGCATCAGTATTCGCGGCCGTGCTGATCTGTTCGGCCGGACCGGCGCCATGCGGCGGTTCGTGGAGCGAACCTGGGCTGCCGCGCAGGCGGCCGAGCCGGCGCTACGCGTCGCGCATGCGCAGGCGGTGGGCAAGGGTGTGCTCGGCACGGAGATCACGGAGCGGCTGCTGCCGACCCTCACGCAAAGCTTCGCGATCACCGCGAGCGTCATCTTTCTCGCCTTCCTGATGGTGTTTCGCAACCCCTCCGCCCGCCTGATGACCATGATTCCTTCGCTGTTCGCGATCCTCGCCACCTTTCTGGTCATGCGCCTCGGTGGCATCCCGCTCAACATCGCGACGATTCTCATCGGCTCGACCGTGCTCGGGGCCACCGAGAACGATCAGATTCACTTTTTCTATCACTTCCAGGAGGGCCTCGCTTCCGGCAGCACGGCGCAGGCGCTACGTCATGCCATGCTGGTGGCGGGCCGTCCGATCCTGTTCGCGACGCTCATCAACACCAGCGGTTTCCTGGCGCTCGTGCTGTCGGATCTGCCGCCGATGCGCCAGTTCGGTATCGTGAGCGCGTGCGCCTTCGTACTCGCGCTGCTGGCGGATTTCAGCGCGCTGCCCGGGGCTCTGTGGATTCTCAGCCGCTCTGAGCGCCAGCCGCTCAGCGAGGCTTCCGGAATCTGAGAATCACCTGATCGGTCCTGCCGCGGATCGATGGATCGAACACGCGCAGGCGATGAGTGTCGCCGGGATTGCGCAGCAGATCGCTGCGCGCATCGAGCTCGAAGCCGGCCGCCAGTGCTTCCCGCACGATGACCTCGGGGTCGATCCGATGCAGCGTGCCGGTATCGCGGGTGCCCGAGTCCGCTGCGGCCACATGATCGATCACCAGCAGGATGCCGCCGGGCTTGAGTGCCCGGTACAGGGAGCGGCTGAGGGCGGGAACGTCCGCCGGACCCATGAAGGCATCGTACAGATCGTGAAAGTTCTGCGCCGTCCAGATGAGGTCGAGCGGCTCGGGTGAGTCGAAGCGGTTCACCGGGGATCTGAGTACCGTGACGTTCGCGTAGCGGCTGTCGTGTTCGATGGCACGCGTTCCAGCCGTTTCCTGCGGCGCGCAATTCTTCAGCTCCTCCTCGGGGAGGAACGCATAGACGTGCCCCGAATCGCCGACGATGCGGCTGAGCAGCCGGGTGAAGTAGGCGCCGCCCGACATGAAATCCGCCACGCGCGCTCCCGGCCTCACCCCGCCGAAGGCCAGTACTTCGGCGGGCTTGCGGTCCCGATCACGCGAGCGATCCTGCAACGGGCGCGCAGGATCCGCGAGCGCCGCGGAGATGTAGGTGGGGAGAGCCGCTCGCGCTGGCGAGACGAGGGTTGCGAGGAGCATCAGCAGGGCGGGGATTGCGCCTGCGCCTGTCAGTATCTTGAACATGGCCGGAGTCTCCGGAGCAGCAACTGGTGCTGCGGGACTCTACGAGTTAAAGTGCACTTCAAGTCAAGCGCCGCCCTGGGGCGGCCCTCCGGGAGGTCCGCGGCATGCGATATCTGTCCATCGGTGCGGTTGCACGCGAGTGCGGAATCGCTCCTTCCGCCATCCGCTTCTACGAGAAGGAGGGACTGTTACCGGCCCCAGGCCGCCAGTCTGGCCAGCGGCGTTACGACGAAGGCGTGTTTGCGCGCCTGGAGATCATCGGCCTGGCGCTTGATGCGGGTTTCACCGTCGGGGAGACCAGGATGTTCCTTTCCGGGTTTTCACGTGACACTCCTCCGGCGGCGCGATGGCGTGCGCTTGCGGCGCGCAAGCTCGAAGAGGTCAACGCTCTGATGCAGAGGGCCCAACAGATGAAGTCGCTACTGGAAAGCAGCTTTCATTGCCACTGTCCGAGCCTGCAGGATTGCGAGACCTTCCTGCGTGAGAGACGGGCAGCCGGGGCGCAGCGCCCGGCGCGGCAGGCAAAGGCAGCCCGGCGCTGAGATCACTTCCGCCGACCAGATCGGGCGGCAGCTTGCCTGGTGTTGCGCGGTCGCGCGCCACGGTTAACGTATTCGGCCAGCACGCGTGCGTGATTGTACTCGGGGTCGCGAGCGGCGTAGAGGAGTGTTACCGCGGAGGTGCGGAGCATTGCGCGCAAAGGATCGACGGCGGCCTGGTTCGCCTTGAGCTCGGCACGGTAGCGGCGTTGGAATTCGCTCCAGCGATCCGGAGCGTGTCCGAACCACTTGCGCAGCGCCGTGCTCGGCGCTACGTCCTTGAGCCACAGTGCCAGCGCCGCGGATTTCTTGGAAATGCCGCGCGGCCAGAGGCGGTCCACGAGGATCCGGGCGCCGTCGCGCGGCGCGGGTGGCTCGTAAATGCGCTTGATCCGGGCAGCTCTCATGCGGTGACGGACGACGGAGGCTGTTGCCACATTCTAGTCGCTGCGAGAGGCTGATGGGGTAGGCATGAGCGCGCCGAAGCGCGGCGCGCGGCGCGGACCAGAGCCCGTGCATCGGGGGCCCGCTGGATCCGCGGCGCCGGCCGGCCCAGTGGCAGCGCATGCATCGGAGGACTGTCATCCGGGAGAATCACTTCGTTGGCGTTGTCCTTAAGCTCGCGCCCGCGTCCCGCACGTATGCTATAGGAGGGCGGACTGTCTCGAGTGTGATGGCGTTCGAGCGCGCAGTGAAGTTCAGCAAGGGTAGACATGAGCAACTCGATTCCCGAATCCCCTTCACGCCGGCGCCAGGGCGCCACGAGTACGGTTGGCCGCGGCAAGGCCATTCAACTCGACTCGCCGTTGCGGCAGAGACACCACGCCGGCGGCGGGATCGACATCTCCTTCGGCGACAGCTCGCGGATCTGCGCCCAATGGCCCACCCCGGTTTGCATCGTCAGCGACGGCGGCTACGGCGTGTTGGGATTCGACGGAGACACCTCCGATCACCTGGACCTGCCGCGGTGGTACGAGCCGCACGTGGAGGCCTGGTCGCGCCGCGCGACACCGCAGACCACACTGTGGTTCTGGAACAGTGAGATCGGCTGGGCCGCGGTCCACCCCCTACTGGAGAAACACGGCTGGCGCTATGTCAGCGCAAACATCTGGAGCAAGGGCAAGGCTCACATCGCGGGCAACGTGAACACGGCGCGGATCCGCCGCTTTCCCGTCGTGACCGAGATCTGCGTGCAGTATGTTTTCGAAGCACGTGTCGACGGCTTGCCACTGCGCGAGTGGCTGATCCGGGAGTGGCGGCGCACGGGTCTGACGATGCGCGCAGCGAACAAAGCGTGCGGCGTGGCGGACGCGGCCGTGCGCAAGTACCTCGACCCGGGACATCTGTGGTACTTCCCGCCGCCGCAGATGTTCGAGCGCCTCCAGGCTTACGCCAACGAACACGGTGCGGCATCGGGGCGCCCCTACTTCACTCTCGACGGCAACGTTCCGGCCGATGCGCGGCAATGGGCGAAAATGCGCGCCAAGTTCCGTTGTCCCTTTGCGGTGATCAACCTTTGGGAGCGGCCGGCCCTGCGGGGGCCGGAACGGCAGGTCGTACCCGGCGGTCGCGCCGTGCACCTCAATCAGAAGCCGCTCGATCTCATGACCCGCATCATCGAGGCCAGCACGGATGCGGGCGATGCTGTCTGGGAGCCTTTCGGTGGGCTGTTCAGCGCGAGCATTGCCGCAGGACGTGTGGGCAGGCGCGGCTTTGGCTCGGAGGTCGATCCCGCGTATTTCCAGTTTGGGCTGGAGCGAGTGCGCGCCGAGAACCGGCGGCGCGGCGCCAGCGCCTGAGGCGGCTGTGGAAGCTCGGGCGCCGAGCGGGCAGAATGCCACCCGCCGCGCACTGAAGAAGACGAAACCCATGCCCAGCCTCGACCCGGTGCTGACCGGCGCCGTTCTGATCGCCCTGAGCGCCACCGCCGCCGCTCAGCCGCAGCCCTCGAAGCTCGCCGCCGCCATTCTGCCGGGCCCGGCCCCTGCAGGGGCTGCGGTGCTCCCTTATATCAAGGTCTCCGCGAAGCACGTCGTGTTGAATCACGTGAGGGTGATCGACGGCATGGGTGGGCCCGAGGCCGATGATCGCAGCGTCGAGATCCAGGACGGCAGGATCCGAGCGGTGGGGCCGGCCACCGATTCAGGGCCAGCGGACGCAACCGTGCTCGACCTGCGCGGGCATACCGTCATCCCGGGACTGGTGGGCATGCACGATCACATGTACTACATCGCCCGGCCGAACATGAATGCCGCCGGACACAGTGATCCTCCAATGGTCGTACCGCAGATGAGCTTCTCGGCACCACGCCTGTACCTGGCCAATGGGGTGACGACGCTGCGCACCACAGGCAGCGTCGAGCCCTACGCCGACCTGAACCTGAAACAACTGATCGATGCCGGTTCGCTGCCGGGACCGCACATGGATGTGACAGGCCCGTACCTGGAGGGAAGCCGGTCGCCGTTCATCGAGATGCACCAGCTGAAGGATGCCGAGGATGCCCGCCGCACGGTCGCATTCTGGGCCGACCAGGGAGTCACTTCCTTCAAGGCGTACATGAACATCACGCGCGCCGAGCTGAAGGCGGCCGTCGAGGAGGCTCACCGGCGCGGATTGAAAATCACGGGCCATCTGTGTGCCGTGACCTACCCGGAAGCGGCCGCGCTCGGAATCGATGACCTCGAGCACGGCTTCTTCGTCAACACTCAGCTCGATCCGGGCAAGACACCCGATGTCTGCCCGCCGACCGGCGGCGTAGCCACGCTACAGCAGATGGATCCCGATGGCTCGCAGGCGTCCGAGCTGATCAAGGACCTGGTCGCGCACCATGTAGCTGTGACCTCCACTCTGCCGGTGTTCGAGCAGCGCGTGCCGGGGCATGCGCCGCTATCCCCACGGGCGATGGAAGTCATGACACCGGAGGCCCGCGAGGCCTATCTGTACGTGCGCAACCGGACCAACACGCTGCCGCCGCAGGAGGCGAGCGAGCGGGTCACCTCCTATCGGCACGACCTGGGGCTGGAGCGCAGATTCGTGGCTGCCGGGGGTCTGCTCCTCGGCGGACCCGACCCCACCGGTAACGGCGGCGTCATCCCCGGGTTCGGAGATCTCCGCGAGATCGAATTGCTCGTGGAAGCCGGATTCACCGCCGGTGAGGCGGTGCGGATCTGTACGTTCAATGGCGCCTCGTACCTGGGTCTCACGGATCGCATCGGCTCGGTCACCCCCGGCAAGGATGCCGATCTCGTCGTGGTGAACGGCGATCCGGCACACGCGATCGCCGACATCGAGAACGTCGAGCTCGTATTCAAGGATGGAGCAGGCTATGACTCCGCGGCTCTCCTGAAATCCGTGCGGGGCCGGTACGGGGAGTATTGAGCAGAAACGGTGCGGCTGGCGCCCGCGCCGCCACTCGATGAGTCGACGGCGCGGGCGCGCGACGGTCACTTGCGGAACATCTTCTGCATGGCTTCCTGAATCTGCTGCGGCGTCAGATCCCTGACATGCGTGGCCACCGACCAGCGATGACCGAAAGGATCCTCCAGCTGGCCATAACGGTCCCCCCAGAACATCTCGCTGACCGGCAGGGTGATCTTCGCTCCGGCCGCGGCGGCTCGGGCGGCAAATGCATCGGCGTCATCCACGTACAAATGCAGGATGACGGCGGTTCCCTTGAGAGACTTCGGTCCCAGAGATCCGTGCTGAGGCATCTCGTCCACGAGCATCACCGTGGAATCGCCAATGCGGATGCTGGCGTGCATGAGCCGCCCGTCGGGACCGGGAAGCCGGGTCGTCTCCGTGGCGCCGAACGCCTTCTTGTAGAACTCTATCGCATCGCTCGCGCCGTCGCAGACGAGGTGCGCTGTCACGGTATGCATCCCCTGGGGGACAGGGCGGGTGCCGGGCGTGGACATGAGGACTCCTGGTTGTGAAAGTTCGTTCAAGGAACGGCTGAACGGTTCGCGACGCGACACCCGCTGTGAAATATTTGGATTTCCCGCGGCCGCCCGTGGCTCCCGGGGGATACAAGCGGTACCTTGAGCGTTCAATGAGCAGGGGTACGCGCAGCGCATCCACAGAGAGGTCGTCATGCGGCACAGGCCGTCGTTGAGTCTCAGCGCTTTGCTGCTGCTGAGTAGTTTGCCTACCGGCTGTGACCGGCTCGGCCTGGGCGGCCAGAGCGGGCCGGTTGCCGACGGGGCTCCGAGCGAGCAGGAGTTGCAAAAGATCAGCTACATGGCTTCAGCCGATTCGGGCCCCAACGGACGCAAGCTCTATACCCATTTCGAGCAAGCCAAGACGTGCGGCGATTTCGAGCTCGCGATGCGCTGGAACCGGCCACCCAACATCGAAAGCGGGCCCTTCCACAAGAAGATGATTTATCTGACGGCTTCGGTTCCTGCAGACCTGCCGAGAGACTCCGAGGTCTTCATCACCGGCACGATCGAGCAGGGCGAGACCTTGCCCTCCGGCGCCGCGCGCTGGTACGTGAAAATGCGGGACGGCGCTCGCATCCAGGCTATCGAGACCGCTGACTATTATGAGAAGCAGGAGCAGGCATCGCAGGAGGACGGTAAGGCGACCGCTCTGGTGGAGCCCAACCGGCCCCGCAGGATCTTCTGTGGGAATGGGGTGTACGAGGGACTGCGAGGCAAGGATCTCGAGGGGGACAAGAAACTGCCGCTGGTATCGATGCTGTTCACGATGGACCGCAAGAAGTGACTTGCGGTCCTTCCGGAGGCTGGCTGGCTCACAGGGTCTTCCGCGGTCGGCCGGAGAGCGTATCCTGCTAAGAGACGCGATTCTCTTGATGTAGAATCAGCCCAGTATCTTTCAGGGGCGCTTCGATAATGACTCACCAGAGCACGTTGGGCGGGCTCATCCGGGCACTGCGTCAACAGAAGGGCTGGACCCTGCGCCAGATGAGCGAGAAGGTCGGTATTCCATTATCCACGCTGGCCAAAGTCGAGGCCGACAAGCTCTCACTGACTTACGACAAGCTGCAGCAATTCAGCTCCCGCCTCGGTCTGACGATGGTCGAATTTCTCGCGAATGAGACGGCTGCGGCGCGCTCGCCACCGCCCGTCGTCACGGCGCGCAGAAGTCTGACCACGAGTGGCAACTCGATACAGGTCTCGACTCCCAACTACGACTATGAGTATCTGTGCGCGGATCTGCGCGAAAAACGCATGGTCCCGATCATCGCGCGCATCCGCTCTCACAGCATCGAGGAATTCGGAGAGGCGCTGCGCCACCAGGGCGAGGAATTCATATTCGTTCTCGAGGGAGCCATCGAGGTGCATCTGCAGTTCTACACCTCGGTCACACTCACGGCGGGCCAGGGTATCTACCTGGACAGCACGATGGGACACGCCTATGTGGCCAGGGACTGCGAGAGTGCACTGGTGCTGGCCGTGTGCTCGAGCGAGAATCCGGCCAACCTCGCGAGCGAGCTGATGGGTCTGGTCGACGGCGAGGCCGAGCCAGCCCTCTAGGGTTTCACGCCGCCACCGGCTCCAGCGGACGCTCGCCCATGGCCTGCCCGCGTCGGAACCAGAAGAACAGCGCGAAGACCGCCGACACGACCGGCACAGCAACACCGAACTCGTCGATCACGTAGCGGGTGAGCTGGCCGTGCGGCAGGGTGAGGGGCGTGAAGAAGGCTTGGATGAACGCATTGTGGCTCGCATGCAGGAGGGCGCATGGCCACACGCTGCGGGACTTCAGTCGCAGCCAAGTCAGGATGATGCTGAGACTCAGCACCAGTACCCAGAAGCAGGGCATGGCGAACCACCATGGCGTGTCGCCGCTATAGTCCGCGAAGAGCAGCAGGGGCATGTGCCAGGCAGCCCAGATGACTCCCGTCAGAAGAGAGCCACCGGTGAATCCGAAGCGGCTGACGAGCTGTGGTGTGAGCAGGCCGCGCCAGCCGATTTCCTCGCCCACTGCGCGCGTGACGCTCAGGACGACCCAAATCGTCGCGATGAACAGGAAATACGTGGGCACGAACGCCGATGCGCTGGTCATGTGCCAGCCGAGTTTGCCGGTAAGGTCGACGATCGCCTGTGGGTTGGGGAATGACCCCAATCCGAAAGTCCAAATGAGCCCGTAGGCAATCGCAGCGTACGCGAGCGGTGTCAGGTAGCCCCAGAGAACGTAGCGCGTGCCACCCCATCTCAGACCCAGCGAGCGCACCCCCAGATGGCGAACCCCGATCGTCACGAACGCCGCAACAGCGGGCGCCCACATCAGGGCCGAAAGGTAGATACCGCCGGCCGCTTCCATGTGGCCGCTTCGATTGATCAGCACCCAGAAGATGCTGCTGAGCAGCGTCGTGATCACCACGTAGAAGATGGCGTTAACGGTGTGCTTCTCAGCCGGCATCCCGCACCCCCCGACGTCTGGAACCGCGCACCGGTGGCGCAGCAGCAGGGTCATCTCGTACTAACAGATTTCCCGGTCGGCCCCCGCCGTCAAATTTTGCTTGGGGGACCGGCGTTGACACTTGTTCTCTTATCAGGCCATTATTCTTCTATCAGGATATATCCCACCTGACAAGGGACTGGCCACGCGCCAGTCGCCCATGAGGCGATGCCGTCCACACAGTCACAGCAGGCCACGCGCATGTCCTTACCCCGCTTCCTCTGCATCATTCTCGCCTGTGGCGGGTTGCTCGACAGTGCGTCCGTCTCGAGCCACCCAGCTTCGTTCACACTCGAACAAGTGATGGCGGCGCCCTATCCCTCGGAGCTCCTCTCCTGCAGCTCAGGCAAGGCGGTCGCGTGGGTATCCGAGATGCAGGGGTACCGCAACATCTGGGTTGCCGACGCCGCTCATGGCATGAAGGCCCGCTCGATCACTCACTTCACCGAGGACGACGGATTCAACATCGGGGAGCTCGCCTGGTCATCTGATGAGCACTGGATCGCTTTCACGCGTGGGGGCTCTCTGGAGGATGAGCGGCCGGCGAATGTCACCAGCTCACCGGGGGGCGCCTCACCGCGCGAGATCTGGATCGTCTCAACCGCCGAGGGCGAACCGCACAAGGTTGGAGTGGGTCATTCCGCGGGCTTCTCCCCGGACGGCAAGCGGCTCGTGTTCATCGACAAGGAGACGCTCTGGTCGGTCGTGCCCGGTGAGGCGGCTGCCGCACAGCCGCTGATAGTGGACTCGGGCCGAATCGATTCCGTGAGCTTCTCGAGCGATGGGCGGCGCCTCGTCTTCGTGAGCTCCCGTGGCAGTCACGCGCTGATCGGGGTGTATGAGCTCGGAGGCCGGCACATCACCTGGCTCGCTCCAAGTCTCGATCACGACTTCTCGCCCGTGTTCTCCCCGAACGGATCGCAGGTCGCCTTCATCCGCATTCCCGCCGAGAAGAATCCCGACTTCGTCTCGCACCCGAACGGACAGCCGTGGTCGATCTGGATCGCCGATCCAGCGACCGGGACGGGACATCGGTTGTGGGTGGCCGAGGCGGGTGTGGGCAGCGCCTTCCAGCCGAGCCTCTCGGAACAGAATCTGTTCTGGACGCGCGGCGACCAGCTCGTATTCCCCTGGGAGAGGTCAGGCTGGCTGCAGCTCTATGCCGTGCCCGTGCGGGGCGGGACCGCCAGGGCGATCACTTCGGGGTCATTCGAGGTGGCGCATCTGGCGCTCAGCCCCGACCGGGCACACCTGGCCTTCTCCTCGAACCAGGACGATGGCGACCGCCTGCATGTCTGGACGGTCGATCCGGATCGAGGTGCGCCCATGCGGGCGGATTCCGATCGGGCGATCGAAGACAAGCCGCAGGTGAGCGAAGACGGGACCGTGTTCGCTCTGCAGAGCGATGCCAACATCCCCTTGCACCCCGTGATGCTGGCGGGAGAACATTGGCGATCGCTGCTCGATCCGGTCGCACCGTCCGCCTTCCCCACGGACAAGCTGGTCGCCCCGCAGGCCGTGACCTTCGTGGCAAAGGATGGCCAGCAGGCTCACGCGCAGATTTTCCTGCCGCGGGAGAGCGGCCGCGCGCGCCACCCCGCGATCCTGTTCTTCCACGGCGGCCCGCGGCGGCAAATGCTGCTCGGCTTTCATCCGATGGACGCCTACAACTGGATGTATGCACTCAACCAGTACTTCGTCTCGGAAGGATACATCGTCCTTTCGGTCAACTACCGGGGCGGAATCGGCTACGGCCATGACTATCGCGAGGCGAAGGACTTCGGTCCCGCCGGTGGCAGCGAGCTCAACGATCTGCTCGGGGCGATCACCTATCTGCAGGGCCGCCAGGATGTGGACCGCGCCCGGCTCGGGATCTGGGGCGGCAGCTACGGCGGCCTCATGACCGCCCTGGGGCTGGCGCGCGCCTCCGATTCTCTCGCAGCCGGTGTGGACTATGCGGGCCTGTACAACTGGGCCAGTTTCCTCGCCTCGATTGGCGCGCCGATCGACAATCCGGATGCCATGCAGCGGGCAGTGCGCTCCTCGCCCGTGGCGACCATCGACCAGTGGAAGTCTCCGGTTCTCGTCGTGCAAGCCGACGACGACCGCAACGTCCCATCCCAGCAGGCATCGGAGCTGATCGAGGACCTCAGGTCACATCACATCGAGCACGCCGAGATCATCCTTCCCAACGAGGTGCACGACCTCACGCGCTACGCTTCCTGGATGCTCCTGTTCCATGCCACGGACGACTACTTCGCGCAGCACCTCGATTCCAATTCCAGGAACGGCAGGTAGAACCGCGGTATTGCGGGGCGGCGGAGCCGTGGACTCGGCCGCTGGATGCGCGCCTGCCAAGGTTGCCCCCCGATACCGGCGAGACTTACATTTTCGTCCGAGGCAGGCCCTGCCGGCAGCGCGAAGGACGATGAGTGGCCACTGACATCATTCCCCGCCTGTACAAGGCGTTGCCGCAGGCAAGGGCGTGGATAGATCGATTTCTCGCCGCTCACGAGACGACCGCCCAGTCGGTCGGCTCGCTCGGCTCCCGACGGCTGGCAGCGTGTTTTCCAGCGGATTTCCTCGAGCGCAGTCGCATCGTGCTGGTCGATCACGTGACCTTTCCGCCCGTAGAGAGCTTTGGCCTGTCCGAATTTGCCCCGCTGCATCACATGGATTTCGAGGGGATCACCTTCAAGGACACAATCTTCGTGCGGCGCGACCGCAAATACGACGGACTGTACTTTCATGAGCTCGTCCATGTCGCACAGTGGGCACGGCTCGGCGTCGACGACTTCCTGCTTGCCTACGCCATCGGGCTTGCTCAACAGAGCTATCGCGAGACGCCGCTGGAGAACATGGCCTACCACCTGCAGGCCAAGTTTGAAGCAGGCACCTTGCAGGGCGATCTCATCCAGCAGATCGGGCATCTCACCGATCAGGCGTGGGCTGACGCGCGGCAGTTTCTCGGGGCGTCGTAGTCGTTCTGGGCAGCTCGCGGCTGGCTCATTATGGTAACTAGCATGCCACCCGGCCAACCCACGGCCTGATGCGCCCGACCGCGGACGTGGCCGGGTCGCGTCCCGGAGCGAGTGTCAGCTCTCCAGACCGGTTGCCGTTCGGAATCTGTCGAGGGCGTGCGCCACCCGATCGACCAGGAAGGGCGAATGACGCCCGAAGACGCGACGCAGGGTCCACGCCAACTCCGCTCGCGAGGTGGTGCGTGTCAGATCGAAGGTGAGACGCGATGCCTCGTTGCGATCCCTGAGTGTCTCGCCAGCTTGTCCCATCCAGGACTGGCTCTCGGCGTCCAGAGCCCGACTCAGGTCGGCGTGAAAGGTTTTGTAGGCTTCGAAGCGCGCCGAGTGCGGTATGCGTCGTCGAATCATGCCGCCAGTATCGGTCAGCCCGCGGGGAATCTTTAGGGCATGCTTCACAGCACGAGCAGCAGGAAAAGGCAGGACCCGATGGAGTCGGCGCATTCACGGCTCCCGGGCCCGTTCGAGAATGCTGGCCGTTACCGGCAGCAGTTGACTCTTTGGGCCTGAGCTTGGATCGTTGGCGCCCTCATGGCGGTACCCCCTGCTCAGTCCCAGCGGCCCCTACCTTCTGTCTTCCTCAGCTATGCCTCGGAGGATCGGCAGGCTGCCCAGATCATTCGCGAGGCCCTTCCCGGGTACGGTCTCGAGGTCTGGTACGACGAGAGTGCGCTCGAGGGCGGTGATGCCTGGGATCAGAAAATCCGCCGTCAGATCCGCGACTGCGACTTCTTCATGCCGCTGATTTCGGCGAAGACCGAAGCGCGACACGAGGGGTATTTCCGCAGGGAATGGCGCCTGGCTGTCGAGAGGACCCTCGACATGGCCGACGACCACACTTTCCTGCTGCCCGTGGTCATCGATGAGACTGCGCAATCCGGTGCGCGGGTACCCGAGAAATTCCTCGCCGTTCAATGGACCCGGCTGCCTGGAGGGCAACCCACGGCGGCGTTCGAGGCGCTGTGCCGCCGCCTTGCGAGCGGGCAGGGCGTCGGTTTGCGGCTTCCCCGAAGAACACCCGATCAGCCCGCCGGCGCACGCCCGATGGCCTCGGCCGTGCGCCAGTACCCGGAGTTTCCGCGGGAAGAGCCGGGTCAGAAGGTGCGGTTCTGGGCTCTGGTCATCGCGTGGCCGTTCCAGGCAGGCTGGGTATTCTTCAACCGCTTCCCCAAGTGGATCCGAATCACAGCCTATGCGTGGCTGTTCGTCGCACTGCTCGTGAAAGGATGCAGCGGACGGGATGCTGAGCGCCCACGGGTCGCGCACGTGTCAGGCAATAAAATCAATCAGCTCGCGGATAAATACGACGGTAACTCGGATGCAGCCGAGGCGGAGCAAGCCGCGAAGCTCGGTACTGAGATCGCCAAGCAGTACATGCGCGCGGCGGCGCCGGGCCCAACGGCTGGTACCCCCGCGCCGAGGCAGACTTCCCCCACTGACACGCGCATGACGGCCACAGTCCCCCGCGTGGCGGCCAGTGGGCCCCACATGACGGCAACTGTCCCCCGCGTCGCGGCATCAGCCCCGCTGTTGGTAATCCCGTTCAGCGTGCCCCGGACCGATCCCGAGGCGCGCGAGCTTGCCGGATCCACGTTCGGACAACTCTTCGGGAAGCTCTCCCTATCCCATCACGGTGGGGTGAGCCTCGCAAAGGAGCCGCCGCCCGTCGTTGACGCCGCGGCCGCGGCGGATCTGGGGCGCGAGAAAAACTCGAAGTACGTGCTTTTCGGGACTATCGAAGGCGAGCCCGGCGCACGGAGCCTGGCGATAAAGCTGATCGAGGTGGCGGACGGCTCCGTCCTGTGGTCGAAATCCTATCCGATCGCCGGGGCCGATTCGGCCAGCATCGCAGCCGACGTGGATTCGAAAGTGCAAGAGGCCGAAGACGACTGACCGGGCGCCGTCCGGTGCGCGCAGCGGGACGTCCTGCCGTGCAGTGGAAGCGGGGCGTATCCGGGAGGCGAAATCACACATGCTCAGTGGGAATACCTTGTGGGCATCAACGCTGCTCGCCGCGAGCCTGTCTTTCGCCGCGCAGCCCGCGCCACCGGCGAAGGGGTCACAGGCGGCGGTTACTCCTGCCCCGGATATCGAGCAGACGCGAACTGAAATTGCCGCCATCGAGGCCTTGCTGCCGAGGATTGCCGACCGCGGTGCGGGACTCTTTCTGCTGGCTCGCGAGTATGCGCACGCGGGCGAGGCTGCGCAGGCGCTGCGTGTTCTGCGGGAATGCATGGCGCTCGAGGCGGGCTTCGATCCGAGCGATTCTCCAGCCTTGCGGCCGCTGCGCGGCGAGCCCGGATTCGGCGAGCTGAGCCGGCGGGCGCAGGCGCAGTATCCGCCGGTGCACCGGGCGAGGCTCGTCTTCGATGTTCCAACAGCCGACCTTTTCCCCGAGGGGCTCGCTGTGGATACGGGGAATGGCACGTTCTACATGGGCAGCATGCATCACAAGAAGATCGTGTCCTTCAGGTTGGGCGGGCTTGTGCGCGAGTTCGTCAGGGAGGGCGTATATGACCTGATGCCCGTCGGTGGCGTGCACGTGGAGCCAACCGACCACAGCGTCTGGGCCTCCACGGACGCCGGAAAGAAATACCGACCTGAGTTGCTCCACTTCGACTCCGCCGGGCGCCTGCTGGAGCGCTATGCCTCTCCCGGCCGGATGCCGTACGACCTGAACGACCTCGTTCTGCACGGAGACAGCGAGATCTTCGCTACCGACACGGAGGGGAATCACGTCTACCGCTTCAGCCGCCGCGCGCGCACGTTCAGTGAATTGCAGCTGTTTCGGCCGGTGTTGGATCCGAATGGCATCACCATTTCCGCAGACGGTCGCCTGCTGTTCGTTGCCGACATACTCGGCGTGATCAGAGTGGACCTGCAGAAGAATGAATCCGAGGACGTCGCTCCCGATGCGCACGATTCGCTGTCCGGAATCGATGGTCTGTACTGGTACAAGGGCGATCTGGTCGGAGTGCAGTATGGAACGGGGAAGTTCCGTGTGGCGCGCTGGCATCTGTCGCCGGACGGCCGCCGGGTGCTCGGCCACGAGCTGCTCGAATATCGCACAGCGCTGGTGGACGATCCGACCACCGGCGCCATCTACCGCGACAGCTTCTACTTCATGGCCAACACGGGCATCGTCAACCTCGACAACGACGAGATCGTTGACCATACGAAGCTTGCGCCGGTGCACATCGCTACCGTGTCGCTCAGATAGAGTTACCGGAGGACCGCGGGCATGCGGGGTATTGCCGAGCTGATCTGAGCGCTCGCAGCGCTCACGCCAGCCCGCGGAGGCGCGGTCCGTCGCACCGCTGGGAACGGAAATTGCTTTTTTGCCTGCCCGTGACTGGGGGGAGAGAGCGTCCTGAGTGAGGGGGAGCAACCGCCGAGCGATGCAGCGAGCCCCCGCGCCGCCCTGGCGCAGCTCGCCACCTACATCGAGCAGAAGCAGCCTGCATTCACCGAGCAATGGCTGCTCGCCGTGCAGCGCGATGCACAGATCGCCACCGCTGACCGGCTGACGCATCGGCAGCTGCTCGATAATCTGCCCAACCTCTATCGTGAATTCTGCGCCTTCCTGCGCACGCGCGATGCGTTCACCTTGAGCCACGAGGTCCAGCGCGATGCCGGCAAACATGGCGAGCTGCGCTGGCAGAGTGGCTATCGTATCGATGAGGTGATTCGCGAGTTGGAGATTCTGCGGCACATCGTCTCCAGCGCCATGCTGCGCTGGGACGGCGGCGAGTCGCTGTCCCTGACCGCCAGGATCAGCGCGGTCGCGCTCACGAACCAGTTCTTCGCGGAAGTCAGCGTGGCATCCGTCAAGCAATTCATGGGTGAGCAGCAAGCGCTCGCCGATGGGTATACCCAACAGCTGAAAGAGGCGAACGCCACCCTCAGCCGCTCGAACCTGCACCTCGAGCAGACCTACGCCGACCAGCGACGTATCACCAACATACTGACAGACGAGTTGCAAAATCACCTCCGCGCGCCGCATGGCGCGAACCGCGCCGACACCAACTCGTTGACCGCGCACTCCCTGCAGGCCTTGCGGGAGTTGCTGGAGCATTCCGAATGGCTCCAGCGACAGGCCGCCGCCCCAGCGACTTTCTCGCCTTCCGCTCTGTGCGCGGACCTCGTACGGGATCACCAGCCACAGGCGCTCGAGCGCGGTCTGCGGTGGCATGCCGACTGTTCGACTGCTCCAGGCGAAGTCATCGGAGACCGTGAGACGATCAGAAGGATTGCCGCGCACCTGCTGAGCAGCGCGATCGTCCATACACCGCGGGGTGCAGTGGAGCTGCGCTTCACGGTGCACGCCTCCGATCGCTGGAAGATCGTAGTGCAGGACAATGGACCGGGATTGAGCGAACGCAGCACCGAACCCCTGGGCTCGGGGCTGGCACCCCATGAAGACGATCGGCCGATCAGGGCCATCGGATTGTCCATCACCCAGAGTCTCGTCGTGCAGCTTGGCGGCTCGCTGCAAGTGGTGACGCAACCCGGGAAGGGGACCCGGGTCGAGGTAGTGCTCCCGCGACGCACCGCGGAGCGGAGAGCGGGCGAGTGAGCGAGTTGCGCAAGGACATTCCCACGAGGGAGGAGCCGGGACCGCCTGCCCAGGAGGTGAGCCCGGAGTTTCTCGCAATGCTCGCGCACGAGTTGAGGAATCCCCTCGCGCCGATACGCAACGCGGCCGCGGCGCTGCGCGCCCTGTGCAGCGAGCCACAGCAGCTGAAGATGGTGGAGTTGATCGCGCGTAACACGGTCAGCATGACCCGCCTTCTGGAGGACCTGCTCGAAGCCGCTCGAATGCGCCGCGGTCGACTGGTGTTGCAGCGGCAGGTCGTCGATGTCGTCGAGCTGGTCAATCATGCCCTGGATAACGTGAAGCCCGCGATCGAGAGCCAGCACCAGAGCATCGTGGTCTCGCTGCCGGTAACCGAGGCCAGGATGTACTGCGATCCGGTGCGGATCGAGCAGACACTGCAGATCCTCCTCGACAATGCGAACCGATATACCCCGCGCGGAGGGACGATCCGGTTGCGCGCTCAGGTGCGCGGCGGTCAGCTGGAATTCGAGGTCGCCGACAATGGGACGGGCATCGATCCCGAATTGATGCCCCAGCTGTTCAACGTCTTCGCACAAGGGGAACGAACGCTGGATCGTGCCCAGGGCGGGCTCGGCGTCGGGCTCGCCATTGCGCGCAATCTCGTGGAGCTCCATGGCGGCACGATCGCGGCCGAGAGCCAGGGACTGAACCGGGGCAGCCGTTTCCTGATCACGCTGCCGCTGGCTGATCCTCCAGTGATACAGCAGGTCGAGAGTCCGACGACTGTGCAAACGGCCGGCCTGAGGGTTCTGGTAATCGACGATGTAGAGGACAACGCGGCTACCCTTGCGCACTACCTGGCCACCCGAGGCCATGACCCGCGAACGGCCAGCCGCGGCAAGGTCGGCTTGCGCGAGGCCGACGCTTTCGCCCCGCACGCGGCCATCATCGACATCGGGCTGCCGGACATGAGCGGTTTCGAGGTTGCGCGGGAGCTGCGAGAGCGATTGGCGCCGGCGCGAGTCCTCCTCATTGCGGTCTCCGGTTACGAGCCCGAGACCACTGCCCACCTGTCAGACCGCTCAGCCTTCGATCACTACCTCGTGAAACCCGCCGATCCCGACCTGATTGCTTCCTACCTGGAAAGATTTCTGCGCCAGGTCTGAGCGAGGAACCTCAGGATGCCTGCTCGAACCATCTTGCGGTGCGCCATGGCGACGCGACGAGTCATCCACCAGGCGGCAGGGCTGGTCGCAGTTCCGGTGGCCGGCTGCTCAGGAGGTCGGCCCGGGCTGCGACATTCCCCGGGCAAATCGCCAGATCCCGTCCGAGCCTCGACGCAATAGCAAAAAGACACGCTGGCGATAGCACTGCTCGTGGCCGCCGCCGCGCGGCCGGAGTGTTTGAATGTCCCAGCCCCTATCAAAGGCGGTGTCGCCGAACACGAGCCGCTCCTCGCATTCGAACGCCGGCGTGATCTCGTGCGTGGAGAATGCAGCCTGCAGCCTCGGGCGCAAGCCATCGCGACTCATCGGGGGCACCCCCGGCGCCCACAACACGTAGTCCGGCGTGAGAAGTGAAAGAACCCTCCCCACGTCCTGTCGTTGGAAGGCCTCGGCCCAGGCCGCATAGAGCTCCGCGATTGCGGGATTCGGTAGGTCCATGGATCTCCTGTTCAGCTGCAGCGACCGAGATGTTGCAGAGACTGTTAGCAACCGCCAATAATACCCGCATGGTCGCCGAGAAAGCGCTCATGGCGCTTGGATTCACCGAGATCGAGGCACGGCTGTATTGCGAGCTGCTGGCCAGTGCGCCGGCAACCGGGTACCGCCTCGCACAAGCGGTCGGCAAGGCGCCGGCCAACGTCTATCAGGCGCTGAGCTCGCTGGAGCAGAAGGGCGCCATCGTCGTGGACGAAGGCGCGGCGAAGTCGTTCCGGGCCGTGGAGCCCGATGAGTTACTCAGTTCGATCGCTGGCCGCTTCTCGGAGCATCAACAAGCTGCGAAAGCGGCGCTCAAGCGCCTTCACGTGCCCGCCCCGGCGGACAAGATATTTCAGCTGCGCAAGGCCTCGCAGGTGCTGACGCGGGCCCGGCGGATGCTCGCCAAGGCACGCGAGATCATTCTGTTCGACCTGTTCCCCGAGCCCTTGCAGGCTCTGCGGCCCGATCTTGCGCGTGCGGCAGCCCGCGGTGTCAAGGTAGCCGGTATCGTCTACTCGCCTGAGGCGACCGACGAGTTCCTGTGCCTGCCTGCCCAGGGTCAGCCGCGAATGCCGGAAAACTGGCCGGGCTCGCAACTCACTCTGGTCACCGACGCGCGTGAATTTCTCGTCGCGCTGCTGTCCGATGACCTCACTGAAGTACGGCACGGGTTCTGGAGCGACTGCGTATATCTTGCGTGTCTGCAGCACAGCGGATTGAGCTGTGAGGTGCGCCTGTCCGCGCTCAGCTTGCAGAAGCAGGATCCGTTGGCGAAGCTCGCGCTGCTGAGTTCGATGCCGTCCGGTCTTCGGGAGCTGCTGCGCTCCTCGACCCGTACTCCGAACAGGAAGGCCGTCTGATCCGCCTCCTCGTGGCAGCGATGCTGGCCCTGGCCGTCTCACCAGCCGGTGCCGAGGAATTGCACGGAGTGCGATCTGCGACGTACTCCGGGTTCGGCGCTCTCTCACTGGGCTGAACAAGCAGCGGGGACTGTCGTCACGCTCAGCAAAGCCGACCATTCAAAAAACCAGCTGAGTCTCGCCGACTACTTCTAACGGTCTCCGGCGGAGCGAGCTTCAGGCAGCATCTGTTGACTCTATCGCCGGTCCGCGCGCCTATCACGATTAGATACTGGGTACGCGTCTGTCAACGGCCCGGCAGGGGGCTCCGTCTCGCAGTCGGCTGGGTTGCGCCCTGCGCCTTCGAGCCGCTCCGCGGGCCTGATCGGGACAGCCGCGACCCGAGTACGATCAGGGGTACGAGAGGCACGAGAAACGTCAGGTGATACCACACGGGGAAGGCGTGCCAGAGTTCCACGTGCTCAGGAACGAAGGCCACGAGGAGGAGCGCACCCAGCACCCACGCAACTCGCGAGCT
>DASTDD010000265.1:0-2105 GCA_035710545.1 Steroidobacteraceae bacterium
GCCGCGCCGGGAGCTGCGCCAGACCTCGCACGCCTACAACCTGCGATTCAGCAACATCAACATCATCAACGTCGGCTTCCTGGCCGTCGGCCTCACGGGGGCCTACAACTGCTGGGTGGACGGCCTGTACGTGAGATCATCCAAGGTCGTGCTCGGCTGCTCGCCCGGCGAATCGGCCTTCTTCCGCCCCTGGAAGGGCGTCGATCAGGTCGGCGCCAAACGCAACATCACCGTCTGCAACCTGGTGGGCGTCGATGTCCGGGGAACCGGAATCGGGCTGGCGGGCGCCTCCTCCAAGGAGGGCGGCTATTTGCACGTGACCGGCAACACTCCGCGGGATCAGACCGACCTGGTCGACTTCTGCATCGACGGCTTCGCCCTGGACGGCGGCGAATCCGGCGGCTTCGGCATCCAGTCGAGCGCCGAAAAGATGACCGTGCGCAACGGCCACATCACCAACTTCGTGCGGGGCATCGCCGCGACCCATGACTGCACGCGCATGACGATCGACAGCGTCGACATCTTCTCCTGCAAGGAGGAAGCCCTGCAGCTCGGTCAGGATTCCTCCATCTGGAACCCGCCGCGGCAGAAGATGGGAATCGTGCGCAACTGCTTCATGGCCGGCAACAGCCTGTCCCGCCCGGGAGTCTATGGTGCGGTGCAGATAGACCTGTGCACGGGCTTCATCATCGAGGGCAACCGGTTCGGCTACGAGCTCGGCCATGACGGCATCGCCGAGACCACGCAGGGGCCGGCGCTGGATCTCGGCGCCAGGGCCCGGAACGTCGTCTGCCGTTGCAACCACATCGCGGGCCTGGGTCCTGGAGCCATGGCCTACAAGAACCGCAGCAGCTCCGGACAGGGCAACACCGTCGAGCACCCGAGCGGCGAATCGAGCACCTACGGACCCTGGGACGTGCTCAAGCGCTGAGCGGCCGCGGGCGCGCCGGACGGCTCGCTGCGGCGCGAGTACTCGCGGCGGTTTCCCCATACTTCCGCGATCGTGGTGCGATCGCTGACGGGGTGGAACGGGTCGGAGAAGTTAGCCCGGTCGCGCGTGAAGGCATTCGGGTAGTCCAGATCATAGACAGTGGCCAGCCTCGCGACGAACGCCTTGAAGCGCACCTCGTCGGCGCTGCGTCCGAGCGCAGTCACCTTCTCCTGCAGCTCGACATGAGTCGGCGGAATCACGATCACCAGTTGCGTGCCGTTGCGGCGGCAATCGGCCGCCAGCTGCTCGAGCCGGCCGGCGAGCTCTGACGGGTAGCGGTATTCGTGCAGCAGTTGCGGAAGTGACTCATCGAGCTGCGCACGCCAGAAGGCCTGCGGGCTGACCCCCGGCGCGCCGATCGCGACCGGGACGCCGGTCATGTCCACGTAGGCCGAGAGGAACGCCGCCTCGAGTACCACACGGTTGGTCAGGTATTTCAGAGGGTTCTCGACCATGGCGTTCGCCTCGGTGAACCGGTCGAGATTCTGGTATTCATTGAAGTTGATGAGGCCGATGCCGAGGTAGACCGCATCGAGATGGATGCGCCGCTTGGCGAACCAGTACGTGTCCACCGCCTCGATCAGCGTGCCGCCGCCGTACGCGAAGTTGAAATACTCCTGCCCCGTCACCGCGCGGATGTCCTCGGGACGCAGCGAGGCCATGGAGGAATCGCCGAGTATCAGGCGGCCCACCGGCGCGCGGCTGAATCTCTCGAGCTTCCATAGCGGGTTGTGCAGCGGCACCGCCTCTTGCAGCTTGACGCTGTCCGGAACGAGCCTCGAGATACCCAGACGGTCGTACGGATCGACCACCGCGACCAGCGCGCTCAGCAGAATGAACGGCAGGCAGAGGATCGCGGCGCGCCCGAGCAGTCGTCTCATGGGTGAGCTCAGAACTGCTGATAGATGAAGACCGTGGCCGTGTTCTGCGACCCCAGGTACACGATCGCACCGGCGACGAGGTAATAGACACCCCAGCGCATCCAGGCCGGCCACCGGAGAAGCTGCTCGCGCAGGGGCTGCTGCCTGCCCAGGAGGCCGGTAATCTCGATGCAGGCAATCGAGACCAGCGCGATCACCAGATCGATCTTCGGCATCGGCAATCCGGCGAGCAG
>DASTDD010000266.1:0-3098 GCA_035710545.1 Steroidobacteraceae bacterium
TACGCCCGTACGCGCCTGAGGCGGCAGACACTGGAAGATGGCGTTGTGCTCGCTGTCTATCGGCAGAAGCGTCGCGCCCGAGGAGCGCACCGCCGCCATCATCAGCGGGCCGGCCATGACCAGAGACTCCTTGTTGGCGAGCAGCACCCGCTTGCCCGCGCGAGCTGCGGCCAGAGTCGAGCGCAAGCCCGCGGCACCGACGATGGCCGCCATCACCGAGTCGGCCTCACGCAACGTAGCGATCTCGGTCAGCCCCTCCTCCCCGGCGAGGAGGCGCGTTCCCGGCGCTCGCTGGCCCAGCATTCGCTGCAGATCGCGTGCGGCATTCACATCCGACAGGGCCGCATAGGGCGGTTGCCATCGCAGCACCTGCTCGGCCAGCCGCTCGACATTGCGATGAGCTCCGATGCCCACGAGCCTGAACCTGTCCGGGTGGCGCGCCAGCACATCGAGCGTGTTCTCTCCGACCGAGCCGGTCGAGCCGAGGACCACGACGCCTCTCATGCTGCGACTCCCAACACTGTCAGCCCCAACAGCAGCACGGGCGCGGCGCCGGTGACGCTGTCGATCCGATCCATCACCCCGCCATGCCCGGGAAAGAGAGTGCCACTGTCCTTTACTCCCGCGAAACGCTTCAACAGACTCTCCGTGAGATCGCCGACGATCGAGAAACCCACCGCCGCCAGACATAACGGCAGGAACGTGGGCAAGGGCACTCCGAACCACCCGCTGCCGAGCACCGCCACCAGCGCACCCGCCAGCGCGCCACCCAACACGCCCTCCCAGGTCTTGCCGGGCGAAACCAGCGGCGCCAGACGCAACCGCCCGAAGCGGCGCCCCGCGAAAAACGCGCCGATGTCCGCCGCAAACACCAGAATCAGTGTGAACAGCATCCATTCGGCGCCGCGTGGCAGGTCCAGCCGCAGCCGCAACAGCGCGATCCATGCAGGCAACAAGGCCAATGCGCCCGCCAGCGCCGCCGACCAGGGGGCGACAAACTGCGGCGCAAAGGCGATCCACCCCAGCGCCACGATCCACCACACCACCGCGGTGACGAGCACGATATCGCGTCCCTCCGGCGTGGCGGTAACGTGCCACACAACGGGCATCATCGCAGCCAGAAATGCAAGGTAGACCGCGCGAAGCGAGCGCGTCCGCAGCCGCAGCAGCGCCGACCATTCCCAGGCGCCTGCCAGCATCAGGATCGTCAGCACGCCGGCCGTCCACCGTGCCGGAAGCCACAGCGCCACGATGAACAGTCCGGCGGCGAGGATGACCGCCGTGACGATGCGCTTGCGCAGCCCCTCGCTCACGTCTCTCGAACTTTCATTGCCGCGGCGCCCTGCGGGGGCGGCAATTGCTCGGAAGTGCGACCGAAGCGACGCTCGCGGCCACCGAAGAACTCGAGCGCCCCCTCGAGCTCGGCGAGGTCGAAATCCGGCCACAGCACCGGGCTGAAATACAGCTCGGCATAGGCGCCGTGCCACAGCAGGAAGTTGCTGATGCGCTGCTCGCCACCGGTGCGGATCATCAGGTCGGCATCGGGCACGCCCGCGAGCTGGAGCGCAGCGCCGAAGCGTGGCTCATCGATGTCCTCGGGACGTATGGATCCGCTTGAGCATTGCGCCGCAAGCCTTTGAGTTGCCTGAATTATGTCCCATCTCCCGCCATAGCTCACGGCGATCTGCAGCTTGAGGCCCGGATTCGTCGCGGTGCGCTCTTCGGCCGCGGCGATGCGCGCCTGCAAACGCACGGCCAGCAGGCGGCGGTCGCCTATGAAGCGCACGCGCACCCGGTTGGCATGCAGCTCGTCGATCTCCCGGTCGAGCGAATCCACGAACAGGCTCATCAGGGAAGAGACTTCCTCGGCGGGACGCTTCCAGTTCTCGCTGGAGAAGGCGAACAGCGTGAGTGCCTCGATCCCGCGGCGGGCGCACTCCTGGATGACCAGGCGCGTGGGCTTGAGCCCGGCGCGGTGCCCCGCCGCGCGCGGCACGCCGTGCGCGGCGGCCCAGCGCCCGTTGCCGTCCATCGTGATGGCGACGTGCCGGGGCAGTCTCGTCAAACCTGCATGACCTCTTTTTCTTTGGCGGCGAGCAGCTGATCAATGTCGGCCACGTGCTTGTCGGTGAGCTTCTGCACCTCGCCCTCGGCCCGGCGCTCGTCGTCCTGGGACACCAGCTTCTTCTTGAGCATCTCCTTGATATCGGCCATCACGTCGCGGCGCACGTTGCGAACGGCAACGCGCGCATTCTCGGCATCGTGGCGCAGAACCTTGGTGATATCGCGGCGGCGCTCCTCGGTGAGCGGCGGCATGGGAATGCGGATCACGGTTCCGGCCGTCATCGGCGTCAGTCCCAGGTCGGACTTGTGGATGGCCTTCTCGATGGGCTGCACCATCGTCTTCTCCCAGGGAGAGACCACCAGCGTGCGCCCGTCCTCCACCGCGATGTTGGCCACCTGTTGCAGGGGCACATCGGCGCCATAGTAATCGACCCTCAGGTGCTCGATCAGGCTCGGATGCGCGCGGCCCGTGCGCAGCTTCTTCAGATCGCCCTGAAAGGTCTGGACACATTTCGACATGCGCTCGCGCGCGTCTTTCTTCAGATCCTCGAGCATAGTGGCATCCTCACGGGCTCACGCCCGGGCGAGACTATTCAAAGGTGACCGCCGTTCCGACGTCCTCACCCCTGACGATGCGCGTCAGGTCGCCCGAATTGTTCAGATTGAAGACCCTCAATGGCAAGCGATTGTCGCGGCACATGACGATGGCGGTCGCATCCATCACATTGAGCTTGTCGGCCAGGACCCTGTCGAAGGTGAGCGTGGCATAACGAATGGCCGCGGGATTGCGCACGGGGTCGTCGGAATACACGCCGTTGACCTTGGTAGCCTTCAGCAGCACATCGGCATTGATCTCGATGGCCCGCAGCGAGGCGGCCGTGTCCGTGGTGAAGAACGGGTTGCCAGTGCCTGCAGCGAAGATCACCACGCGCCCCTTCTCCAGGTGCCGCACCGCGCGCCGGCGAATGTAGTCCTCGCACACCTCGTTGATGCGGATGGCGGACATGACGCGCGCGTACAGCCCGAGCGCCTCG
>DASTDD010000267.1:0-15879 GCA_035710545.1 Steroidobacteraceae bacterium
AGGCGAAGGACAGGCGGATATGTCCGGGGGCGCCAAAGCCTGAGCCGGGGACCACCGCGACGCCGCCCTCGGTGAGCAGCAGCTCGGCGAACTCGTTGTCATCCCGGCATCCGAGCCCGGCAATCGCACGTGAGACGTCCGCGAAGGCGTAGAACGTGCCCGAGCCTGGCAGGCAGCTCACGCCCTGCAGAGAATTGAGGCCGTGAACCAGGAAGTCATGCCGCGCCTTGAATGCCTCGTTCATGCGCGTCACGCACGATTGATCCCCGCTGAGAGCGACAGTCGCCGCTTTCTGCGAGATGCTCGAAGCGTTGGAGGTGGACTGTCCCTGGATGGTCGACATGGCCGTGATCAGCTCCCGCGGGCCACCGCAATAACCAATCCGCCATCCAGTCATCGCGTACGCCTTGGACACCCCGTTGATGGTCACAGTGCGGTGATAGAGCTCCGGCACCGCCGTGAGCAGGCTGCAGAAGGGTTCCTGCCCCCAGTAGATCTTCTCGTACATGTCATCGGTGCCGATGATGATGCGCGGGTGCTCGAGCAACACCTCGCCCAACGCCCGCAGCTCGGCCCGCGTGTACGCGGCGCCGGTCGGATTGCAGGGGCTGTTGAGCAGAACGAGCCGGGTCTTGGGTGTGATGGCGGCCGCGAGCTGCCGCGGCGTGATCTTGTAGCCTTGCGCCAGTCCCGCGAACGGCATCACCGGAAGCCCGTCGGCGAGCATCACCATGTCCGGATAGGACACCCAGTACGGGGCAGGGATGATCGCCTCGTCGCCGGCATCGAGGACGGCCGCGCAGAGGTTGTACACCGTCTGCTTCGCGCCCGAGGACACGAGGATCTGCGAGCGCTCATACTTGAGCCCGTTGTCGCGCAGGAACTTGTCGCTGATCGCATCCTTCAGCTCGTTGATCCCGTCCACGTTCGTGTAGCGGGTGAAGCCGCTGCGGATGGCCTCGATACCCGCCTGGGCAATGTGGGGCGGAGTGTCGAAATCCGGCTCCCCGGCGCCCAATCCGATGACATCCTTGCCTTCGGCCTTGAGGCGGGCGGCGCGGGCGGTGACAGCGAGCGTAGGCGACGGCTTGACGCGCTGGACGCGTCGGGACACGGGTAGGGTCACGGAGGTTCCTGTAATCGCTTTAATTCGGGCGGCGCGGCTATATTACGGGATCGCGCCGTGCCTCACCATTCTCGCGGCGCCCCAACGCACGCATGGAACAGATTCCGTTCAAACTCGAGGCCGACTTTTCCCCCGCCGGCGACCAGCCGGAGGCGATCGAGAAGCTCGTCGAGGGGCTCGAGGAGGGACTGGCTCATCAGACGCTGCTCGGCGTGACCGGCAGCGGCAAGACCATGACCGTCGCGGCCGTCATCGAGAGGGTACAGCGCCCCACAATGGTGCTGGCGCACAACAAGACCCTCGCTGCACAGCTCTACGGAGAGTTCCGGGAGTTCTTTCCCCACAATTCGGTCGAGTACTTCGTCTCGTACTACGACTACTACCAGCCCGAGGCCTACGTACCCTCCTCGGACACGTATATAGAGAAGGACTCCTCGGTCAATGAGCACATCGAGCAGATGCGGCTCTCGGCGACCAAGGCGCTACTGGAGCGCCCGGACTCGATCATAGTGGCCACGGTGTCCTCGATCTACGGACTGGGCGATCCCCAGGCTTACCTCTCGATGATCCTGCACCTGGTTCGCGGCGACCGCACGGAGCAACGCAAGCTGCTGCGCCGGCTGGCGGAAATGCAGTACACGCGGAACGAGCTCGACCTCACGCAGGGCACCTATCGGGTGCGCGGCGACGTCATCGATATCTTTCCCGCGGAATCGGAGCGCGAGGCCGTACGCGTCGAGCTCTTCGATGACACGATCGACTCGATCACGCTGTTCGACCCGCTGACCGGGGCCATCTCGCGCAAGGTGCCGCGCTTCACCGTCTACCCCGGCACGCATTACGTCACGCCGCGCGAGCGGGTGATCGGCGCCGTGGATCTGATTCGTGAGGATTTGCGCATCCGGCTGCGGGAGCTGCGGGATGCCGGCAAGCTGCTCGAGGCGCAGCGGCTGGAGCAGCGGACGCGCTTCGACATGGAGATGCTGCAGGAGGTGGGGTACTGCGCCGGCATCGAGAATTACTCGCGCTATCTCTCGGGGCGGGCCCCCGGCGATCCGCCGCCGTGCCTGTTCGACTATCTCCCGCGCAATGCGCTTTTGATCATCGATGAGAGCCATCAGACCATTCCACAGCTGGGTGCCATGTACCGCGGGGACCGCTCGCGCAAGGAAGTGCTCGTGGAATACGGCTTCCGGCTGCCCTCGGCGCTCGACAACCGGCCGCTGAAATTCGAGGAGTGGGAGAGCCTGGCTCCGCAGATGGTCTTCGTCTCGGCGACTCCCGGGCGTTACGAGGCCGCTCACTCGGGACAGACGGTGGAGCAGGTCGTGCGCCCGACGGGGCTCGTGGACCCGGAGGTTGAGGTACGCCCGGTTGGCAGCCAGGTGGACGATGTGCTGTCGGAAATCAACAAGCGGGTGGAGTGCAACGAGCGCGTCCTGATCACGACGCTCACCAAGCGCATGGCCGAAGACCTGACCGAGTATCTGCACGAGCACGGCGTGCGCGTGCGCTATCTGCACGCCGATATCGAGACCGTCGAGCGGACGGAAATCATCCGCGATCTGCGCCTCGGCAAGTTCGACGTGCTGGTCGGCATCAACCTTCTGCGCGAAGGGCTGGATATGCCCGAGGTCTCGCTCGTGGCGATACTCGATGCGGACAAGGAAGGCTTCCTGCGCTCGGACAACTCGCTCATCCAGACAATCGGCCGCGCGGCCCGCCACATCAACGGGCGCGCCATCCTGTACGCGGACACGATGACCGGCTCGATGCAGCGGGCGATCGATGAGACCAACCGCCGGCGCGGCAAGCAGATCGAATACAACCGCGAGCACGGGATCACTCCCCGCGGCATCCAGAAGGCCGTGGCCGATATCATGGAGGGCGCGCGGGCGCCGGCGCCGATGCCCACCGGTCGCAAGCGCGCCGGCAAGGCGGGCGAGGCGAGTGCGGCGGTGGATCTGCGGCCCGAGGCCCTCGTGCGGCAGATCAAGAAGCTCGAGGCGGAGATGTTCAAGCGGGCGCGCAACCTGGAGTTCGAGCAGGCGGCGACGCTGCGCGATGAGATCGAACGGCTGAAGCAGATCGAGCTCGGGTTTCCGGCCCGGGCGGCGAGTTGATCGGGTAACGGCTCCTACCGGGGGGTGGGAACGATTCATGCGAATGGGTGAGTCATGAACGGCCGAGCCCAAGGCGCTGACACGACCCGGATCGCGCTGCTGACCATCGTGGTGGTCGTGGCCGTTCTCAAGCTCGCGCAGGAAGTCTTCGTGCCCCTGGCGCTGGCGATTCTCCTGACTTTTCTGCTGGCGCCGCTCGTCAAGATGCTGCGGCGGTGGCACATCAATCGCGGGCTCGCCGTCATCCTCTCCATGGCGCTCGCGTTCTCGGTGATCGGGGCCGTGGGCACCGGAGTGTTCAACCAGTTTGCCGATCTCGCCCACGAGCTGCCGGACTACCAGCACCAGCTGCGCGTCAACCTGACTCACTTGAGCGGCGTGCTGCGGATCGGCGTTGAGAAGACTACCCGCGCGGTCGATCAGCTGACGCGGGAGATCGATCGGGTCGCTCCGCTCGAGCCCCGGCAGCGTGGGGTGTCGAAGGTACAGGTCGTCCAGCCGCCGGAGAATGCGCTCCAGACCGTGCGCGATGTCGTCTCTCCGGTCGTCAAGCCATTGGCGACGACGCTGGCCGTCATCGTCCTGGTCGCGTTCATGCTGCTGCGACTTCCGGACCTGCGCGAGCGGCTGTTGAGACTGCTGGGCTCCCGCAACATGTACATCACCACGGAAGCCCTCAACGAAGCAGCCAGCCGCGTCAGCCGCTATCTGCTGATGCAAATCCTCATCAACGGCTGGACGGGGCTGTGGGTGGCGGGCGGGCTGTGGTACCTGGGCGTGCCCAACGCACTGCTGTGGGGCGCGCTGACCATGGTGTTGCGGTTCATCCCCTACATTGGCGTCTGGATGTCGGCTGCCATGCCGCTCACTCTGTCGTTCGCAGTGTTCGATGACTGGATGCGGCCCCTGGAGATCTTCGGGCTGTTCGCGGTACTCGAGCTGCTCAGCTACGCGGTGCTGGAGCCCCTGCTGTACGGCTCGCACACGGGCGTGTCGCCCGTCGCGCTTCTGCTGGCTGCGGGCTTCTGGACCTGGCTATGGGGATTCGCCGGTCTGCTGCTGGCGATTCCGATGACGGTTTGCGCGGCGGTCATGGGCAAGTACATCCCGCAGCTCCAGTTCCTGTGGGTGCTGCTCGGGGACGAGCCGGTGATGGAGCCCTACGAGCGCCTCTATCAGCGGCTGCTCTCGAGCAGTGCCGACGATGCCGATCGGGTGCTGCACGGGGCGTTGCGGGCGAAGTCGCTGTTGGAGGTTTGCGACTCGATCCTCGTGCCGGCGATTGCTCTGGTCGAGGCGGATCATGAGCGCGGGGTGCTCACGGATGCCAAGCGGTCGACCATCTTCGAGCACGTGAGTCTGTGGCTGGACGAGCGCCTGGATTCGCTGGACTCGATGCGCTCCCGACTGGTCGGATTTGCCAACCCGGACCGGCCGCCTCCCATTCTGTGCATCGCCGCGGCCGATCGCGCCGATGAGATCGTCGCGAAGGTGTTCGAGGCGGTGCTCCTGGAGCGCGGCATGAATCCCTACGTGCGCAGCGCTCGCGATAATTTCGAACCTACGCTGCCCCCTGGGACGATGGCTGTGGTGGTCTCGGCGCTGCCTCCCGAGGCTGTGCCGTCGGCGCGCGCCGTGTGCAAGAGCGTGCATACGAGCGATCCCACAATGCCGGTGTTCGTCGGATTGTGGTGTGCATCCGGGGCTCTCGAGCGCTCGCGCCAGCGCCTGGAAGCCGCCGGCGCGCAGGGCGTCGTGACGACTCTCGCCGAGGCCTTCACTCTGCTGGATGGCGAGAGGGGGCGAGTGCGCCACGCAAGACTGGAGCGCGCGGCGGCCAGCGGCGGCGCAGGAGATGCGGAAGTGGCCGACAGCGCTTCCGAGACTCCCGCCGGACAGCCGGTCGGCGGGTCGTGACCCCCTCGTAAGTGCTTGGAGTGCTTGGGGTTAGCTTGCTTCGGTGCGGGGCCTCTTGTATCGTTCGCGGCCCTCGTAGCCGGATTTCCAGGCGCGTAGCTCAGTGGTAGAGCATCACCTTGACATGGTGGTGGTCGGTGGTTCGATCCCACTCGCGCCTACCATTTTTCGTTTGGGACCGGCAAAAGCCGTGGCTTTTGCCGGTCGGAATGTCCTGCGCCCCGGGTAACCAAGTGACGAATGACCTCCATGCCCTTAGTGACACTGCCTGACGGCAGTCAACGTACTTTTGAAAAGCCGGTGACCGTGGATGAGGTCGCGGCCGCCATCGGTGCGGGACTGCGCAAGGCCGCCCTCGCGGGACGCGTGGACGGCAAACTCGTCGACACCTCGTTCGTGATCGACCGGGACGCCGCGGTCTCGATCGTGACCGACAAGGACCCCGCCGGCATCGAAGTCATCCGCCACTCGACCGCGCACCTGCTGGCTCAGGCGGTGAAGGAGCTGTTTCCCGATGCGCAGGTGACGATTGGTCCGGTGATCGAGGACGGATTCTTCTACGATTTCTCGTACAAGCGTGCCTTCACCACGGAGGACCTGGCGACGATCGAGGCGAAGATGCAGCAGCTTGCGGAGGCTGACCAGCCAGTCACCCGACGCGTCATGACGCGGGACGAGGCCGTCCGGTTCTTCAAGCGTATCGGCGAGCACTACAAGGCCGAGATCATCGCCAGCATTCCCGAGAAGGAGGAGATCAGCCTCTACGGGCAGGGGGACTGGGTGGATCTGTGCCGCGGGCCCCACGTGCCCTCGACCGGCAAGCTGAAGGCTTTCAAGCTGACCAAGGTGGCCGGTGCGTACTGGCGCGGCGATTCGCGCAACGAGATGCTGCAGCGGATCTACGGAACTGCCTGGGGCGATCGCAAGCAGCTCGAGGCCTACCTGCACCGGCTGGAGGAGGCCGAGAAGCGCGACCACCGCCGCATCGGCCGCGAGCTCGACCTGTTCCATCTGCAGGAGGAAGCCCCGGGGGCCGTCTTCTGGCATCCGAAGGGCTGGACCGTGTTCCAGACACTCATCGGCTACATGCGCCATCGGCTGCACAGCGCCGGTTACGAGGAAGTCAGCGCGCCGGAGCTGATGGACTCCAATCTGTGGCGGCAGTCCGGGCACCTGGAGAAGTACGGCGAGAACATGTACCTCACCCAGACCCCGGATGAGCGCGTGTACGCGATCAAGCCGATGAACTGCCCGGGGCACATCCAGATCTTCAAGCATGGCTTGCGCAGTTACCGCGAGCTGCCGGTACGGCTGGCCGAGTTCGGCAAGATCCATCGCTATGAGCCTTCGGGCGCGCTGCATGGCCTCATGCGCGTGCGCGCGTTCACGATGGATGACGCCCACATCTTCCTGACCGAGGATCAGATCACCGAGGAATGCGTGACCATCACGCGCCTGATCCTCGATATCTACCGCGACTTCGGCTTCGAGGACCTGCTGATCAAGTTCGCCGACCGGCCGGCCAAGCGGGTCGGGGCCGACGAGATTTGGGACCGGGCCGAGGGGGCGCTGCTGGCCGCATCGCGCGCCGCCGGGATCGAGTACACGCTGAACCCGGGCGAGGGCGCCTTCTATGGCCCGAAGCTCGAGTTCGTCCTGCGCGATGCCATCGGCCGGGACTGGCAGTGCGGAACGCTCCAGGTGGACCTCAACATGCCCGGCAGGCTTGGCGCCTATTACATTGATGAGCATAGTGAAAAGCGCACGCCCGTGATGCTGCACCGGGCGATCTTCGGCTCGCTGGAGCGCTTCTTCGCGATCCTCCTGGAGCACCACGCCGGCCGGCTGCCTGCCTGGCTCGCGCCCGTCCAGGCCGTGGTCATGAACATCACCGAGCGCCAGGAAGCGTATGTGCGGAAAGTTACGGAATCCCTGAAAAATCAGGGATTTCGCGCCGAGTTCGACTTGCGCAATGAAAAGGTCGGCTTTAAGATTCGCGAACACACGTTGCAGCGTGTGCCGTATCTACTGGTTGCGGGCGACAAGGAAGTGGCCGCAAACACCATTTCAGTGCGCACAAGAAGCGGTAAGGACTTGGGCTCGTTACCCGAGGAGACGTTTGCCGAACGTCTCCGTGTCGAGCTCGAGAGCCGCGGGCGCCGGACGTTGGAGGGTTGAAGCATCGCTAGTGCAACGAAGCGTGTTCGGCGCAACGAGGACATCACCGCGCCGCAGCTTCGCGTGATCGCGGCCGATGGATCGCAGGCCGGGGTGATGTCGCGGTTCGAGGCGCTGCAGATGGCGCAGACCGCCGAGCTGGATCTCGTGGAAGTGTCGCCGACGGCGGAGCCGCCGGTCGTACGCATCATGGACTACGGGAAGTTTCTGTTCGAGGCCAACAAGAAGGCCCACTCTGCCAAGCGCAAGCAGAAACAGATTCAGGTCAAGGAGGTGAAGTTTCGTCCCGGTACGGGAGAGGGCGATTACCAGATCAAGCTGCGTAATCTGATCCGCTTCCTGACCGAGGGTGACAAGGCCAAGGTAACCCTGCGGTTCCGCGGCCGTGAGATGGTGCATCAGGACATCGGACGCCGCTTGCTCGATCGCGTCTCTACCGATCTCGCCGGTCACGGCGTGATCGAGCAGAACCCGCTGATGGAAGGCAAGCAGATGGTCATGGTGTTCGCACCGAAAAAGAAGTAACGGCCCGCAGGTCCGCTGTCAGGACCTGCGCTCCGTTCGCCCGCGAGCGCGGTGCCCTGGCACCGCAGCGACCGGTGGCTACAGAACGAGGAGATCGATCGTGCCCAAGTTGAAAACCAACCGGGCCGCGGCCAAGCGTTTTCGCAAGACGGCGAAAAGCTTCAAGCGGTACTCGGCCAATCGCCGCCACAATCTCGGCCACAAGGACCGCAAGGTCAAACGCCACGCGCGTTCCGGCGGCTCGAGCCTCATCCACGAAAGTGATGTCGGGCGTGTCACCCAGCTCCTCCCTCATCACAAGTAAGAGATCGCAATGGCAAGAGTAAAACGTGGCGTGACGGCCGGGCGCCGTCACAAGAAGGTGCTGGGCAAGGCCAAGGGTTACTACAACGCCCGCCGCAAGGTGTACCGCGCGGCCAAGCAGGCAGTCATCAAGGCCGGACAGTACGCGTACCGCGACCGGCGGGCCAAGAAGCGCGAGTTCCGTGCGCTGTGGATCACGCGCATCAACGCTGCCGCGCGGCTGCATGGTCTGTCCTACAGCCGGATCATCAACGGCCTTCTCAAGGCGGGCGTCGACATTGACCGCAAGGTGCTTGCCGACCTGGCCGTGCACGATGCGGAGGCCTTCGGTGCGATTGCGCAGCAGGCGAAGACGGCTCTGGGCATGAGCTGAGCGCTCCGGTCGTGAGCGACCTGACTCCGCTCATCGAGCAGGCGCAGGCCGAGATCGCCTCCTGCGGCGATCTGCCTGCGCTCGATGAGGTGCGCGTCCGCTGGCTCGGCAAGAAGGGCCAGCTCACCGAGCAGCTCAAGAGCCTGGGTACGCTTTCCGCGGCCGAGCGTCCGGCGGCGGGCCAGCGCATCAACGATGCCAAGGAGGCCGTGCAGGCGGCGATCGACAAGCGCCGCGCGGCGCTCGAGAAGGCCGAGGTGGATCGCGCGCTCGCGGCCGGGACCATCGATGTCACCCTGCCGGGCCGCGGCGAGGAGCGCGGCGGGTTACATCCGGTTACCAAGGCGCGCTTGCGCATCGAGCAGCTGTTCCGCCGTGCCGGCTTCGAGGTGGCTTCGGGTCCGGAGATCGAGGACGACTTCCACAACTTCGAGGCGCTCAACATCCCGCCCAACCATCCGGCGCGGGCGATGCACGACACGTTCTATTTCCCCGACGGACGGCTGTTGCGCACGCACACCTCGCCGGTGCA
This sequence comes from Steroidobacteraceae bacterium, assembly GCA_035710545.1. Lineage (GTDB taxonomy): Bacteria > Pseudomonadota > Gammaproteobacteria > Steroidobacterales > Steroidobacteraceae > 13-2-20CM-66-19. The sequence goes on from DASTDD010000267.1 coordinate 9,078, forward strand.
GATCCGCGCCATGCTCGAGCATGGGGCGCCGCTGGCGCTGATCGCCCCGGGCCGGGTGTACCGCTGCGATTACGACATGACCCACTCGCCGATGTTTCACCAGCTCGAGGGTCTGGTGGTCGATGAGCGCATCAGCTTCGCCAACATGAAAGCGGCGCTGCACGGATTCCTGCAGGCCTACTTCGAGCGGGATCTGGCCATGCGACTGCGGCCCTCTTACTTCCCCTTCACGGAGCCCTCGGCCGAAGTGGACATGTCCTGTGTATTCTGCGAGGGCAGGGGCTGCAAGGTGTGCAAGCAGACCGGCTGGCTCGAGATCTCCGGCTGCGGCATGGTCCACCCGAACGTCCTGCAGGCGAGCGGTGTGGATCCGGAGCGCTACACCGGCTACGCGTTTGGCATGGGCATCGACCGTCTCGCGATGCTGCGCTACGGGCTCAACGACCTGCGCCTGGCGTTCGAGAACGATCTGCGCTTCCTGCGCCAGTTCCGGGCGTTCTAGCCATGCGCATCCCGTACTCCTGGCTGGCCGATTGGGTGGAGCTGCCGTGGAATGCGCGCGAGCTCGGCTCCCGTCTCACGATGTCAGGTTTCGAGGTCGAGGCGATCGAGCCCGCCGCGCCGGCGTTCTCCGGTGTGGTCGTGGCAGAGATCCTCTCGGCGGAGCGGCATCCTCAGGCTGACAAGCTGCAAGTCTGTCGCGTCGCCTTCGGCGAGGCCGAGCCCGTGCAGATCGTGTGCGGCGCGGCTAATGCGCGCGCGGGCCTGAAGTGCGCACTCGCGGTGGTCGGTGCGAAGCTGCCGGGCGATATCGACATCAAGCCGGCCCGGCTGCGCGGGGTGGAGTCCTTCGGCATGCTGACCTCTGCCAGGGAGTTGGGGCTTGCGGAAAGCTCCTCTGGAATTCTCGAGCTGCCGCCCGAGGCGCCGGTGGGTCAACCGTTGCGGGAGTATCTTGACCTGGATGACGAGGTGCTCGAGATCGCAGTGACGCCCAATCGTGGCGATGCGATGTCGGTCCTCGGCATTGCTCGCGAAGTGGCAGTACTGTTGGGTGGAACGCTGGGTGCCATTCCAGATCTGCCTGCTTCGACTGATGGTCTCGATTCAACAGGGTCGGCCAGAGGGGGAACATCCAGCGCGCAGGACAGGCTCGCCGTGCACCTCGAAGCGCCGGCGGCGTGTCCGAGTTTCGCCGGCTGCATCATCCGCGACGTCAACAATCGGGCGCCGACTCCCATCTGGCTGCGCGAGCGGCTGCGGCGCTCGGGTGTACGGTCCATCAGCCCGGTCGTCGACGTCACCAACTACATCATGCTCGAGCTCGGCCAGCCGATGCACGCATACGATCTCGCCAAACTGCGTGGTGAGATCCGAGTGCGGCACGCGCACTCGGGGGAGGCGATCACGCTTCTCGACGGCCGGAGTATCAAGGCGGAGCCGGATGTCCTCTTCATCACGGACCGCGAGGGCCCGGTCGGCGTAGCGGGCGTCATGGGTGGCGAGCGGACCGCGGTGAGTGCGGATACGCGGGATGTGTTCTTTGAGGGGGCGTTCTTTGCGCCCGAGGCCGTGATCGGGCGTGCGCGACGCTGGGGTCTGGTGACCGATGCCAGCCAGAGGTTCGAGCGCGGCGTCGATCCTTCTCTGCAGCAGCGGGCCGTGGAACGGGCCACGAGTTTGCTGCGCTCGATTGCCGGGGGCGCCGTGGGCCCGGTGACGCTCGTGCAATCGGTTGAGCATCTGCCGCAGCGCAAGGCCGTATCGTTGCGCCGCTCGCAGTTGGAGCGATTGCTGGGTCTGCGGCTGCCGGACGAGCGTGTCGCGACGGTGCTGACTGCGCTGAAAATGCAGGTTGTATCGACTGCGCACGGATGGGAGGCGATGGCGCCGCCGCACCGATTCGACATCGCGATCGAGGCCGATCTCATCGAGGAGGTCGCGCGGATCGTCGGCTTCGAGGCGATCTCGGAGGCCGATGCACGCGGCCCGCATCGCTTCCGGAGCCTCACGGAGGAGAGGGCGAGCGAGCACGTGATGCTGGAAGCGCTCGCCATGCGCGGCTACGAGGAAGCGATCACATTCGCGTTCGTCGATCCCGCACTGCAAGCGCAGCTGTTTCCGGATCAGGCCGTGCTGATGTTGGTCAACCCGATCGCGAGCGACCTCTCGGCCATGCGCCTGTCGCTGTGGCCGGGCCTGCTGCGTTGTGCGCTGGAAAACCAGCGCCGGCAGCAGGACCGGATCCGGCTGTTCGAGCATGGCGCACGGTTCATCCCCGAAGGCCGCCGCACCCGGGAGGTAGATTCGATTGCCGGCATTGCGGTCGGTCCGCGGCTTCCGGAACAGTGGGGGCTTGCGCGTGAGGTCCGTGTTCCTGTCGACTTTTTTGACGTGAAGAGCGACCTCGAGGCCCTGCTGACCGCGACCGGTGAGCGGGACGCCTTCATCTTCGAGGCTGCGGCCGACGGGCTCACCTGCCTGCACCCGGGACGCTCCGCGCGCATCATGCGCGGCGGGCGGGCAGTGGGCTGGCTCGGAGAGCTGCACCCCTCCCTGGTCAAGTCGATGGACTTTACATATCCGCCAGTGCTTTTCGAGCTCGAAGTCGCCGCTCTGGCGGTGCGAAGACCCCACTACCACGAGATTTCGCGCTTTCCGCAGGTCCGGCGCGACCTCGCCGTGGTCCTCGACGAGTCAATACCTTTAAGTGCCCTCGCCGAGCGTGTAACCTTGGTAGCTGCCAGCCTGTTGCAAACCTTCCGCGTTTTCGACGTGTATCGCGGCCCCGGCATAGAATCCGGTAGAAAAAGTGTGGCTTTGGGCTTGATTTTTCAGGATATTTCTCGCACTCTAACCGATGACGATGTCGAGCGTCTGATTGCCTCCATCGTCGCGGATCTGCGTGTGACGTTGAACGCAAGAATACGAGAATAACGAGATGGCCCTGACCAAGGCGGAGATGGCGGAAGCGCTGTTCAATCAGCTCGGTCTCAACAAGCGCGAAGCACGGGAGCTGGTGGATCTGTTCTTCGAGGAGGTGCGCGCGGCGCTCTCCAACGGGGAGCAGGTCAAGCTGTCGGGCTTCGGAAATTTCGATCTGCGAGACAAAAACCAGCGTCCGGGTCGCAACCCGAAGACGGGCGAGGAAATTCCGATCAGCGCCCGTCGTGTGGTCACGTTCCGTCCCGGTCAAAAGCTGAAAGCACGGGTCGAAGCCTATGTTGGAGCCAAAGAATAACGCCCAGCTACCGGCGATCCCGGGCAAGCGCTACTTCACCATCGGTGAGGTGAGTGAGCTGTGCGGCGTGAAGCCGCACGTGCTGCGCTACTGGGAGCAGGAGTTCCCGCAACTCAAGCCGGTGAAGCGACGCGGCAACCGGCGCTACTACCAGCGCCAGGACGTGATCGTGATCCGTCAGATCCGCAGCCTGCTGTACGAGCAGGGCTTCACGATCGGCGGGGCGCGTCAGAAGCTCACGGGCGAGGAAGCCCGCACGGATGTCAGTCAGAGCCAGCAGATCGTCAAGCAGATGCGATTGGAGCTGGAGGAGCTGCTGAAGATCTTGCGACGTTGAGGTCGGTGCGGCCTTGCGGGTGAGTGCGCTGATCGGCGCATGCCGCGTGCACGGGCACTCAGGCAAAAACCAGTGGGAGCAGGGCGCTGCCACGAAAGTTGCGGACGGCCTGGCGCATGACCGCGCGGGTCGGCGCGTCGCGGGATCGCCAGACCACGGTGCGGCTCGCGTTGCGCAACGCTGAGCTGAAACGGGGTATCATGGGCCCCGCGCGGCGGACCCCACCGCGCGCAGACGGATCCAGTCGGCTTCCTCCGGAAAGTTCATCGGTCGGGGCGTGGCGCAGCCTGGTAGCGCACTTGCATGGGGTGCAAGGGGTCCCGAGTTCAAATCTCGGCGCCCCGACCAATTAGATAATTCCTGGTTTCGACCTGGGGGGCCAGTGGCCACTTTCTGAGGTCCTTTCGGGCACATTCTGAGCAGCTGCCACTTCCGCTATTTCGAGCGCCCAAGTCTTGAGCCCTGCCGACCTCGTGCGACGGCTGCGCGCGACTGCTGATCCGCTGTATGTCGTGGCCGCCGAGGCACTCGCCGCCTCACGCGCCGAGAACGAACGCCTGCAAGAGCGCGGGAGACTCCTCCCGCCAATCCTGAGCATGCGGTTCTTCGCCACCGTAGCGCTCGTCCTGGCGGTGTTCCTCCCGGGATTTCGTACACTCGTGCTGATCTGCCTCGGGATTGCCACGCTCGTCATCGCCTGCGCAATCGCAACGAACGGCATGCGGTAGTCGATCAAGGCTCGCGGGGGCTCTTGCCGACTCAAAGCGATGGGCCGCCTAGGCGCGCCTTACGGGGCCTGAGACGGAGCTGTGCAAGAGCGAGTACACACGGATGTGAAGCGCTGCGGAAGTGACTGGCCATCGGGTGAGTCCGCAAGCCAGATCCGCGCGAGTGTTCCGTCTGTCGATTCACACTTCGCGTAGTACTCATGCCCTGCAAGCAAGTCGCCGGTAACTACGACCTGTTGCACCTCCCAGCTGAAGAAATAGGGAGGGACGTTAGTCTTCCTCCTTACAAAGCAATCTATACCAACCCTGCGAGTACCCGAAGCGATGCGCACAGTCGCAGCGAGCGAAGAGGTCGGCTTGCCGTCCACGAACGACACATGACCTACGGTGTCGCGGAACGGCAATCCCGTTGCAGCTATCCCGTGACCGATTAATTCTGCAGCGGGCGTGCCTGCTGGCGGAGGCTGATAACTCGTCGCCGTTGAGGCGCAAGCCGACAAGAGTGTCGCCGCGGCAACGCCGGCAAGTGCCTCGCTGAGCGATTCGCGACTCTTGCTCAGATCAATCAGGCTCCGCAACCGATCCGCCGTTCCGCTTCCGAACTGCTGGGTACCCGCATGCTACCGGCACCAGTCTCGCCCGTACAGTGTTGAACGACCTCCGCCGCGCTTACGGGGTAGCAATCCTTGCCTCGATCGTCACTGGCGCCGGTGGTGAGAGGGCCATCAGAAGAACCTGTCTCGCCACCTGGCGTCGCTCAGCAATGGGTTTGACAGACCACGCCGCAGCCAACTGTGTCTGGCATATGGTGTCGATGAATTCAGCGTCGCGCGGCTGTGATGCGATTTCCATAGCCTTATCGACCAACTCGGTTTTGCGCGCGGTCGGTAGGTCAAAAATGGGCTTGAATACGTGGCGACCAGGGCCCGTAAACATAGCCAAGAAACCCTCGGCATTGGCGGGCTGGGCGGTCGCATCGGCACATTCTCCGGCCGCGACAATCTTGATCGCATTCTCCGCCATTAAAACGACGGCGCGCTTCTCGAGCGAATCGAGCCCATCGTAGGCGCGTCCGGCCAATGCGCTCTGGAGCTGTTTGTCGAGCCTGGCACTCATCGCCATTTGGTCAAGGATATATTCGGCCGATACCCGGGGCTGTGCTTGCTCGGGCGGCATTTGCGCGTGCAGGCCGTCCATGAATAGCATAGACACTGCAAGGATGCGGCACGCGGTGCCCAAGGCGATCCGAGTTCTCACGTCACCCTCTGTCACGGCACGGCGCGGGCGGTTGTCAGGGCGTTGTCTCGCCAGCCGCGCGTTCGGCCTTGATCCGCTCGTAGATCTCTTCCCGATGGACTTCCACGGTTTTCGGCGCGTTGATGCCGACCTGCACCTGGTTGCCCTTCACACCGAGCACGGTGACCGTGACATCGTTCCCTACCATGATGGTCTCGGCGACGCGGCGCGTGAGAATGGCATGATGGCCCCTCCCTTGTGTGTGTGGCCTGTCGTTCGCTTAGCGTACGCCCATCGTGGGTTTGAGGGAAATTCGGCCGCGGACCTTTAGGACTGGCGCCGGCGGCGGACGACTTGGAGCCGCTGGGCGGCGCAGAATCCTGACTGTCATGGCAACTAGGGGGCTCAGCCCCGTGTCCCAGATGCTCTCGGCGGTCGGCACTTGGCGCCTCTCGAATTACAGCAAGAGCCTGGTCGCAAAATCCATGTACGCGAAGGGCCGATCGTTCGTGGAAGCGGCCTACCTGCTCCACAAGAACGGCGGTTACGAGTTCGTCGTTCTCCACCGCCTCTGCCAGGGAATTGAGGTTGTCCTCAAGGCCGTTCTCCTGGCCATCGATTACGACCGATACAGGCCTCAGCTAAAGGACGTGAACGGCCACAATCTCGTCAAGGCCGCGGACATCGTCTTGGTCGCTGCAGGTTTGTCGCCCATGGAGCGCTCCGCGTGGAGCTGAAGACGCTGACCGACCTCTACTCGAGGCATTTGCTTCGATATGGGTCTGGCTACGATATTTTCGTTGACCCGAAGACTATCGGGAGCGACCGCGTCCTTCGCCGGCTTATCGCCGCGCTCCGCCTGGTGAGCAGAGAAAGGTTTCTGGGGCAGTCATAGCCCTCCAATGACGGCATTACCCGACTTTCTCAACAGCTTCGAGCAATGGCTGGAGCATCAGAAGCTGCCAGGACCGTTGACGGCAGAGATCGAAACCCTCCTACGCCGACAGTATGAGGCCGCTGTCAGTCGGGCGTCCGCCCACGATCCGGACCTCTGGATGCGCAAGCCGCCGCAGCCCGGGGAGTACCGGTATGCAGTCGTGATCGACGATGGAGCCGACCAGTGGGTGACGCTGTGTGTGAAGCGCTCGCCAAAAGGGGAGTACTTCGTGCTGATTCCGCGTGACGGCGAATGGGACCCGCACGCGAGCTACCACTTCAACGGCCAGTATCATCAGAAAAGCTATGGCATGAAATCCATGC
>DASTDD010000268.1:0-2012 GCA_035710545.1 Steroidobacteraceae bacterium
CAAAGCGAACGCCGAGCACCTGCTGAAAGAGAGCGAACGCAAGGACGAGTTTCTGGCGATGCTCGCCCATGAGCTCCGAAACCCCCTGGCGCCGATCCGGCATGCGACGCTTCTGTTGCGGCGGGGCGCGGAGAATGTTCCCCCTGACAAGCTCTTCGATCTGATCGACCGGCAGACGACCCGCCTCACCCGGCTGGTGGATGACCTACTGGATGTCGCCCGCATCAGTAGTGGTCACATCCAGCTCAAACGCGAAGTGATCGACCTGGCGACAGTGGCTCGGCAGGTCTCGGAGGCGTGTCGGCCGCGCATCGAGGAGTACCGGCACCGCTTGTCGATCAGCGTGCCGGATGCCCCTGTGTACGTGAACGGCGATCCGGTCCGCCTGGAACAGATCGTCACGAATTTGCTCGAGAACGCCATCAAATACACCGAGCCCGGTGGCCGCCTCGAACTGACGGTCCGCAGAGACAACCGTCAGGCGCTCCTGTGCATGCGCGACAGCGGAATTGGGCTCGCTCCGGAGAGCCAGGAGGCCATCTTTGGGCTTTTCACCCAGATTGACAGCTCGCTGGCTCGCTCGGGCGGGGGACTGGGCATCGGCCTCACTCTGGTGAGGCGCGTCCTGGCCTTGCACGGTGGAACCATCGAAGCGCGTAGCGCGGGCTTGGGTCACGGCACGGAGTTCATTGTCCGGTTACCCACGGAGGATCTGGAAGGGCAAGCAGTGCAACGGGCCGGCCAATCTCCAACGCGCGCCCCAGCACAGGCGCAGCCCGGGCTCCGGGTGCTCATCGTGGATGACAATCCGGACGCTGGAGAGTCGCTGGCATTGCTCGCCCGCTCCTGGGGGCATGAGGTTGCTGTCGCGCGGGACGGGCCGAGCGCGCTCGCTCTGGCGGAGCGCTTCCAGCCGGAGCGGGCGCTGGTGGATATCGGGCTTCCCGGGATGAACGGGTACGAGCTCGGGCGCCGCCTTCGCGATGCGCACCGACGCCTGTATCTCATTGCAATGACGGGGTACGGCCGGCAGACCGATCGCGAAGCCGCTCACGCCGCGGGCTTCGATCTGCACTTGGTGAAGCCGGCGAACCTGGAGGAGTTGGAGAAATTGCTTGCGGACGGCGGGCCGAAGTCCGGCGACCGGGCGGGTACGACGTGATGCCTCAGCGCTTACGGATAGGAGTGGCTAACGGTGGGTGTATTGTGTAGAATGCTGTGTGGGTAGCTACACAGATGGCCACGAACCTTTCCATTGACCCTCAGCTCATCGAGGATGCCCTGAAAGTCAGCGGGGAGCACACCAAGGCGGCCGCCGTGACTCAAGCCCTGCGGGAGTTCATTGCGCGGCGGCGCCAAAAGGGCGTGCTCGAGCTGGCCGGAAAGCTCGACTGGGATCCCGGGTACGATTACAAGAGGGAGCGCTCTCGCTCCTGACGACGGGCGTCTTCTCGTGAGTCTCTTTGTGGACACCAGTGTCTGGTCGCTGCTTCTACGGCGGGATCAGCTGCGGCAAGCACCAGAGGTGCGTGCACTCGTCAATTCACTTGAGGCTGGGGAGCCCATACTCTCCACCGGACTGGTGCTGCAGGAACTGCTGCAAGGGTTTTCCGGCCCCAAGGCGCGGCAGCAGATCATTGAGCGCTTCGCAGCCTTTCCATTGCTCAATCCCGACCGGCAAGATCACATCGCCGCTGCAGAACTTCGCAATCGATGCCGAAAGCGCGGTGTTCAGGTCGGGACCATCGATGCATTGATCGCGCAGCTTTGCATTCGACACGATCTCCTGCTGCTGACCGCGGATGCGGACTTCTCGCACATCGCCAGGCACGAACCTTTGACGCTTCGGGAACCTTGAACGTCGAGTCCTCGCTGCGGTGCGCAGCATTGACCTCGGCACTGGCCGTCCCGATATGCGTCTTCGACAACTGTGGCTCCGGGCCCTATGGGTGGCCGCTCTCGCTACTCAGCGATAACCTGGGGACGACTTCACGCGCGAACAGCTGAATCGA
>DASTDD010000269.1:0-5981 GCA_035710545.1 Steroidobacteraceae bacterium
TGTGCGGCCTCGTCATCGACCACGAGCAGCCGATTGATTACCTCGCCATCCATCAATCCGGTCCTCCCCCGCCCGAGCATACGCCAGTGGCATCCGCGGACTGCGAAATAGCCCGAGAAACTGGTGTAAATCGAGACATTGGCGCGCCCGGAGAGATTCGAACTCCCGACCTCCTGGTTCGTAGCCAGGCACTCTATCCAACTGAGCTACGGGCGCGCCGTGTGAAATCGACCCATCCGCCGCGGGGGCCAGGCGGCATCCCCGGTGGGGATGTCCGCAAAGGACGCAGGATCGAGGCCTGCCGGCACGAGGGCTCGCGATCTTACCATACCGTCCCGGGGGCCCCGGGAAATCTCGCGGGGTTCGTGGGAAGTCCCGAAACGAGCGCGCTAGAGCGGATCTGCGCGGCCTCCATGACGGCCGATCTTGCCGTGGCGCTCTCGCTCAGCCCCGGGGACCCGCCGGCGCGAGGGTCCGCCGGGCTGAACGCGGCCGGTCCCGGAGTGGACTCGCGGTCGCCCCCTCCTGGTGCCAGCCGATCCTGGATATCGGCAAGATCGGATGCAGGCGCCAAAATGGAGGGATGGGTCGGCACCGCGCGGAACCTGAGGACGTGCGGAGAATTTTCTCCCGTAGCAACTGATGCTGAAGGAGTGACACATGCGGTATCACGGAACCTGTCACTGCGGAAACGTCGCCTTCGACGTCGAAGGGGAGATCACGGAAGCCCTCGCCTGCAATTGCTCGATGTGCGTTCGCAAAGGCTCGCTTCTATGGTTCGTCCCGAGGTCCCAGTTCCAGTTGCGCACCACCGAGAACGCGATGTCCGATTACCAGTTCAACAAGCACCACATCACGCACCGCTTCTGCAAGAACTGCGGCATCCACGCCTTTGCCCAGGGACTGGGATCGGACGGCAAGCCGATGGTCGCAATCAACATCCGCTCGCTGGAAGGAATTGATGTCGACGCCGTGCCCGTCAAGCATTTCGACGGCCGCTCTATATAACTGCCGCCCCGGATGACACGAAGAAGCTAACGGCTTTCGGCGGGTGCGGCTGCGCTGGGAGCGGCCTCTCTCGACCAACTGTACGAACGCGTAACCTCGGCCACGATCAGGTCATACCACTCGTACCATCGGGCCCGGCCCTTATCGCGGATTGCCGCATGCGTGGCATCGTTCTTCCACGCCCGAGCAGCGGCCTCGCTCTCCCAAAAGCTGACGGTGATGCCCACGCCATCGTCGCCGCGGACACTGTGGATACCTACGTATCCCGGGAATCGCTCAGCAGCAGCGCCCATTTCCGCAGCCGCCGCGGCATAACCCTCGGCATCGTGCTTCGACCGCTGCGAAACGAAAATCACCGCGACCACGCCTTTGTTCACGACTGTACACCGCTGATGTGCTCGGCTGACATTCTAGACCAGCTCACCACACTCCAGCGGTGAAGTTCAAGCGCGGTTCGCGCTATAACGGCCTGGGCTCGTGGACGAGCTTCGATTACACGTCGCCCCGCTGTTGCTGGGCGACGGCCGCCGCCTGTTCGAGCGTGGCACACGGGATGTGCAGCTCGAAATGATCGAGAGCGTGGCGACGCCCGAGACCGTCCATGTGCGTTACCGCGTACGCCAATAGCGCAAGACCCGGACGGCGCATCTGTGCGACGACGATTGGATCTCCGGCATCAGGAGCCCGCAGAACGGGGCACTCAGCCGCTTCTCCCGCGGATCAGTGCGTCACAGCGACGCACCAGACGGTCGGTTCCGAAGCGTCCGACCGAGAGAATCGCGGCACCGATCCCGGCGCAGATCCTCCCGGCCAGGGCGGGTGCCACGGCGGCCAGCGCAGGCACCATCTCGAGCGAGAAGCCGAGCATGACAAAGGCGCTCCCCAGGAGATAGAGAGCGTAGCGCGCACGCCGGGCAATGCTGTCCTCGATCACGTGAGACAGGATGCCGAAAGGCCAGCCAGGGAACAACCCAGACCCTGATGCCGGATTTCCTCCGAAGCCAGTGCTCGAGGGGACAAGTGCTGCCCAGGGGCCAGCCCAATCCTCAGCCGATGAGGGCCTTGAGTCGCTGCGAACGACTGCCTTCACTGATCTCACAGGCTCGCCGCAGGAGCTTGTGCGCATCGTCCGCCGTGAGGGCCTTGCTCAGCAGATGGCCCTGCGCGTCCTGGCACTCGTGCTCCTGGAGAAACATGAGCTGAGGGAGACTTTCGACGCCTTCCGCAGTCACGTTGATCTGCAGGGAGCGGGACATGTCGATGATCGCCGCCGCGATGACCCGGTCATCGGCACCCTCGGTGATGCTGGTGACGAACGAGCGGTCGATCTTGAGGCGATTCACGGAGAAATTGCGCAGGCGGCCGAAGTTCGAATAGCCGGTGCCGAAATCGTCGATCGCGACGGACACCCCTACCCGCTTGAGCTCACCGAGCACCCGCTCCGCCCAGCTCTCATCGGCCAGCACCACCGACTCGGTGATTTCCAGCTCGAGAATGGCGGGCTCGAGCGCAGTCTCGCGCAACACAGAGGCGACCAGCCCGGCATATTCCGCAAGCGCAAACTGCCGACCCGAGACGTTCACGGCGATCCTGCCGAGCGGCAAACCCTCGGCAAGCCACGCCTTCGCCTGCCTGCAGGCACTGCGCAGCACCCACTCGCCGATCGGATAGATCAGGCCCGTCTCCTCGGCGATCGGCACGAACTCAGCCGGTGGCACGTTGCCGAGCTCCGGGCTGCTCCAGCGCAGGAGCGCTTCCATGCCCGAGACGCTCCCCGTGCGGATGTCGAACTGGGGCTGATAGTCCACCGCAAACTCACCTCGCTCGAGTGCTCCGCGCAGGCGGTCCTCGATCGTGAACCGCTGCCGCACGGCTGCGTTCATCTGGGGGTCGAAGAACGCGAAGGTACCCGGGCTGCGGCGCTTCGCGAAATACATGGCCAGATCCGCGTTGCGCAGCAGCGCTTCAGCGTCAGCCCCGTCCTGCGGATAGGTGGCGATCCCCACGCTGGGGGTCACCACGAGGGAGTTGTTCGCGATCTGCATCGGTTCGCGCAGCGCGCGAATCAGTCGGTCCGCCACCACGCCGGCATCCTCTCGAGAGCGCAGAGTGGGCAGCATCACCAGGAACTCATCGCCGCCAAGGCGTGCAAGATCGCCGGGGCGACAGCTCGCGCCGGACTCCGACCCGACCGCATCCCCGTAACGTAACGATTCCCGCAGCCGCGAAGCCACCTGGCACAACAGCTCATCGCCCACGGCATGGCCCAACGTGTCGTTGACGCGCTTGAAGTCGTCCAGATCGAGATAGAGCACCGCGAGGTCGCGCTGGTGCTCCCTGGCCGCATCGAGGGCTCCCATCAAACGGTTGCGCGACTGCTCGCGGTTGGGCAACCCGGTAAGCGTGTCGAAATAGGCCAGCCGCACGATCCGCCGCTCCGCGCGCCACTTGCTCCCGAGCGCAATCGTCATTTGCCGGACTTCGTGCGGGTGGAACGGCTTCTGCAGATAGGACAGCTTGTCCTCCGGCGGCACGATGCCCCCGATCTCACAGGGATCGGCATCGGAGTACGCGGTGCACACGACGATCTCGATTGCCGGATCCAACTCTCTGATGCAGGTCGCTGCCCAGACGCCGTCGCGGCCTGGCGGCATGCGCATGTCGAGAAACACGACCGCAAAGGGCTGATCCCGCTCGAGTGCTTCCTTTACTGCGGTCACGGCGGATTCGGCCTGATCGCAGAACACCGGGTCGAAGGTCGCCCCCCGTTGCGCTTTCGGCTTCGAGCCCTCATCGGCCTTGTGGAAGAGCCTGCTGCGCAACTCCCGGAAGCCCGCGATATCCTGACTGACATCGGTTTCCAGGAGGATCTGCCGATAGGCATCGCGCACGTCCGCTTCGTCGTCGGCGACGAGCACGCGAATGGGTGTCCGGTTCTGAGTCTTCATGACGACCTCACGCCGCTCCAGCGGCCGGCGTAGTCTCACGATCATCGAGCGGGATCAGCAGGTGCATCGAGGTCCCCCGTCCAAGGCCCTCGCTCGCTGCCCAGATCCGTCCGCCCAGGGCGGCAATCGCATTCGCACACCAGTGCAGACCGATGCCGTGATTGGTTTCCTTCGACTTGGTGGAAAAGCCCTTCTCGAATACGCGGTCCAGATTGTCTGCCGCGATCCCAACGCCGTTGTCGCGGCAGTGCAGATGCAGCTGGTCGCGATCGTCCTCATGCACGATCTCCGCTGCCACCTGCAGCACACCCTTGTCCTTTCCAGCCTCCCGCACGGCATCGGCGGCGTTGATGATGAAATTCTGCAGCACGAGTCGCAGCACCGTGCGCGCGACCCGGATGGGGCCCAGCTTCTTCAGGGAGTCATCCGCCTTCACGACCAGTCGCTGCCGGCAGGCATCCGGAACGATCTCCAGGGATTGCGCGACGAGCTCCGGCAGGCGCACGGACTCGATCACGTGCTCATTGCGTGCCGAGCGCATCTGCTCGCTCAGGACACCCTGGACAATGGATGTCTGGCGACTCATGACTTCCACGTCCTCCTGGGCGGTCTTGATTGCGATGGCCAGCTCCTTGCAGGCCAGGCGCACGAACTCTTCCAGATCCGCACGCCGTTCTGCGCCCACCTCGGAGCCTGCCAGCTCGCGGATCGCCTGCCTGACATCGTCGGCCGGCGCCTCGCGGAGCCGGTCGCGCAGCTTGGCAATGCGCACACCCACCGGCGTCATCGCATTCCCCAGGTTGTGCAGCACTCCCTTGGCCAACTCGGCGAAGCCGGCCTGAAAGGACTGATCCACGAGCTGCCGGCGCGTCTCACCCAGTCGCATCACCATGCGGTCGAATTCCCGCGCCAGCACGCCCATCTCGTCCTGGCTGCGGAAATCCAGCCGTGAGGAGAAATCCTCGTCCTCGCCAATCGCCACCGCATGGCGCGTGATGCGCGCCAGCGGCGCGAGCACGATTCGATTCAACGCCAGCAGCAGCAGGAACAGGACGATCACGGCAGCCCCGGCAAGGTATGCCGAGGCATACCTCACTGCGGTGTGACCACGCATCGTGATCTCACGCGGCACGTCCACGCGCAGGGTCATGATCGGCTTGCCGTACAGGTCGTCGAAGGTGCGGTACACCTGTGTGACGGCGCCCGCTTCGACCAGCTGCTCTCGCACGGATGGCGCCTGTTGGAGCGACATCGACAGTTGAGTCTGGGCTTGCGCACCCAGACTTGAGATCTGGGCGGGCGACAATAGCCGGCCCATCATCACCATCCCACGCGGCGGCCCACCGCTGTTGCCGTCGAGGACGGGCGCTCCGGCCAGCATCATGATGCCGGCATTCGTCTTCAGCAGACCTTGCGCTACCCGGCCAGTCAGCAGGTTGGCGCGCCAGGGGAAGGAGGTCGCCAGGACCTTGTTCTGCAGGAAATCGAGTCTCAGCGGCTGACCGGACGGCAGATCCTGTGTCCGGGCCTGGAGGATCTCCCCATCGAGGTCAACGATCATGACCACGCTGACGTCGAGCTGCCGCAGGGCGACGTTGGTGAAGTTGTCGGTCACATAGTCGGCATTGCGGTCCTGGACGTAACGGTAAGTGTCGGCCCAGTTACCCCAGTCGGTCGCCGATAGCCGCAGACGATCCAGCGTCGCATCCAGAGCGTAGTCGATTCGCCGCATCGCGATCCGGGCATCCGACCGCTCCAGCTCCGCAAAGCTGGGCGTCAGGATGGTCCGATCGACGAGGACCTCAGCGGCGCCGAGGGCCATGAACAGGGACGCGACCAGAACAGCCACTTTAAGTTGAATGTTCACGTCGGAAAGTTAAAGGGAATCGCGCGCGGAATAGCGTCCGGGGATCTCAAATTTGGTCCCGAGCGCCCGCTTTTCGGGGGCCTGACCCGTGATGCGCGTCGCAGATTTGCGCACGAACGCGTGGACTGTCGATCACCGCCTTGCTCCGGAGAAATTTC
>DASTDD010000270.1:0-22520 GCA_035710545.1 Steroidobacteraceae bacterium
GAGCAGGGTATCCTGATCGGAACCGAAGGCCCCCACGACAATGTACTGAAGATCCGGCCGCCAATGCCGTTCAATCAGGAGGATGCCAGGCTGCTGAGCGGCGCGCTGGATGAGGCGTTGCGGAAACTCTGACCATCCGTGTCTCGTGCAAAGGGGGGAGCGTATGCCGACAAATGGGATGAGCCGCAGAGAGGTGCTCACGACACTGCTGGGTGCGTCCGCGGGCACTGCGATGACGTTGCAAGTGCTGGCCGCACAGTCGCCAGGCAAACTGACGGTGGACGCGGCACGTCTGCAGCGCTCCCTGGAGGAGCTCAGTGCCTTTGGCAGGCCGGCGGGTGGCACGTTTGCGGATGGGGTCAGCCGTGTTGCGTACTCAGATGCGGACGTGGCCGGCCGCACCTATGTCATGTCGCAGATGCGCGCAGCCGGACTGGATGTGCGGATCGATCCCGCCGGCAACATCATCGCCCGCCGCCCCGGGCGCGGGCGCTCGCTCAAGCCGATTCTTTTCGGCTCGCACATCGATTCCGTGCCGAGCGGCGGCAACTTCGACGGGGACGTTGGCTCGATGTCCGCCCTGGAGGTCATCCGGCGCCTGAACGAGGCGCACATCACCACGCGCCATCCGCTCGAGATCACCGTGTGGTCCAACGAGGAAGGCGGCACCATCGGCAGCCGCGCGGTGATCGGCGACCTGACGCCGGCAATACTGGATCGGGAAAGCAACGGTGTGCGCATCGCGGACGGGCTGCGGCGGATCGGCGGAGATCCGACGCGGCTCGAGGCAGCGCGCCGTGCGTCCGGATCCATCCACTGCTATCTGGAATTGCATATCGAGCAGGGCGGCCTGCTGGCCAAGGCTGGAGTGCCCATCGGTGTCGTGGACGGCATCGTCAGCATCGACGAGTACGAGGTCGAGGTCCGGGGCTTCGCCAATCACGCCGGCACGACCCCGATGCCCGAGCGCCGCAATGCCCTGCTGGCGGCCGCGCGAATCGTCGAGGCCGTCCAGGCGGAGGTCACACGCGAACCGGGCCGACAGGTCGGCACCGTGGGTCACATGGAGGTCTTTCCGAACGCGCGCAACGTCATCCCCGGCCTCGTGAAACACTCCATCGAGCTGCGGGATCTCTCCGAGGAGAAGCTGGTCAGGCTGTCCGCCGCCATCCAGGAGCGTATCCGGCAGATCGCACACGATACCAACACCGAGATCTCCGTCCGGCAGATCGAGCATGATGCGCCGGCTCTCGCGACACCGGCGATCCAGCGCGAGATCGAGTCCGCGGCCCGGGATCTTGGACTCGGTACGATGCACTTGCCGAGCGGTGCGGGCCACGACGCCCAGGTGCTCGCCAAGATCGGGCCTATGGGGATGATCTTCGTGCCCAGCGTGGGTGGCATCAGTCACTCGCCGCATGAGCTCTCGCGCTGGGCTGACTGCGCCAACGGGGCGAATGTTCTGCTGCAGACCGTGCTGCGCGTCGATCGGGCCTGAGAGGGGCGCGCGTGGCGCTGCCGGCGCCGCCGCGCTATCGTCAGCCCGTCTGAAAGGAGCTCGAACGTTGAAAGTCGCTCTTGTGACCGGTGCAGCGCGGGGCCTGGGTCTGGTCACGGCGAGACTGCTCGGCAGTCTGGGCTTGCACTTGATTCTTTCGGATCTGCAGAATCTTGATGCAGCGCTCGCCCGCGTTCGGGAGCACGACCCGAAGGCGCAGGGGTGCCAGGGCGACCTCGCATCCGAGGACTTCGTGCGCGAGCTGGCCGAGCGGGTGGGTCGTGACCACGGCGCGCTGGATGTGCTGGTCAACAACGCCGGGATCAGCCTCATCGCCCCCGCCGAGAGCACCACGGCGGCGCAGTGGCAGCGGGTCATGGGCGTCAACCTGTTTGGCCCATTCCTGCTGTGCCGGTACCTGGGCGCGCAGATGTTGGCCCGCGGTCGCGGCAGCATCGTCAATGTGGCCTCCGTGGCCGGCCTTGCCGGCATCAGCCACCGATGTGCCTACAACGCTTCCAAACACGGACTCATCGGTCTGACGCGCACGCTGGCGGCAGAGTGGGGCGGGCGAGGAGTCCGGGTCAACGCCGTCTGTCCCGCGTGGATCAGGACGGAAATGGATGTCGCGGACCAGGAGCAGGGCGCCTACTCGGATCGAGACATCATCGACCGGGTACCGATGGCGCGGTTTGCGAACGCGGAAGACGTCGCCCAGGCCATCGCCTTTCTCGCTGACGATGCCAAGAGCGGCTTCGTGAACGGCGCGAGCCTCACGGTCGACGGAGGCTGGACCGCGGATGGGAGCTGGGAAAGCCTGCGTACGCGCACCCGTCTTGCGCCTGACAGCGCGAGCGAAAAGAGCTAACTGCGCAGGCGCAATCCCTGCGGATCATAGAGCGGTTGCAAGCGCACGAAGGCCGCGCGCATTTCACCGAAGATGTCGATCTCGAGGCGCATGCCTTCCTGGGCAAGTTCAGCCGGGACGTACCCGGCCGCGAGACTCCTGTCCACGCAATGGCCGTAGGCTCCGGAGGTCACATACCCCACAGAGCGGCCGTCCTTCATGATCGATTCGTAGCCGATCACTTCCGTGTCGGCATCCGGGATCTCCATGATGACGAAACGCCGCTTGGGGCCTGTGGCCCGCTCGGCGGCGACCGCCGCGCGTCCGGTGAACTCTCCCTTGTCCAGGTCGATGAAGCGGTCGAGCCCCGTCTCGCCCGCGGTGTAATCCGGCCGGAAATCCTTGTTGAAGGAGCCGTACCCCTTCTCGAGTCGCAGCGCGGAGAGCGCCCGGCCGCCGAAGTGCACGAGACCCAGCTCCCGGCCCGCCTCCCACAGGTCGTCATAAAGCGTGGCCAGATAGTCGGGGGTCGTCCAGATCTCGTACCCGAGCTCCCCGGTGAAGCCGGCACGCATCAAAACGGACGGCGCAAACCCGACTGCCGTCTCCCTGACCTGAAACAACCTGAACTGGGCGGCGGAGAGATCCGTCCGCACCAGTCGCTGTATCAGCTCTCGCGAGCGCGGACCGGCGACGGAGAACCCGGCCAGGGTCGAGGCCGCCGAGCGCACGAACACGTCGGCGGGCGGGTCGGAGCCGGCAAACCAGCGCAGGTGAAATTCCTCGGCAAAACCGGATCCCATGATGAGATAGCGATCCTCGCGCAGGCACGCGATCGACAGATCGCCGACGATCCGTCCGGCGGGATTCAACATCGGTCCGAGCGCAATCCGGCCCGGACGCGGGATTCGCGAGGCGAAGACCCGATCGAGCCAGCCGCGCGCGCCCCGGCCCGTGATCTCGTACTTGCCGTAGTTGGTGGTTTCGTAGATGCCGACGCCCGCGCGCACTGCCTGACACTCGCGCCGCACGTGCGGGAAAGCCTCCGAGCGCCGATAAGTGGGTGTCTCGGTCGGCTCAGTCCCGGGAGGCGCGAACCACAACGCATGCTCCAGCCCGAAATTCGAACCCATGACGGCGCCGGCGGCCTTGAGCCTGTCGTAGACGGGCGAACGTCGCACCGGCCTCGCCGCCGGAAGCTCTTCATTCGGATAGGCGAGCCGGAACCGGCGGGAGTAATTCTCGGGGACCTTGATCGAGGTGTACTTCGGGGTGGCGAATGCGCCGAAGCGCGCCACGTCCATGGAAATGATGTCCTGGCCTGGATCGTTGTCCGTCATCCAGCGCGACAGCACGAGCCCGATCCCGCCGCCCTGGCTGAATCCGGCCATGACGGCGCAGGCTACCCAGTAATTGCGCAGGCCACGGACCGGTCCCACCAGCGGATTGCCGTCGGGCGCGAATGTGAATGGGCCGTTCACGGCCTTGCGGATTCCTACGCGCCCGAGCGCGGGAAAATGATGGAAGCCGACCTCGAAGTAGGGCGCGAGACGCTCGAAGTCCTCCGGCAGCAGCTGCATGGAGAATTCCTGTGGCGTCTCGAGCGGCGACCAGACGATCCCGTGCGGCTCGTAGGTTCCGATGAGCGCGCCGCCGCGCTCCTGACGCATGTAGATCTCGCCCAGGTAGTCTGTGGTATTGACGATCTCCTTGTCGCGCCCGCGCAGCTCCGGAATGTCCTCCGTCAACAGATAGTGATGCTCCATCGCCAGGACCGGCAGCTCGATGCCTACCATGTGCCCGACCTCGCGCGCCCACAAACCTGCGCAGTTGACGACGTGCTCGGCGTGCACGCGCCCCTTGTCGGTAATGACATTCCACGATCCGTCGTGGCGCTGCTCCAGTGATGTGACGCGGGTGAACCGCTCGACAGAGGCGCCGAGGGTGCGCGCCGCCTTGGCGTATGCGTGAGTAGTGCCCGAGGGGTCGCAGTGACCGCCATCGGCTCGCCAGAGGGCGCCAATGAAATAGTTCGGGTCGATGAGGGGATTGAGCCGGAGCGCCTCCTGCAGCGTGATCATCTCCGTCTCCATCCCCAAATAGCGGGCACGGGAGCAGATCAGCCGCAGACTGTCGAGCTCGCCCTGGGTTGCCGCAAGCATCAGCCCGCCGTTGGGGTGCAGTCCACAGGACTGGCCGGAGAGCGCCTCGATCTCGCGATACAAATCGATCGTGTATTTCTGCAGGCGCGAGATGTTGGCTTCACCGTTGAAGGTGTGCATACCGCCGGCGGCATGCCAGGTCGAGCCGGCCGTGAGCTCGCTTTTCTCGACCAGGAGAACGTCCGTCCAGCCTGCCTTGGCCAGGTGATAGAGCACGCTGGCGCCCACGACGCCGCCACCGATGATCACAGCTCTCGCGCTATCCTTCATGTCAGATCGTCTCCGGACGGTAGGCACGCACGGACCCGGTGTGCCGCGATCACCCCATTGCGCAGCCAATTGATGGATGGCGGCGGTCAACGCACGGCGGTACCGCGCCAGTCCTCGCCCATGCCAATCGACGCCCAAGCGGGCTGGCCGGCCAGGGTGGGCATGGCCCGGGTCCTCGGCTGCCATCATAATGCGTGGCGCGCGAAGGCAACGAACGGCATGATGGCGCTTTCCGTCATGCTTGCGGCGCGAACGAGGAAGCGGACACTGAGCCGGTCACTGGCGAATATTCTCGGGGCCCTGTGCGCGTCTGCGATCGTGGGGGCGTGGGCACCCTCACCGGCACAGGCGGCCGTGGTGGTGTCCTCGAAGCTGTCGAGCGAGTCGGCGATGCTCGGGCAGATGATCCGCCTGCTCCTCGATGCGCACGGCATCCAGACCGTGGATCGCATGACCCTGGGAGCCACTCCGGTGGTGCGCAAGGCGCTGCTTGCCGGAGAGATCGATCTGTACGTGGAGTACACCGGCAACGGGGGACTCTTCTTCAACATGCCAGCCGATCCCGCCTGGAAGGACCTGCGCAAGGGATACGAGCTGGGTTCGCGGCTGGACCTCGCGCAGAATCACATCGTGTGGCTGACGCCGGCGGATGCCAGTAACGCCTGGGCGCTGGCCGTGCGGCGTGACGTGGCGACTGCGAACAAACTGCAGAACATGAGCGACTTCGCGCGTTGGGTCGCCGCCGGCGGCAACGTCGTCCTCGCCTGCTCCGCGGAGTTTGCGAATGCGGGAGCGCTGCGCTCGCTGGAGAAGACCTACGGATTCAAGCTCCGGTCCGACCAGCTCATCGTGCTGGCTGGCGGGGAGACCTCCGCGACGATCCGTGCGGCGGCCGCGCGAACCAACGGGACCAACACGGCGATGGTCTATGGGACCGACGGCGGGATCACCGCGGCCAATCTGCAGCTCCTGGTGGATAACAAGCACGATCAGCCGATCTATGCGCCCGTGCCGATGATTCGCGAGGCGGTATTGCGGGCGCATCCGCAGATCGCGCAGATCGTGAAGCCGCTGATGGAGAGCTTCAGCATGCGCAGCCTGCAGCAGTTGAACGAGCGGGTGCAGATCGATGGCGAGTCGGCGCAGGCCGTCGCCGCGGACTATCTGAAGCGCGAGGGCTTTGTGCGGTGATGGCACGGCCGACGCGAGTCGATCGCCTCGGGACGCTGCTCGCGCTGGTGGTGGCCGCGGCGCTGGCCTTGCTGCCGTTCGTCGTGTTCAAGACCAATCGCATCGTGCCGGGTGAGCCGAGGGCGCTCGCCGCCGTGCTGCCGGGCTGGGCGACGCTGGGGCTCTACGCCTGCTTGTCGCTGGTGGCTGCGGTGGCCGTCTGCTGGTCAAGCGCCCGCATACGTTTCGGCGCGTCCCTGTGCGGAATCGTGGCTACGGCGGCCGCGCTCGCCACTGCCGCGGATCGACTCACTCCCCTGGGCAACAAGATCGTGCGCGTGGCTCCCGGCGCCGGCTTCTGGGTTCTGCTGATCGGACTCGGGTTGATGACGACTGATGCGGTCGCGCGCATGCGGTTGGCGCCGGCCGCGCGAGTCGTGATGCTGGTGTGCTTTCTGGCCGCGGCCTATCTGGTGCTCGCGCACGGGGCCTTCGACAATCTCTCCATAATGCGTGAATACGCGGTGAACGCCGGCCGCTTCGCCAACGAAGTCCGGCGCCACGTGGCCCTCGCTGTGGGCTCACTCGGAGCTGCGGTCATCGTGGCTCTGCCGTTGGGCATCCTGTGCCACCGCCAGCCGAGGCTGCGGCCCGGGATGCTGGGCGTTCTCAACGTCGTCCAGACCATTCCATCGATCGCGCTGTTCGGCATCCTGATGGTGCCCCTGGGCGCGCTCGCGCTCGCAGTGCCCCTGGCTGCCAGACTCGGGGTCTCCGGAATCGGCGCGGCGCCCGCGGCAGTCGCCCTATTCTTATATTCTCTGTTACCCATCGTTGCCAACACGGTCGCGGGGCTGCGGCGGGTCTCGCCCGCAACCGTCGAGGCGGCGAGGGGCATGGGCATGACGAACCTGCAGGTCCTCACGGCGATCGAGCTGGTGCTGGCGCTGCCCGTGATCCTGACGGGTATCCGGATCGTGCTCGTGCAGAACATCGGACTGACAACGATCGCGGCTCTGATCGGAGGCGGGGGCCTGGGGGCATTCGTGTTTCAGGGAATCGGGCAGACGGCGACGGATCTGGTGCTCCTCGGGGCCATCCCGACCGTCACGCTGGCGTTCTGCGCCGCCGTGTTGCTCGATGCCCTGGTGGAAGTCCTGGATCTGGCCCGAGCATGATCACGCTCGAAAAACTGACCAAGCGCTATGGCGAGGCGACCGTCGTCAACGAGGTGTCGCTGACCGTCGAGCGCAACTCGATCACGGTGATCGTCGGCACTTCGGGGTCGGGGAAGTCGACTCTGCTGCGAATGATCAATCGCCTGGTCGAGCCGACCAGCGGCCGCGTGCTGATCGGCGGCAGCGATACGACGCGCGAGCCGGCACACCTGCTGCGGCGGCGGATCGGTTACGCGATCCAGAGCCACGGGCTGTTTCCTCATCGCACGGTCGCCGAGAACATAGCGGTCGTACCGCGGCTGCTCGGATGGGATGTTGCCCGGACGCAGGCCCGGGTGCGCGAGCTGCTGGGTATCTTCCAGCTCGACCCGGCCACATTCGCCGATAAATTCCCTCACCAGCTCTCCGGCGGCCAGCAGCAGCGCGTAGGCGTGGCGCGGGCCCTGGCGGCGGAGCCCGAAGTGTTGCTGATGGACGAGCCGTTCGGGGCGCTGGACCCGATCATCCGCACGAAGGCGCAGGACGACCTGCTGGACATCCAACACCACTTCGGCACGACGATCGTGCTGGTCACGCATGACATCGACGAGGCCTTCCGGCTCGGCGACCGGGTCGCCGTGATGAGCGAGGGGAGGGTGTTGCAATATGGCCGTCCGGCAGAGCTGCTGACCCAGCCGTCCGATCCGCTCGTTGCACGGATGACAGGCGTGGCGGATCGCGCGATGAAGCTACTGTCGTTGACGAGCGCCGCCGAGGCCGCCGAGCCGGGAGAGTCGGATGGACCGGAGGTGCCCGGTTCAGCCTCGCTGCGCGAAGTCCTGTCGGAACTGGTGTGGCGAGGGGTCAATTCGGCTTCGGTCGTCGCGGCCGACGGCACTCGCAAAGGGCGCATCACCGTGCAGGGAATCCTCTCCCACGGACACCCGGCCTGATGCCGGGCCCGGCTGCCCCCCTGCGCGTGGCCACCTTCCTGCGTCCAGCCGCCATCCTGCGCGTCGCCGCGGCCGGCCTGCTGGCCGCCTTCCTGCTCCGCCCGCAAAGCTTCGCGCCGCTGTTCGCCCCGCTCACGCAATACGGAGCTGCGCCGATCTACGATCAGGGGAATCTGCTGACCCTGGCGCTCGCTCATGTCGTTACGGTATGCTGCGCTGCAGCAGCAAGTGCGATTATCGCAATCGGTCTGGGAATCCTGGTCACGCGGCCCGGCGGCAGGGAATTTCTGCCCCTGTCGCGCACTCTAGTTAACATCGGGCAGACCTTTCCGCCCGTCGCGGTGCTCGCGCTGGCCGTGCCGCTGGTCGGCTTCGGTGAGCTGCCTACTTTGATCGCCCTGTTCGTCTACGGGCTGCTGCCGATCTTCGAGAACACGGTGGTTGCCCTGCAGACCTGCCCGCCGGCGGTGCTGGAAGCGGCCAGCGGCATGGGGATGAGTGCTCGCCAGCGGCTGCTGGCCGTCGAGCTGCCCCTGGCGATGCCCCTGATTCTCGAGGGAATTCGTCTCTCGCTGGTCATCAATGTCGGCACCGCCACGCTCGGCTCGACTGTGGCGGCCAAGGGACTGGGTGAGGTGATCATCGCCGGTCTTCTGTCAAACAATACCGCCTTCATCCTGCAGGGTGGGCTGCTGACCGGGCTGATGGCGGTGCTGCTGTATGACGCCCTGGCGGTGCTGGAGCGTCGGGTGTGCGCAAACGTGCGCATCGAATGAGAACTGGCACCCATAGAGTTTGTTCGAACTTAGGATAGAATCAATGCAACATGTTTTGAGGAGGTTCGACAGGACTTAAATGTCCGACCCGACAGGCCGCCCCACCATACCCAATCCGCAGCGCCCCGCCTTCGAGATACCGACGCTGCTTTTGCTCGCATCTGTCTACGGCGGCTGGCTGGCGATCACCTTCTTCTTTTTCCGTATTCCGCTCGCGCTATCCATACCGCTCACGGTATTGATGATCACGCTGCACAGCTCCCTGCAGCACGAGATGACCCACGGGCATCCCACGCGCTGGCGCAAGTTGAATCGCCTCCTGGCCATGCCGCCGCTGGCCCTGTGGATGCCATTCGACCGCTACCTGCACACTCACCACGCGCATCACATCGACGCCCGGCTCACCGATCCGGTCGATGACCCGGAGACCTACTACTGGGCTCCCGAGCACTGGGCCCGCCTGAGCCCCGTGACCCGCGGGATCCTCAGGATCGAGCAGACACTCGCCGGGCGGATCACCGTCGGGGCGTTCTGGCGGATCTGGCTGTTCTGGTGCGGCGAGCTGCGCGCGTTCGTACGGGGTGTCCCCGGGGTTCGCCGCAGCTGGCTCGAGCATCTCGCCTTGTGCATCCCGATCGTGTTGTGGGTGAAGCTCGTGTGCGGCATTCCGGTGTGGCTGTATTTCGTAGCCATGGTCGTGCCGGCGAATGCCATCCAGCTGATCCGCTCGTTCGCCGAGCATCGTGCCCACCCGGATGTGCCCGCGCGGATCGCCATCGTCGAGCGATCCTGGATCCTCGGTCCGCTCTTCCTGTTCAACAACCTGCATTCCCTGCACCATGAGTCGCCGGGCATCCCGTGGTATCAGTGTCCGGCGCGCTATCGTGCCGCCCGCGAACGTCTGATTGCGCGCAATGGCGGGCTGGTCTACTCGACCTACTTCGAGGTCGCCCGGCGCTTTCTGTTCCGCGCGCACGACGTCCTGCCGCACCCGATGGGTGGGATCCCGAGTCGGATCAGCTGAAGGGTCGGTCGCGCGCGTCGCGGTTGCGCCGCTGTGGCGGGCTCATGCGGGCAATTCGAACCCGGCCGCCCTGGCCGCCCGATCCCATTCCAGTAACGGTGCGTACGCCGCCGTCTCAGCGGCCGCGAAGCCATCCAACATCAGGAAGTCCGCGTAGCGGGGGAACCAGTCCTCGGTCGCGGCGCCGAGGAAAGCGGCGCGCAGGCGCGCCACCGGCTCGACCGGCAGCCGCCGCGCGGCCACAAAGGCCGGCATCGGAGTCAGCGGCGTGGAAGTCAACACTCTGACTCCGGCGGCGAGCTGCGGTGCATGACGGGCAATCAACATGTGCCAATAGGCATCGAGAGGCCCTATGTCGAGCCGGTTCTCACGCACGCCGTCCAGCACGTTACGCGCCGTGACCAGATTGCCGATCATCTCGCGATACAGTGCTGGCCGCTCGGCCGATCTGTGGCCGAGCAGCTCGTGACGGAAGGCATTGAAGCCGGACTGTGAGTGCGTGACCGTCCAGCCTGCGCGCGCGCCGAAAGTGTCCTCGAGGCTCCGGTAGGCGGAGTCCTGCCGCACGATCAGGTCGGTGCGGTAGACGGCCCGGCCCGCCGCCCAAGGGGCGCGCGGGATCGGCGCGGCGATGGGGGTAACGGCGGCGAGTCCGAGCGCGATCGGATAGCCGCACATGAGCACGGAGCCCAGGTCGGCCCGGGACCACAACTCCTCGAGCGGTGCGGGGGCCGGATAGCGCACATAGCGCAGATCGACCGCCGCCCTGCGGGTGATGCGCTCGAGGAGCTCCTGCCAGGCGGTCTCGACTTCCGGAGTCACGGCGTACATGCGGGCGTTCATGATCCATCCGCCCGCGGCCGCGTCCTTGCTCAATTACCGCCTCCGATCTCCCTTCGCCGGCGCGCGACGAATTCGCCGACCGCTTCCCGCACGGCCGGGTCGAGGGGCGGTGCCACGTACTCGGCGAGCAGCTTCTTCCAGATCACCGTCGCGCGCTCGGTGGCGTTGTGGCTGCCCGCGTCCGTCCAGTTCTCGAAATTGGACCAGTCCGAGAGCAGCGGCCGGTAGAACGCGGACTCATACCGTGCCAGCGTGTGCGGCTCGCCGAAGAAATGACCGCCGGCCGCCACCGCCTTGATGGCATCCACCGCCAGGTCATCGTCGCTGAAGTTGACCGGCTTGAGCATCTCCGCCCAGTTGCGCAGCAGCTCCGCGTCGACGACGATTTTCTCGAGCGAAGCCGACAGACCGCCCTCGAGCCAGCCGGCCGCGTGATTGATCAGGTGGCTGTGGCTGAGGATTGCCGCCTGCAGCGAGAAAGCGGTCTCGTAGGTCGATTGCGCGTCCACCACCGGTGAGGCATTCACCGCGCTCGTCCGAACCGGCAGCTTGAGCCTGCGACCGATCTGAGCGCTCGCCAGGACTGCATTGACATACTCCGGAGTGCCGAAGGCCGGCGAGCCGGTGCGCATATCGACATTCGAAGTGAAACCGCCCATCACACACGGTGCGCCTGGACGAAGCATCTGGCACAAGGCCACCACGCCCAGCGCTTCGGCAGTCTGCTGCACCAGCGCGCCAGCCAGCGTGACCGGTGCCATGGCGCCCATGAGCGTGAAGGGTGTGATCACCACGCACTGGCCGTGTCGGGCCATGAGCATGATGTTGTCGAGGATCTCCTCGTCCACGCGCCGCGGCGAGTTGACGTTGGTGACGGTCATCAGGGTCGGTCGGGTCGCCAGATCCTCGATCGTGCAGCCGTGCTCGATCGCGGACATGGCCAGAGCATCCTGCGCCTGCACTCCGCCGATGCCCCGGGCGGCCCATACGATGTCGGCGCACTCGATGTGCGCCTGGTACATCGACAAATGGCGCGTGGCGACCGGCAGATCCACCGGCTCGACCACGATACCGCCTTGCCAGTGCAGCACGCCAAGGGCATGGGTGATCTGAAGAATCCGCCGGAAGGCCTCGAGGTCGCCGTAGCGGCGCCCCCCTTCGCGATCCGAGATGTGCGGGGCGCCGTTCACAGGTCCGAAATTGACGACGTTGCCGCCCACGTGCAGGTGTCGGGCGGCGTTGCGCGCGTGGAGCACGAAGCGCTCGGGCGCGGTCGCGAGACAGGCATTCACAACCTCGCGCCCGATGCGAACTATCTGCGTCGCATCGTCCACGAGCGCTCCCCCGCGCCGATAGCTCTCGCGGGCAGCCGCACTGCGTATCTCGAGTCCCGATTCCTCGAGCACCCGGTAGGCCGCCTCGACGATTCGCTCCACCTGCTCGATGGTCAGGATTTCGAGCGGCGGCCAGCGGTTGACGAGCTGGGGCAGCGCTGCGAGGGAGGGTCCCGACGAGCGGCCCGCCCGGCCGCGCTCGCGTCGACGGGACGGTGTCGGAGCCGGTGCTTCGGTCATGGCGCTCTATTGTATTGCTTTCGCGCCCAGGTTCGCGCGATCTTTGACGCCAGCGGCTCCCCGCCGGCGGATAACGAACTCAAGTGGATTCCGAGCATGCTCCCGACAGTCTGCCGCTGCGCCAGGTTCTGGCCGTAGCGCTGGGCAATGGCCTGCAGTTCTACGACTTCGTGACTTACGCGTTCTTTGCCTCACAGATCGGGCGAACCTTCTTTCCTTCGAACACGCCGGGCACGAGCCTGCTGGCCTCGCTGGCGACCTTCGGCGTGGGATTCCTGACGCGACCGCTTGGAGCGTACGTCATCGGGCGTTTCGGCGACCGCGCCGGCCGCAAGCCGGCGATGATGCTGTCGTTCATGCTGATCGGCGCCGGCGTGATCGGGTTGCCGCTGATTCCCTCGTATGCCTCCATCGGGATGCTCGCGCCCGTCCTGGCGATCGGGTTTCGATTGGTGCAGGGGTTTGCGCTCGGAGGGGAGGTGGGTCCGAGCACGGCTTTTCTCATGGAAGCCGCCCCGCCGATGCGACGTGGCCTGTATGTCTCCTTTCAGGCGACGAGCGCGGATGCCGCAGTCTGCATCGCCGGTCTGGTCGGCGTCGGGCTGGCGAGCGTCCTCGATACCCAGGCGCTCGATGCCTGGGGCTGGCGAGTGGCCCTGCTGCTCGGTGCCGTGATCATTCCGGTCGGGTTTGTGCTGCGGCGAACTCTGACCGAGACGCTGCACGCGACCGCGCAATCTCATGAGGTGGAACCCTCCGGCAGCTATGGTCGCATCGTCGTGCTGGGCCTGGTGCTGCTGAGCACGGCGACCACCACCAATTACCTCCTCGAGTACATGACAACCTACGCGAGCGTCACACTCGGCATGCCTGCCCGGGTCGCATTCGGTGCCACGGCCGTCATCGGCTTCGCCGGCCTCGTCTGTGATTCGCTGGGCGGTTGGCTGTCCGACCGGTTCGGACGCAAGCCCATCATGATCGTGCCGTGGCTGGTGCTGGCCGTGGCGGTGTTTCCGTCTTTCTGGCTGCTGGATCGCGAGCGAAGCGGCGCGACGCTTTATACCGTGTGCGCGCTGCTTGCCGGCATCTCGACGCTTTCCTCGGCGACGATCATCGTGGCGGTAACGGAGTCCCTTCCGGTACGCGTGCGGTCGACGGGAATTGCGCTGATCTATGCGCTCGCCATCTCGGTGTTTGGCGGATCGACCCAGTTCAGCGTCGCATGGCTGATCCGCGCGACTGGCAACCCGCTGGCCCCGGCGTGGTACATGTTCTGTGGCGTCATCATCGGCATCCTTGCATTGTTTCAGCTGCCGGAGACGGCACCTATCAAGGCTCGCGGGACGCACGCACTCAGTCGCGTACCGTCCGCGAGCTGATAACCGGACAGGACCGCGGAGAATGGTGAATTACCATCGCAACGCGCTGACTCGCTTCGCTCATCTCATCGTGCTGCCGGTGCTCGCTTGTCAGGCAGTTGGCCAGACGGCAAAGCACCCGCGGGATCACGAGATTCCCGATGCAGACACGCGCGCCTGGTGGCATACGACCGAGGACCTTTCCGGGGACAGCATGGAGGGTCGCGACACAGGGTCGCCGGCGTATCAACGTGCGGCCGAGTATGTGGCTGCGCGATTCAAGGGAGCCTCCCTGCGACCGGCAGGCACTGATGGAAGTTACTTCCAGACGGTGCTCATGCATGAAGTGGCTGTCCTTCCGCAACAGACGGACTTCACGCTGGTGAAGCCGGATGGCTCGCAGACGAGACTCGCCTTTCTGGAGCAGATCACGCTCGCTCCGAGCGCCGATCTGCCTGCCCAGATCCAAGGCGCGCTGACTTTCAGGGGTTACTGCGGCAACGCGGCCATGGCAGATGTGGCCGGCAAGATCGTGGTGTGTTTCGGCACGCAGCGCGCCGGGCTCCCGGGGGCGGCGCAGCGAGTCGCCAATGCGCGCGCGGGTCACGCCGTGGGCCTCATCAACGTCGACGATCCATACTTCACGATAGAGCCACCGCGCTGGCCGTATGCTTACGCCCGCACTGTCACCTTGCGCACGGACAGTCAGGTGGAGAGTGACTCCTCGCGCGCGCCGCCCCTTGCGGTCATGAGAATCAGCTCCGAGGCGTTTGCCTCGCTCATTGCCGGCAGCGGCCGAGATGCGAGCGCCATCCTGAAAGCAGGCGGGGCGGAGCAGCCGCTGTCGGACTTCGAGATCCCCGCGCAGTTGCGGGTGCACCTGCATCTCAGCCAGCGGGATATCGCCTCGCCCAACGTCCTGGCCGTCCTGCCCGGAACGAATCCGGCTCTCGCCACAGAGCATGTCGTGGTGAGCGCGCATCTCGATGGCTACGGCTTCGGCACGCCTGTGCAAGGCGATGATCTCTACAACGGCACGCTCGATGATGCGGCCTATGTGGCCCTGTTGATTCAGCTGGCCGATGATCTCAAAGCGAAGAAGTTGCCGCCCCCGGCGCGGAGCATTCTCTTTGCCGCCTTTACCGGCGAAGAGAAGGGGCTGCTCGGCTCACGCTGGTTCGTGGCGCACCCCACGGTTGCACTGTCCCAGCTGGCGGCCGACGTGAACCTCGACCAGCTCCGCCCGCTGTTTCCCCTGAACATCCTGACGGCTGAAGCCGTGAGCGACACGACGCTCGGCGAGAGCGCGCGGCAGATTGCCGCAAAGCTGCACATACAGATCCGGGCCGACTCCGAGCCCGAGCGACAGCTGCTCTACCGCGCAGATCAATATCCATTCCTGATGGAGCACGTGCCGGCAATCAGCTTCGTCTTCGGGTACGACCCGGGCACGGAATCCGAGCGGCGCTATCGCGAGTGGTACCACGTTCGTTATCACCGCCCGCAGGACGATCTGACTCAGCCCATGGATTTCGAGGCGGCGCGCAAGTTCAACGAATTCTTCTATCGTCTGGTGCATGCCATCGCAGGCTCTCCCGAGCGGCCGCGCATCCTGCCCCAGAGTCAGTTTGCCGCCGGGGGATGACGGGTGGGTTGACATCATCCACCCAGGCCGGCCGTTCCGCCGGCAAAGGCTCGGGCCGGGTCTGCCCGCGGCGAGCAGGCTCAGGGTGCTGCGGGTGAACACCGGCAGGTCGCCGTCAAGGGCCTTTTGTCGCAAGACCGCGGTGGTCATGCTGATCGGCTGCGGCCAGCGGCTCGGCACGCACGCCAGGCTGAGCGGTGGGTGAGGCGGAAACTCTCCCTCGGCGGCGGCAAGACCCTTAGACTGGCGCGATGAATTCGACCCCTCCGGCGAGCCGCACCGCCGCCGTCTCCTTCATCTTCGTCACCGTCCTGATCGACATGCTGGCCTTCAGCATCATCATCCCGGTTCTGCCGGTGTTGGTGCAGGATTTCATGGGGGGCAGCGCCGCGCGGGCCGCGCAGATGTACGGTGTGTTCGGCACGGCCTGGGCGCTGATGCAGTTCATCTTCGCGCCCGTGCAGGGATCGCTCTCGGATCGATTCGGCCGCCGTGCCGTGATCCTCATTTCCTGCACCGGCCTCGGGCTGGATTTCATCCTCATGGCCCTGGCACCCAATCTGTGGTGGCTGCTGCTGGGGCGGATCATTTCGGGCATCACCGCGGCGAGCTTCAGCACGGCTGGTGCGTACATTTCGGATATCACGCCCCCGGAGCAGCGTGCCGCACGCTTCGGGCTCATGGGCGCGGCATTCGGGATCGGCTTCGTCGTCGGTCCCGCCCTCGGCGGGCTGCTGGGCTCCATCTCACCACGCCTGCCGTTCTGGGCGTCGGCCTTCATGGCGCTGGCGAACGTCTGCTGGGGCCTGTTCGTCCTCCCCGAGTCGCTGCCGCTCGACCGGCGCGCGCCGTTCTCCTGGAAGAGCGCCCACCCTCTTGGGGCGCTCAGGTTGCTGCGATCTCATCCGACCCTCGCCGGGCTCGCCTCCGGCTATTTTCTGATGAACCTTGCCCACGTCGTCCTTCCCAGCACGACCGTGTTGTACATGCGCTACCGCTACGGTTGGGACACGCGGGCAGTTGGCATTCTGCTGGCGGGAGTGGGCTTCTCGGCCCTCATCGTGCAGGGCGCGCTGGTCAAGCCCATCGTCGGTTGGCTCAAGGAGCGTCGGGCGTTGGCGGTAGGGCTCGCGTTCGGCGCGGCGGGATTTGCGATCTACGGTCTCGCCCCCACCGGTACGCTTTTCTGGATCGGCGTGCCCGTGATGGCTTTGTGGGGCATCGCTACACCCTCGCTACAGACGATCATGACGCGCCTCGTCGCCCCCACGGAGCAGGGGCGCTTGCAGGGCGCGCTCTCCAGTCTCATGAGTCTGGCCAGTCTCATCGGCCCGACGGTGTTCACTCAAACGTTTGCCGTGGCCATCAGTGGACGTGAGCCCTCGAGCGTGGCCGGTGCTCCGTTTCTGCTCGCCTCTGCGCTGATTGTCGCGGCGACCGCGCTGGCCTGGCGCGCGACCCGACCTCCGGCCACGGTCGCGGCACAAGGCCAGGTCCTGTAGCCGGTCATCCGAGCCCGCGTCGATTCATCCAATTGCCGACTGACTCGAGGACCGTCTCAGGCTGGTCCCGATGAGGTGAGTGGCTGCAATCGGTCAGCAGCAACAGGTCGGTAGTGCGGGCACCCTTCTCGATCCGAAGCAGCTGTTCCTCGGTGCCGTATTCGTCGTCCCGTCCCTGAATGACGAGCACCGGACAGTCAATGTCGGGAAGGAAGGCTTCGATGTTCCAGTCGCGAAACGCCGGCTGCAGCCAAGCGTCGTTCCAGCCTCGGAACGCGCCGTCCACGTCCGCATGATGTCGCGCCAACCGGGAGCGCAGGTCAGTGGTCTCGTAGGCGACCCTGGCGGCGGCAATGTTTCTGATCGACAGCTCCTCGACAAAGACATGCGGCGCCAGAGCGACGACGCCCCGTGCGGGATATCTGGCGGCATGGATCAGCGCGATCGAGGCGCCGTCGCTGTGACCGAAGAGAATCGGCCGCTCGATGCCCAGCTTCTTCAGCAAGGCGGGCAGGACGACGAGAGCCTCATCATGCATGTAGGAGGGCAGCCGGGGCGCTGCAAGGGGCGCCGAGTTTCCGTAGCCCTGGCGTGAATAGGCGAGTACACGATGCTGTATGCGGTCGGCCAGGCGGCGCGGAAAGTCGCGCCACATGGAGACCGAGCCCAGCCCTTCATGCATCATCACGACGGTAGCTGCTCCCGGCAGCCCTGCACCGACCCAGACATACTCGAGGGCGCCGGTTGCGAGCGTCAGGTGCGACATACCGGGGCTTGCCTGAGCCACTTCCCACCGAGCTCAGCGGCGGACTTGCTGGTCAATTCCGGGCTCCGGATATCGGCCGCGCGAGGGTCGGCCCGCTGCAGCGTAAATGCCGACGTGCCATGTGGAATTCGTGTAAGCTCCAAGCTGGTTCGCAGTCTTTTCGGCTTGTCCGCCTGGCTTCGATGCGCCTCTCAGGCGCTTGCGAGTGCCGTCGTAACTCACCCGCGCAAAGCTCCACGGACCACGAACTTTTCCGCCCGCTCCATCGTGGCCTGCGTTCGAGGATCGTTGTGACACCGCACACTGTAGTCGAGATCATCAAGACGAACGCCGAGCGCCTCCTGCGCGAGCAGCAGGAGCGCGCGGAGAAGAGGCGCCTGGAGCTGGCCGAACAGCGTTCGGACCTCAATCCTCCCGAGGTGCGAATCCGGACGTGGGAGAGGATTCACGGTCTGCGCCTGCCATCGGATCCGGAGCATCCAATAGTCGACGTCATCGCCGTCAGCACGCGACTCACTATCGAGGAGGTGCAGAAGGAGCAGCAGCTGCGCGCATCGCGCAGTGGAGCGGGGGACGGATCGAGAGCGTCATTGGCCGACGCGCGACCCGGAACCTCAACATGAGACTTGCTCACGCCAGCCCGGCAAACACGCGTCAGGGACGGATGGACCAGCTGCGTCGCGAGCGCTCGAACGCCCAGGTACTGCGCGTCGTGTTCCCATCCATACATCAGCTGCGCATCGAGTTGAAGTTCGAGGGACCGTTTTCCAACACGCCTACCTCACAAAGTCACGTTCTATACCCGCCTGCCCGGGCCTTCTTCGACTACCCCTGCCCCTATTCGGACTGTGACGGTCATTTTGATCTGGAGGACGCCGTGAAAGCGGCGCTCGCGGACGACTCGAATGCGGCAACGGGCACTCTCGAATGCCATGGCTCGCGAGCCCGCGATCACGCCTCCCGGCAGCCCTGCCTCCTGCAGATCCTCTACCGGGTCACGGCGATCCATCACGTACAGACCTGAGGGCCGTACGCCGGCGGCTGGCCGTGTGGCGCCACTCCGGGACCCAAACTGGTCTCAGCCGAGCCGGGCGTCGAGCGTGATCTCGGCTTTGAGGACCTTGGAGACGGGGCAGTTGCGCTCAGCCTCCCGCGCGATGCCGGAGAACTTCTCTGCGCTGATGCCGGGGATTTGGGCCCGCAGAGTCGAAGCCGAACGGCTGATCCTGAAACCCTGCGCCCCATCCGACTCCAGAGTGACGGCTGCCTCCGTCGTCAGCTCGGTCGGGTTGAAGCCAGCAGTCTGCAATGCGAAAGCGAGGGCCATGGTGAAGCAGCCGGCATGGGCTGCGACCACGAGCTCTTCCGGGTTCGTACCCTTCTCATTCTCGAAGCGAGTCCTGAAGGAATACGGGGTTCGTGCCAGCACCTGCGAGTCGGTGGAGAGATCACCGTTGCCGTCCTTGCCGGTCCCGCGCCACACAGCCTTGGCCTTGCGAATCATGGGCATCTTCCGAGTAATCGAGGAGCCCGTAGCCTGCGCCGGCCGGGCTCGTTGGACAAGATACAAAGGTATCGAGTCGCGCTGCGCGCGCTGACGGGCACTTACTGCGCCGCTGCCGCTTGGCGCAGTGCGCGCTCGAAGACCTCGCTGGGTTGCCCGCCCTGGACGAGATATCGACGGTTGAGGATCACCGACGGTACCGCATGGATGCCATTGCGCAGATACAACTGCTCGCGCTCGCGAACTTCCGCCGCGTACTCGGTGGATGTCAGAATCTGGCGCGCGCGCTCGCGATCGAGGCCGGCCTGCGCCGCGAGCTGCTCGAGGACTTCGTGGTCGCCGGGATTGCGACCCTCGGTGAAATAAGCCGTGAAAAGGGCCTCCTTGAGCGCCTTCTGCCTGCCCGTGCCTTCGGCCCAGTGCAGCAGCCGGTGGGCGTCGAAGGTGTTGTAGACCCTGGCCCGCTTGCTCATGTCGAAGACGAAGCCCAGCTCGGCTCCACGCGCGCGGATTGCTTCCTGGTTGCGAGCCAGCTGCTCTGGCGTCGATCCGTACTTGCGTGTGAGGTGCTCGATGACCGATTCGCCTTCCGGGCCGAGATCGGGATTGAGCTCGAACGGCTGGAAATGGATGTCACCGGCGATCTCGCCCTCGAGCCCGGCCAGAGCGGCCTCGAGCGATCTCAGGCCGACGACGCACCAGGGGCAGGAGACGTCGGATACGAAGTCAATCTGGATGTGGCGGGGCATGGGTGGCTTGCTGAGGGCGGCGGATTCATTTTACAAGTCTGGCGAGGTTGGTGGCGGCCGTACCGTCCGGAGCAGGCGCTCGTGCTGCGAACTGTGCGCGGGCGCCGGGGGCACGAGCCGACTGCAACGCATTGCAGGCTGAACCGGTATCATGGGCCGTCAGCGCGGGAAGCCCCATGGCCGTAAAAAAGACCAATCTGACCTCGATGGACGATATCGCGAGGCTCGCGAACGTTGCGAAATCGACGGTATCGCGCGCGTTCAAGGACAGTCCGCTGCTGAATCCGGCCACCAAGGCGCGGATCCTGGCCATCGCGCGCCGCCACGGGTATTCGGTCAACGCCAATGCCCAGAAGCTCAGGACCAACCGCAGCAATACCGTCGCAGTGGTCATGCATCTGCCACCCCACGCCCAGGACAGTGCTGCAGCGCCGTTCTTCTTTCAGCTGTTGAACGATGTAGCGCAGGGACTGTGGGTTCGTCGGCAGGACCTGCTGCTGTGCCCCCCTGAGCCGGACGACACGCATCACTACGAGTCGATGATTTCCTCCAAGCGGGCGGATGGAATCATCTTTCTTGGCCAGGGGCCGGGGGACAAGTGGCTCAAGGGGCTGGCTCGCACCGGGGTGCCATTTGTAGTCTGGGGGGCTGCCGATGAGCGCGCAACCTACTGCACCGTCGGCAGCGACAACCGACGCGGTGGACAGCTGGCAGGTCAGCGCTTCCTCAAGTTGCACCGCGAACGCATCATGTTTGTCGGCAATCGGGCTCATCCCGAGATGGAGCAGCGGCGCCAGGGGCTGGCAGCGGCCCTGACTCATGGGCCGCACAGCGCGGAGATTACAGATCTCGACATCCCGGACTTCACCTTCGAGACAGGCTACGCGGCCATGATCGGGCATCTGATGCACGACGGACATGCGCGTCCGGGCGCCTTGCGGCCGGATGGAATATTCGCCGGCAGTGATTCAGTGGCCATGGGCGCCATCATCGCTCTGCAAGAGGCCGGTCTGCGGGTGCCGGATGAGGTCTCCGTGATCGGCTACAACGATCTGCCGCCGGCACGGCATTTTCAGTTGCCACTCACGACCATCAGGCAGGATACGCATCAGGCCGGGAGCCTCCTGGTCGAGAAGCTGTTCCAGAGGCTCGACGGCGGCAGGCCGAGCTCCGCCAAGGTGCCTACCGAGCTGATCGTGCGTCAAACCTGAGAGGTGGCCGGTGGCAGCGCGCTCGTGAGGTGCCCGGACAAAAAGGCGGCCATGGCGCCGAAGGCCTCATCGGATTCCGGCAAATCCAGAAAGATCCAGTGCGCATGCGGCATGGCCTCGAACAGCAGCAGCCGGGCGTCCACGCCGGAGTGCAGCAGGGCACGATGAAACAAAGATGTCTGGCTGAGCATGAAGTCTCGCGTGCCGGCAATGCAGAGGGTCGGCGGTAGCCCCGTCAGATCTGCAAAAATGGGCGAGACCTGCGAGCTCAGCCGGTCACTCTGAGTGACGTACTCCGGAAAAGGGCTGTCCGGCTCCTGGCCGTCGAGGCCGCCGCGGAAGAAGAACTCCGAGTCGCCGTTGCGGCTCAGGTCAGCCGTTCCGGTGAAGAAGCCAAACACACGCGGCAATGGAAGTCCTGTCTCGCGCAACCGGACGATCAGCTGCGCACACAAACACGCTCCCGCGGATGTCCCGTAGAGCCCGATACGCGCGGGCCCATGCCGCGTCACGAGGTGCCGATACACGCGTTCCGCGTCATCCACTGCAGCGGGGAATGGATGCTCCGGGGCGAGGCGGTACCTCGCCGCGACGACGGTCATCCGGGCATACGCTGCTACCGGCACGTTCTCCGTGATGGATCCGGCATCGACGATGAAACCGCCGCCGTGCAGATTCAGAAGCACATGCTGCCGATTCGCCTCCGGAATCGTGGCCGGTGAGAAAATTCGCACGGGTACACCGTCCATGGCCGTGTCCCGCATGTGCACGCCATGGCGCGCAAGCTGGACGGCGCCCAAGTCAAGTTGCACCCGCGCGCACATGGCGCGGTG
This sequence comes from Steroidobacteraceae bacterium, assembly GCA_035710545.1. Taxonomy (GTDB): domain Bacteria; phylum Pseudomonadota; class Gammaproteobacteria; order Steroidobacterales; family Steroidobacteraceae; genus 13-2-20CM-66-19. The sequence goes on from DASTDD010000270.1 coordinate 21,843, forward strand.
CGCCTGCAAGTCTTCGGGCGCGCTGGAGAGGCTCAGGCGCTGCAACGCTTCCCGCGCCTGGGCGCTGACGGTTCTCGGAGACGGTGGGGTCGGGCGGTGGGCGCCATGGGCGGGCGCAGCGGTCTCGTTCATCGCAGGTACCTCGCTGGCGCCATTCTGACTCATCTGCAACGCATTGCATATAGCGCGCCTTCAGGCTAGCTAATTAACTCGACAACCATATGTATGTATGCAACGCGTTGCATAAGGAATGGAGTGGCGATATAGTGCCAGTGTGGATCGCGACCAGCGGGCACGGCTGCCTGACCGTATATGCGAACAGGGCACAAGGGGGCGATATGGTCACTCAGGGTGATTCCAGAGCGCGCGGCGCGGCATGGCTGCCCGTGCTTGCGAGCTTGCTGATCGGCGCCGCGCGGTATGCCTGCGCGGAGGCACAGTCGGCCGCACCGGCTCCGCCCTCGGCAGCAAGCGATGCGAGCGGCGATTCCCTGGAGGAGATCGTCGTTACAGCCCGGCGCCGCAGCGAGTCCATCCAGCAAGTGCCGATCGCCATATCGGTGCTGGACGAGGCAACGTTGCAGCGGCAGGACGTGCGGACCCTTTCCGACCTGCAACTGCTCGTCCCTTCGGCCTATGTGTCCGGGTTCTCTCACGGCAGCAGTCAGCAGTTCTTCA
>DASTDD010000271.1:0-2953 GCA_035710545.1 Steroidobacteraceae bacterium
TTGCGTCTTCGCCGGCAGAGGGGTAAGTCTATTCAGAGGGACGCCCACAGCAACAACGATGGCGCCCACGGTCGCGACATCAGCCTAAGGTGCATAGATCTGGTCGAACACCCCACCCTCCGCAAAGTGGGTGGCCTGCACCTTCCCCCATCCGCCGAAGTCCGCAATGCTGACCAGACTGAGCTGAGGATACTGGCGCGAGTATCGGGCGAGCACCTCGGGATCGCGCGGCCGGTAGAAGTGCCGGGCCACGATCTCCTGCCCTTCCTTGCTGTACAGATACTGCAAATACGCCTGGGCCACTTCTCGCGTGCCGCGTCTCAATACAACGCGGTCCACCACAGCGACGGGCGGCTCCGCCAGCATGCTGACGGTCGGCACGACGAGCTGCAGCTTGTCCGCACCGAGCTGCCTGATCGCAAGCAGCGCTTCGTTCTCCCAGGTGATGAGGGCATCCCCGATGCCCCGTTGTGCGAAGGTGGTCGTCGCGCCGCGGGCGCCAGTGTCCAGGACCGGTACGTTCTTGTAGAGCTTGCGCACGAATTCTTTGGCTGTGGCAGCATTTCCGCCCGGCTGATGCAGTGCCCAGGCCCAGGCCGCGAGGTAGTTCCAGCGCGCGCCGCCGGAGGTCTTCGGATTGGGCGTGATCACCTGCAGATGGGGTCGGATCAGGTCCCCCCAGTCGCGGATCCCTTTCGGATTGCCTTTGCGCACCAGGAAAACGATCGTCGAGGTGTACGGCGAGCTGTTGTCCGGCAAGCGGCTCGCCCAGTTGAGCGGCAGCAGCTTGCCCTGCGTGGCAATCGCATCGATGTCGGCAGCGAGTCCCAGTGTGACGACGTCCGCCGACAGACCATCGATGACCGAGCGCGCTTGCTTGCCTGAGCCGCCATGGGACTGGTTGATGCGCACGTCCTGCCCGGTCTTCGCCTTCCAGTAGCGCGCGAATGCAGCGTTGTATTCGGTGTACAGCTCGCGCGTGGGATCGTAGGACACGTTGAGGAGTGTCACCTGGGCGGCACGCACCGGCGCGGCCGCGAGCAATGTGACGCCGATGACCGCGAGTGCGGCGAATCGCGGCAGCTTCCGCGAGGCCCAACCTGGTAACCAGCTCATACCCGACCCGGCGCCCGCTGATTACGCCATCAACCCAAGCGCGCGCAGCAGGTGCGGCTCGAGCAGGTCAGCGGTCGCAGTCACGCTGGACGGTCCACCGAGCGCCGACAGCTGAGTCATCTGCAGACCCTCGTAGCCGCACGGGTTGATGCGCGAGAAAGGCTCCAGATCGAGATTCACATTGAGTGCGAGCCCATGGTAGCTCGCTCCCCGCCGCACGCGGATCCCAACACTGCCCAGCTTCCTGCCGGCGACGTAGATACCCGGAGCACCGCGCCTGCACTCCGCGGCGATCCCGAAGGTGCTCGCGAGAGCGATGACACTTTGCTCCAGTCCCGTCACGACGTCCCGCACTCCGAGGCCAGCGCGCCGCAGATCGAGAAGCGCATAGACCACGAGCTGTCCCGGCCCGTGATACGTCACCTGGCCACCACGATCGACGCGCACGACCGGAATCGCGCCTGGCGCAAGCACGTGCTCCGTACTGGCGTTGAGGCCGAGCGTGAAGACCGGAGGGTGCTCGAGAAACCAGATCTCATCGGGTGTCTCGGGAGTGCGCTCGTCCGTGAAAGCCTGCATCGCCCGCCACGTGGGCTCGTACTCGACGCGGCCGAGTCGTCGGACCAGGGTCCGGGGGAGCGCGCGGCGGCGACCGCCTGCCGTGGTGGAGCGATCGAGCGCCGCGTTCACTTGCGGGCGAACGCGCGATTGTCGAGACCGGCGTTGTTGCGATGGAGAGCCTGCTCGGCCCGATAGCTCGACCGCACGAGGGGGCCGGATACGCACTCGAGGAAGCCCAGCGAGAGGGCGAGTGCCCGATACCGATCGAACTCCTCCGGCGTGACGTAACGCTCGACGGGAAGATGATTCAGGGTGGGTCGCAGATACTGGCCCAGAGTCACGATGTCAACGCCGGCGCTGCGCAGGTCACGCAGCGAGGCGCCGATCTCCTCTTCGGTCTCGCCGAGTCCCAGCATCAGGCTGCTCTTGGTCAGCACTTGCGCGCGATGCTCCTTCGCGTGCGCGAGCACCTTCAGGGTCTGCTCATAGCCCGCCCTGGGATCGCGCACCGGATGGGTCAGCCGGCGCACGGTCTCGATGTTTTGAGCAAACACCTCGAGACCTGAGTCCACCACGGTTGAGACATCGCGCAGCACGCCCTGAAAATCGGGCGTCAAAGCCTCCACAGCGGTGTCAGGATTCCGGCTCTTGATGGCCCGGACACAGGCCGCGTAGTGGGATGCGCCGCCATCGGGCAGATCATCGCGATCGACGGACGTGAGCACCACGTACCGCAGTCTCATGAGCTCGACGGTTCGCGCGGCGTTTGCGGGCTCCTCAGGATCGAGCCACCCGCGCGGATTGCCGGTGTCAACCGAACAGAATCGGCACGCACGCGTGCACACCGCGCCCATCAGCATGATCGTGGCCGTCCCGGCGTTCCAGCATTCGCCGATGTTGGGACACTTGGCTTCCTCGCAGACGGTCGCGAGGCGGTGCTCCTTCACCAGCGCCTTGACTGTCTCGAATCCCGCGCCGATGGGCGCCTTCGCCCGCAGCCACGCAGGCTTGGGCAGGACCGGTGCGGAGAGGGTTGCGCGCGCCGCCGCGGCCGCGCCGGCCTTCACCCCGTCGCGGATTGCCGTAAAGCCTTGCGGAGTAACATATTTCTGGCCACTGCGCCTCCCCGTGGCCTCGCGCACGACGGGGATGCTCTTGAGGTCTGGCATGCGCGCATTGTACGGCATAGGGGGCGCTCATCGCTCTGTACGTGGGTGAAGCCCCCTTTGACCACCCCAGAGCAATGAGCGCCTCACATCCCACGACTCAACCGCTC
>DASTDD010000272.1:0-40088 GCA_035710545.1 Steroidobacteraceae bacterium
CCATGACTGCCTGCACGGGAACGCCGGACCGCGCCGCGGAAGCGAGCGTATGCACGCTGACGACTGCACCGGTTAGCGGCCGTCCGTCGGCGGTCTGGACGGTGACGGCGATCGTGGCCGCGCGCACGGGAACGGCCGCCAGCACGCTGGAGAACAGCGCTGCGGCGACGGCATGCGCCGGGAACGCGAGCGAACCGCTGCGTGCGGAAGGTCTCATTCCGGCATTGGAGGAGTCGCGGCTGATGGTCTACCCACCTACGATGCAAACTCTCATTCGAGTCTGTTCCATGGGAAGCTTCCGTAAACGACTTCTCGTATTGATCATCGGATTGGTGGTCGTCACACAGACTGTGACGCTGGCCGCAGTGCTTGCCAGCACGGCTCATACGGTCGAGGCGCGTGCCGCCGAGCAGCTTCGCTCGGGCGTCTCCTTTGCCCAACAGCTCATCCACTTTCGCGCCCGCCAGCTGGCCAATGGTGTCGCGCTCCTGGCGGCCGACTTCGGTTTTCGCGAGGCCGTGGCCAGCGGCGATGCACCGACCATCATCTCTGCAGCAACCAACAATGCGCAGCGCATCGGCGCCGATATCGTCCTGGTGCTGGACACGCGCGGCAAAGTGTTGGCCTCGACAGGCGGGGACGGAGCTGAGCGCGGCAACTCCCTCGGCACCCTGCTGTCGCAATCCCCTGGCCAGCGCGATCAGCCCACATTCCTGGTTCTGCGCGACCGGCCCTACGAGTTCTTCCTCGCTCCAGTGCGCACGCCCGAGACCATCGCCTGGGCCGCCATGGGCTTCGTGGTAGACGATGCACTCGCCCAGAAGATGCGTGATCTGGTAGGCGCCGATGTCTCCCTGGTCACTCACGGGTACGACGGGTCGTCCCGGATCGCTTCGACGCTCCAGGGACGCCAGAGACTCATGGCAGCAACACTCGCAGCTGCGCAATCCGCCGGCGACCCAACGTCCGGCATGACGACCGGCGGTCCAACGGACTACCTGAGCTTCGCGCAACGGATCGACGGGCGCGGTGACCCGGTTGAGGTCATCGTGCAGAAACCCATGTACCGGGTGCTGGCGCCCTACCGCGACGTGCGCGATGCGCTGCTGCTGATTGACGGCATCGCGCTGGCGCTGGCGGCGACCATCGGTACCTTGCTGGGTCGCAGTGCGAGCCGTCCCATCGGCGAGCTGGTACGCGCGGCCGAACGTATTCAGCAGGGTCGGTACGACATCGCCGTCAAAGCCTCCGGCGGTCAGGAATTCCGTAGCCTCGCGGCGACGTTCAACACGATGCAGAAGCACATCGCCGAACGTGAGGCGGACATCACCTACCTCGCCTACCACGATGCACTGACGGATCTGCCGAACCGCGCATTCGCGGAGAAGCGGCTCGACGAGCTGCTCACAGAGGGACCCGCTGCGCTCGCACTCATTCTGATCATGCTTCGCAACGCGCGTGAGATCAACGCGTCGCTGGGCCATCACATCGGTGACAGAGTCCTGCGCGAGGCCGCACGTCGGCTTCGTACCAATACATCGGCGGACGATATCGTCGTTCGACTGGGTGAGAGTCAGTTCCTGCTCATTGCGCGCGGTTGTTCCCGCGAGCGTGCCCCCCTTTACGCGGACCAGCTCGCGGGCGTCATCCGTTCCGGGTTCCATCTCGAAGAGATGAGCCTGGACCTGGATGTGGCAGCCGGTGTGTGCCTGTATCCAGATCATGGAACCCGTGCCGACGAGCTGCTGCGCAGGGCACAGATCGCCATCGAGGATGCGGATGAGGCGCACCTGCGCGTGGCTCTCTACCGGCCAGGCGGTGACGAAGCCCACCGTCGCAGGCTCCAGCTCATCACTGATCTGCGCGGTGCGATCGATCAGAACCGGCTGACGCTCGTTTACCAGCCCAAAGTTACGATGGCGACGCGCTCGGTCAAGAGCCTTGAGGCGCTGGCGCGCTGGACCCACCCGCAGCTCGGCGTCGTAGGTCCAGCCGAGTTCGTCCCCCTGGCGGAGCGCACCGGGGGTGCTCGCAGACTCACCAGCTGGGTGCTCGGTGCTGCGATCCGCCAGCTTGGCGAGTGGCGGCGGGCCGGGCTGGACGTCGAGCTCGCAGTCAACCTATCCGCACCCGACATTCTCGATGCCAGCCTCGGGGACGAGATCATGCATATGTTGCGCAGCCAGAGTGTGGATGCGGATGCTCTGCTGCTCGAGATCACCGAAAGCGCAGTGATGGTGGACCCACACCTCGCCGCGCGCAACATGCAACTGCTGCGCGTGGCCGGCGTGCGTTTCGCGATCGATGACTTCGGCACAGGCCACTCCTCGCTGTCGCAGCTGAGCCTGCTGCCAGTCGATGAGCTCAAGATCGACCGCTCGTTCATCTCACAGACGCGCCAGGGGAGCGATACCGCTACGATAGTCACCTCCACCATCGAGCTCGGACACAGCATGGGCCTGAGAGTGGTGGCGGAGGGGGTGGAGACCCCCGAGGCCTGGAATCTGCTGCGTCAGCTCGGTTGTGACTTCGCCCAGGGATATCTGATCAGCAGGCCGCTCGCAGCCGAGGCCGTTCCCGCCTTCGTCGGCAGCGCAAACCGGCTCCTGCCGGCATCCGACTCGACCGCCCTGCAGATTCGTGCCCTGGAGCACCTGGCCGGAAACGATCGGCGCTGAGGCGCCGTGACGGCGGTCAGCCTGAGTCGCTTGCCTCAGCGATAGCGGGCCAGGATCTTCTCCAGTCCCTTCGCGCCCGGCGAGAGTTTCCCGTAGGGGATGCTGTTGAGCGGCGCATCGGGTGTGCCGTTGACGTCGTGGAACTCGTTCTGCGAAGGCTCCACGAACAGCATCCCCGTGAGGTATTCGCCCGCCTTCATTCTCTCCTGGATGTACACCTGGGCCGCGCTGCGGTTGGTTGGATCATAGCCGGCCTCGCATTTGCGCAGCACGATGCGGCTGCCGTCGTGCATCACGACCGGGAGCGCTTCCCCCTCGGCGTAGTCGGCGGTGATCTCCTTCTCCAGCGGCACGAAGTCGGCATGGACGGCGGGCTCGTAATGCTCGCGGGTGTAGGCGTAGCTCTTCGTGGAGCCTTCATGATCGTTGAACGTCACGCACGGCGAGAGCACGTCGATCAGAGCGAAGCCGTCGTGGCGCAAGCCGGCCTGGATCAGGGGCACGAGCTGGCGCTTGTCGCCCGAGAAGCTGCGCGCGACGAAGGAAGCCCCCAGGGTCATGGCGAGCAGCACCGGGTCGATCGGCGGCTGAACGTTCATCTCGCCCTTCTTCGCCTTCGTGCCCACGTCGGCCGAGGCCGAGAACTGCCCCTTGGTGAGGCCGTACACCCCGTTGTTCTCGATGATGTACAGCATGTTGAGATTGCGGCGAATCGCGTGGCAGAACTGGCCGAGGCCGATCGACAGGGTGTCGCCGTCGCCCGAGACGCCGATGAATTGCAGGCGCCGGTTGGCGGCATTCGCGCCCATCGCGATCGAGGGCATGCGCCCGTGCACGGAGTTGAAGCCGTGGCCACCGCCGACGAAATAGGCGGTGGTCTTCGACGAGCAGCCGATGCCCGAGAGCTTGACGAGATTCTGCGGCTCGAGGGACAGGTCCCAGCAGGCCTCCGTGATCGCCGCGGTGATCGAGTCGTGTCCGCATCCGGCACACAGTGTCGACAGCGCGCCCTCGTAGTCCCGGCGAGTCAGCCCGAGCGCATTGCGGGGCAGCGAAGGATGGGCAATCTTCGGTTTTGCGATGAATGTCATATGCCGTCCTTCAGCCGTGCGCGGCGTCGCGCCGGGGTTGCGTGCCATCCTCGGCTTGAGTCCGCGGTCGCGGCCTGACCCGCGCGAGCACCCCCTCGACGATGAAGCTCGAGGAGATCGACAGCCCGCTGTAATGCAGCAGCGAATGCAGCTTCGCCTTCTCCACCGCGGTCTCCAGGATCAGCAGCGATCTGAACTGGGCGTCCCGGTTCTGCTCGACGACGAACAGCGTCTTGTGCGCGGCGAGGAACTGCTCGACGTCCTCGCCAAACGGAAACGCGCGCACCCGCATGTAGTCGACGCCGACGCCCTCGGCTTTCAACACGCCGATCGCTTCCTGGATCGCACCGTCGCAACTGCCCAGTGACACGATTCCGATGTCGCTTCCGGCCGTGGAGTCGATGACCGCGCGCGGTACGAGTTTTTTGGCGGTCTCCCACTTCTTCAGCAGCCGGTCCAGCACGATCTGGTACTCGGCCGAATCCTCGGTGTAGACGCCGTACTGGGTGTGCCCCGATCCGCGGGTGAAATAGGCCGCTTTCGGATGGGTTCCCGGCAGGGTGCGATAGCCGATCCCGTCGCCATCCTTGTCGAGGAAGCGGTAGAACTTCTCGAGCTTCACCACCTCGTCCTTGCCCAGCATCTTGCCGCGGTCGGGCTGGTAGCCGTCGTCCCACTCGAGATCACGGCACATCCAGTCGTTCATGCCGATATCGAGATCGGACAGCACGAGCACCGGAGTCTGCAGCCGCTCGGTCAGATCGAACGCCTGCACTGCCATGTAGAAGCACTCTTCAGGGTTGGCCGGATACAGGCACACGTGGCGCGTGTCGCCATGTGAGGCGTATGCGCACGCCATGATATCGCCCTGCTGGGTCCGCGTCGGCATCCCGGTGGATGGCCCTACCCGCTGGATGTCGAAGATCACCGCCGGCACCTCGGCATAATAGGCGAGACCCAGGAACTCGTTCATCAGCGAGATGCCGGGACCGGAGGTCGCGGTGAACGCCCGGCTGCCATTCCAGGCCGCGCCGATCACCATGCCGATGGCCGCCAGCTCATCCTCCGCCTGGATGAACGCGAAATTGCGCCGCCCGTTCTCATCGACCCGCAGGCGATCGCAAAAGGCCTTGTATGCATCCATGAGCGACGTGGACGGGGTGATCGGATACCAGGCGGCGACGGTGGCTCCGGCATAGACGCAACCGAGCGCGGCGGCCGTGTTGCCATCGATCATGATGAAGCCGGAGGTCCGATCCATCCTCTGCACGTGCAGTGGCAACGGACAGCTGAAATGCTGCTTCGTGTAGTCGTAGCCGAGCTGAATGGCCTTCATGTTGCTGTCCACGAGCTGCGGCTTCTTCGCGTAGGTCTGCGCCAGCAGCTCCCGGATCTGCCCCAGGTCCAGATTGAGCAGCGCGGCCAGCGCACCGGCATAACAGATGTTCTTCATCAGGATGCGCGTGCGCACCCCATTGAAGTTCTCGTTGCACAGCCGGGCGAGTGGCACGCCGATGACCGTGATGTCCTCCCGCTTCAGCAGCGCCGGACGGGGCCACGTCGAGTCATATATCAGGTAGCCGCCGGGAGCCACTTCCCTGACGTCGCGCGAATACGTCTCGGCATTCATCGCGACCATGATGTCCACGCGGCCGGAGCGCGCGACGTGTCCATCCTGCGTCACCCGAATCTCGTACCAGGTCGGCAACCCCTGGATGTTCGATGGAAAGTAGTTCTTGCCCATCACGGGAATGCCGCTGCGGAAGATGGACTTCATGAGCAGCGTGTTGGCGCTGGCGGAGCCGGTGCCATTCACCGTGGCGATCTTGATAACGAAGTCGTTGACGCGGGCAGCAGTGAGTGCGGACATGCTTTACCTTCTATTGGCCGACATCGCCTGCGGCGATCTCGGCACGCCAAACCGAGTTGCAACATCGACACTCGCGGGCCGGCTGTGCCCTGGGAAGACGTTCAACGGGCTGCTGTACCGGAAGTGATAGATGAACCATCACGCGATCTTCGGTTCCTTGGCGTGCAGGGCGCGCGCTTCGTCCTGCGCCTGCGGCCAGCTCACGTAGGACTTCTGCATGTCCCACGCGGCCGTGGGACAGCGCTCGGCGCACAGTCCGCAGTGCACGCACAGATCCTCGTCCTTGACCATGACGCGCCCGGTTTGAGGCAGCGCCGCGGACACCAGCAGCGGCTGGGCCAGATTTTTCGCCGGCGCCTTCAGGCGGGAGCGCAGGTCGGTCTCCTCGCCGTTGTGCGTGATGGTCAGACAATCGACGGGGCAGATGTCGATGCAGGCATCGCATTCGATGCACAGTCTGGCGGTGAACACCGTCTGCACGTCGCAGTTGAGGCAGCGCTGTACCTCCTCGGCGGTCTGTTCCGCGGTGAAACCGAGCTCCACCTCGATGTTGAGCTTCTTGAAGCGCTCCTTGAGCGAGACGTGCGGCATCAGGCGGCGCTCGACCGGCGCGTAATCATTGGAGTAGGACCACTCGTGCATGCCCATCTTGCGGCTCTGCAGGTTGACACCGGGCGGCAGACGCTCGGTGACCGACAGTCCCTGGCAGTGACGGTGAATGGAGATCGCCGCCTGATGCCCGTGCTCCACCGCCCAGATGATGTTCTTCGGTCCGAAGGCGGCATCGCCGCCGAAGAAGACGCCCGGCCGGCTGGATTGGAACGTGACCGGATCGACTCGGGGCACGTCCCACTTGTCGAACTCGATTCCGAGGTCGCGCTCGATCCACGGAAACGCATTCTCCTGACCGATCGCCAGGATGACGTCATCGGCCGGCAGGAACTCCTCACCGACGGCGCGCTCGGCCGTGATCCGGCCTGTGCCGTCGACCTCGTACTCCATCTTCTCGAAGGTCATCCCGGTCAACCTGCCGTTCTCCACGACGAAGGCCTTGGGTGAGCGGTTGATGACGATCTCGACACTCTCCTCCTCGGCGTCCTCGAGCTCCCAGGCGGAGGCCTTGAAAAATCCCCGCGGCTTGCGGGCCATGACCTTGACGCTCTTGGCGCCGAGCCTGAGGCTCGTGCGGCAACAATCCATGGCGGTGTTGCCGACACCGATGATCAGCACCCGCGCGCCGATCTTGTCGATGTGCTGGAACGCGACCGACTCGAGCCACGCAATCCCGATGTGAATGTGCTCGGCCCCGGCCTCACGGCCCGGCAGCTTCAGCTCCTTGCCCTTCGGCGCGCCGGAGCCGACGAACACCGCATCGAAGCCCCCGCTGGCCAGCAGCTCGCGCATGCTCGCGATGGGGTGGTTGAGCCTCAGGTCCACGCCCATGCCCGTGATCATGCCGATCTCTTCGTCGAGCACGCTGTGGGGGAGCCGGAACGAGGGGATGTTGGTCCGCATGAGCCCACCGGGCTCGCCATACTGCTCGAAGATCGTTACCTGGTAGCCGAGCGGCAGCAGATCGTTGGCCACGGTGAGCGAGGCGCAACCGGCGCCTATGCAGGCGATACGCCGGCCAATCTTGGCCTTGGGAATCTTCGGTAGCAGCCCGGCAACATCCTCGCGCAGATCTGCGGCAACGCGCTTCAGACGGCAGATCGCAACCGGCTTGCTCTCCACGCGGCCGCGTCGGCAGGCAGGCTCGCAGGGCCGGTCGCAAACGCGGCCCAGGATTCCGGGAAAGACATTGGAATGGCGATTCACCATGTATGCGTCGGTGAATCGTCCCTGCGCGATCAGGCGGATATATTCGGGGACATCGGTGTGGGCCGGACAGGCCCACTGGCAATCCACGACTCGATGATAGTAGTCGGGATGCGAGGTATCGGTCGGTTCCATTCAATGCCGCAGCGGGCGCGGGGCCTCCAATCGCCAGACAGGGATTGCAGTATAGAGGCGTGCTGCTGAATGTCACCGTGGGATTGGTCGTTTGACCCCTGACAGACGGCCTTGACATATCGTTACGCTTCTGCCTGCGGCACGGGGCGGCGGATGACCGGCCCCGCCCGGCCGGGCGCTTCCGGCTCGACGCTATACTCCTGAGCATGGCCGATCCGATCGCCACCGAAATCCGGCTCCGCAGCCGCTCGCGGCTGCTGCAAGTGAGCTTCCAGGACGGCAGCTGCTTCGAGCTGCCCTTCGAGTTCCTGCGGGTGCACTCCCCTTCGGCGGAAGTGAAGGGTCACGGTCCGGGTCAGGAAACCCTCGTCCTGGGCAAGGAGAACGTGGGAATCCGGGCCGTCGAGCCGGTCGGTCAGTACGCCGTGAAGCTCGTGTTCGACGATGGGCACGATACGGGGCTGTATACGTGGACATACCTCCACGAGCTCGGCCGCGACCGGACCGCCCTCTGGGAGCGCTACCTCGAGAGGCGCTCCAAGGCAAAGGGAGCCTGAGGTCGACTCCGCGCTACAGTCTCCTCTCGCCCCGGACTCGCGACATGCCGCCTGCCATTGCCTTCATCGGGGCGGCCTGAGCTAGAATCGCAGCCTCCAAGGGGTCTTGAAACCGATGTGAGCCGGGCCGCGTGGCCCGGCTTTTTTTAGCGTGGCATCCCGGCGGGATTCCACGCAGGCCAGACCTAGGGTGGTAAGACTCGCGGGCGAGCGGGGGCCCCGGGAAATCGAGCGTCTTGGTCGACGGCGCATGCTCCCGCATTGTTTCAGGATCGATTTCCCGGGGTACGCCAAAAACGTGGTTTTTCCCGCGAAAAGAAGGCCGGTTGTGACCCAGGGCCTAATGCTGGCTGGAGCGGCCGTCTCACCTCTCCAGTAATTCGCTGCCGTCAGGCATCCACGCAAACCGACGGCCCGTCCGGACGCGCGCGTACCCGGCCGCCGGCGGAGGCCCATTCCGCAGCCATCCCCGCGCAACATTCTGAAATACAGAATTTCGTGGGGTGTTCGCGCGTACCCCGCTTAGAATGCCTTTCTCGCCCCTTTCACCGACCCATGGCAGACAAGTCCACCGACTTTGGTTTTCAGCGCGTCCCCTGGCAGGACAAGGCGCGTCGCGTTCGCGGTGTCTTCGATTCCGTGGCAACGCGCTACGACCTCATGAACGATCTCATGTCGGGGGGCCTGCACCGCCTCTGGAAGAGGTTCACCCTGACGCTGGCGAACCTCCGGGAAGGACAAACGGCGCTCGATGTCGCGGGCGGGACGGGTGATCTCGCCGCGGGGCTTGCCAGGCAGGTCGGACGGCGCGGCCGCGTCGTCCTCACGGACATCAATGCCAGCATGCTCGCGAGAGGGCGCGATCGCCTCATCGATGCCGGGCTTGCTGGAAACCTCCACTACGTCCAGGCAAACGCCGAGCGGCTGCCCTTCGCGTCCGCCATGTTTGATTGCGTCACGATCGGATTCGGGTTGCGCAATGTGACCGACAAGCCGGCCGCGCTCGCCTCGATGCAGCGCGTGTTGAAACCCGGCGGCCAGCTGCTCGTGCTGGAGTTCTCCCATCCGGTGGCGCCAGGCCTGAATCCGTTGTACGACACCTACTCCTTCCGGATCCTGCCGCTGCTGGGGCAGCTGGTCGCGGGAGACGAGGCGAGCTATCGCTACCTGGCCGAATCCATCCGCGTGCATCCCCGCCAGGAGCAGCTCCTGCAGATGATGCAGGACGCCGGGCTCGAGGGCTGCCGGTATCACAACCTGTCCGGGGGAATCGTGGCCGTCCACCGTGGCTACCGGTCCTGAAGAGACGGCCGTGCTCATCGCGACCATCGAGAACGTATTGAACCGCGGTCTGCCGCGCTCGCCCCGGGCGCAGCAGTTGTGCGCCGAGCTGGCCGGCCGCAGCGTCGCGATCGAAATCCGGGACGTCACAGGCGTGATCGTCCAATCGACCGGCGGCACCCTGAAGGTGACCCGGCCGGCCGGGGCCGCCGATGCCCGGATCCGTGGCGGTCCCCTGGGCCTGCTCGCCCTCGCAGGCGAATCCGGCGAAGCCGTTCTGCAGCGCGGCGAAGTCCGCATCGAGGGCGATGCCGAGGTCGCCGAGAAGTTTCGTGAGCTCGGCCGGCTGCTCCGGCCGGACCTGGAGGAGGAGCTCTCCCTGGTGCTGGGAGATGTGCCCGCCCATCAGCTGGGCCGGTTGGCGCGCGCCGCCATCGGCTGGACGCGAAAGGCTGGTGCGACCACGACGCGCAACCTCGCTGAATACCTCGCGCACGAGCAGGGAGATCTCGTCTCCCGCAGCGAAGCCAACCAGTTTCTTCAGGGCGTCGATACCCTGCGCGAGGACGTGGATCGTCTCGCCGCGCGTATCGATCTGCTGATGCAGCAGCCCCGCGCCCCGTCCGCAGAACAGCGCGACACGTGAATTCCGGCCGGATGGGCGAGGGGTTCGGACTGCCACGCGTGCGGCTGCGCGTACTGGTGCGCCTGATCCAAATCCACCGAGTCTTGCTCAAGCACGGGCTGGACGACCTCGTCCGCGCCACCCACCTGTACCGGCCCCTGCGCTTTCTCTTCTATCTCTCACCGGATGTGTGGTTCGAGCGCACGCGCCAGGCCAACCGCGGCGAGCGCCTGCGGCTCGCCCTCCAGGAGCTCGGGCCGATCTTCGTCAAGTTCGGACAGGCCGTCTCCACGCGCCGCGATCTGCTGCCGACGGATATCGCGGATGAGCTCGCGCACTTGCAGGATCGCGTGCCGCCGTTTCCGGGGGCGGTCGCGCGCGCGATCGTCGAGCGGGCGCACGGCAAACCCGTAACCGAGACATTCTCGGCCTTCGATGAAGAGCCGCTCGCGGCAGCCTCGATCGCGCAGGTGCACGCGGCGAAGCTTGCCGACGGCTCCGAGGTGGTCGTAAAGGTGCTCCGCCCCGGCATGCGCGAGATGATCCAGAGGGATCTCGAAGTGCTGTATGCGCTGGCCGGCCTGGCGCAGCGCTACTGGGCCGAGAGTCGGCGGCTGCGGCCGGTCGAGGTGGTCACGGAATACGAAAAGACGATCCTCGACGAGCTCGACCTGATGCGCGAAGCGGCCAACGCGTCGCAGCTGAAGCGCAACTTCCAGGGCACCGACCTGCTGTACGTGCCCGAGGTGTACTGGGACTACTGCCGCGTCAACGTCATGGTCATGGAGCGCATCCGCGGCATCCAGATCAGCGACCGGGAGCGGCTCTATGCCGCCGGCACCGACATCGCCCAGCTGGCGGAGAACGGAGTGAGAATCTTCTTCACCCAGGTCTTCCGCCACAATTTCTTTCACGCCGACATGCATCCCGGCAACATCTTCGTGATCGTCGAGGATCCACTCCGGCCCCGCTACGCGGCGGTGGACTTCGGAATCGTCGGCACCCTCGACCCGCGCGACCAGCACTACCTGGCGGAGAATTTCCTCGCCGTGTTCGACCGTGACTATCAGCGTGTCGCTCGGCTGCACCTGGAATCGGGCTGGGTGCCGCCCGATACGCGCATCGACGAGATGGAGTCGGCGGTGCGCACGGTCTGCGAACCGATCTTCGATCGGCCCCTGCAGGATATTTCGTTCGGGCAGATCCTGCTGCGCCTGTTCGAGATCTCCCGCCGCTTCCACATGCAGATACAGCCGCAGCTCATCCTGTTGCAGAAGACCCTGCTCAACGTGGAGGGACTCGGCCGCGATCTGTATCCGCAGCTCGACATCTGGAAGACTGCGAGTCCGATCCTGCGCCAGTGGATGCGCGAGCGCACCAGCCTCGGACAGCTGCTCAAGAGTCTGCGCACTCAGTTGCCCGAGGTCATGGAGACGGCCCGCGTGCTGCCTTCGCTGGTCAAGGCAGTCGTGCACCGCGCGCAGGGGGGAGTCCTGCGCGTGGAGGTGGACTCGGCGGGGCTGGAGTCGCTCAAGACCGAGATCCGCAATACCGGCCGCCGGCGAGACGCGATCACGATCGGCGCGGCCATCCTGCTGGGCGGACTCGTCTGGCTTGCGCTCAGCCGTGGCGGCCACTGGCCAGGTTGGATCCTGACGCTGGCCGGAACGGTGTGGCTGCTGGTAGCCTCCCGCATTCCTTAGTTCACTGGAAAATCGCCTGCGAGGCCAGCCCCGGCGGCGATTTTTCGGACCGCCGCTTCGTTGCCGGCCGCGAAAGGCACGACTTTCGCGGCCCGCGTTTCGCCAAGGACCATGCAACGCCCACGCTCCCTGACCGAAGGCTCGATCAGCCGCGGACTGCTGCAGTTCTCGCTGCCGATCCTGTACGCGAACATCCTGCAGTCCCTCAACGGCTCGGTGAATTCGATCTGGGTAGGCCGCTTCCTGGGCGAGGCGGCCCTCACAGCCACCTCGAACGCAAACACCGTGATGTTCCTGTTGATCGGCGCCGCCTTCGGTATCGCCCTGGCGGCGACGATCCTCATCGGGCAGAGCATCGGCGCCAACGATATCGTGCATACCAAGCGCGTCGTTGGAACGAGTGCGACGTTCTTCGCGGGCATCTCGGTGGCGATGGCGATCGCCGGACTCGTGCTGTGCCGCCCTCTGCTGATTGCGATGAAGACACCGGGAGATTCCCTGCAGCTGGCGGTGGACTACATGCGCGTGATCTTCCTCGCGCTGCCTTGCCTGTATATGTATGCCTTCGTCATGTCGGTCCTGCGGGGCGCAGGCGACTCCAAGACTCCGTTCTATTTCATGCTGCTGTCAGTGGCCATCGACATTGCCCTGAACCCCGTCTTCATATTCGGCCTCGGCCCTGCGCCACGGCTCGGGATTGCCGGCTCCGCTCTCGCGACGTTCGTGGCCCAGGCCGTGAGCCTCACGGCGCTGATCGTGCATCTGTACCGGCGTCGCCACCTGCTGGTGCTGCATCGGCAGGAGCTGGCGCTGCTGCGGGTCGATTGGAAGATCATCAGCGCCCTCGTCAGGAAGGGCATTCCGATGAGCGCGCAGATGCTGGTGCTCTCTCTGAGCGGCGTGCTGATGATCTCGCTCGTCAACCGCTTCGGCGTGGACACGACGGCCGCTTTCGGCGCCGCCCTGCAACTGTGGAATTACATCCAGATGCCGGCATTCGCCGTGGGAATGGGCGTCTCGGCCATGGCCGCGCAGAATGTAGGCGCCAGGAAGTGGGACCGTGTGAACGCCATCGCGCGTGTTGGCGTCATGTACAGCGTCCTGCTGACCGGAACCGTCATTCTGGTCCTCGAGGTTCTCAACCGGCACGCCTTCTCGCTGTTCCTGGCGGACAACTCGAACGCCATGCTCGCGGCCAACCACCTGAACCGCATTGCCACACCCTCGTTCGTATTCTTCGGCATCTCCCTGGTGCTGTTCGGCGTGGTGCGCGCCACGGGCGCGGTCATGGCGCCACTCATCTGCCTCACCATCTCGCTCCTGCTCGTACGTGTGCCGCTCGCCGACCTGCTCCTGGGGCGGTTGCATGCCGATGCAATCTGGTGGAGCTTTCCGATCTCTTCGGCATTGGCCGCAATCCTCGCCATCCTCTATTACAAGTACGGCGGCTGGCGTTCGGCAACCATGGAGAGGCCCCCGAGTGCCGCTCCGGCACAGACGCCCGTGGACCAGGTCCGGGCAGCGGGTGAGACCTGACGCGCGGTACAGGCAGCTCCGATCAAGTAGGCTGGCAACATCCATAAGGAGTAGGCCGTGACGGACGATCAGCGTATACGCGTCGCGATCCTGTTTGGCGGTCAATCCGCCGAGCACGAAATCTCCATCCTCTCGGCCCGCCACGTGCTGGCCGCGCTCGATCGGTCCCGATTCGAGCCGATCCTCATCGGAATCGACAAGAGCGGCCGCTGGCTGACCCAGGATGCGCAGAAGCTGCTGGAGAGCGCTCGCGACCCGCGCCTGGTGAAGATCGAAGAGGGCGTCCCCGCACCGATGAGATGGCCGTTTGCCGGCGGGCAGGCCGACCCGGCCGGGCGCCGTATCGATGTCGTCTTCCCGGTGCTGCATGGCACGCTCGGAGAGGACGGCGCCATGCAGGGACTGCTCGAGGTCGCCGGCATCCCGTACGTCGGGGCGGGCATACTCGGTTCGGCTATCGGCATGGACAAGGATGTCATGAAGCGGTTGCTGCGGGATGCGGGCATTCCCGTTGCCGGCTTCCGGACCATCCGCCGCGAGCGATTCGACACGGATCCGCGCGGAGTGTGCAACGAGTTGTCCGCGCTTGGCTTCCCCCTGTTCACCAAGCCCGCCAACGCCGGCTCCTCGGTGGGAATCCGCAAGGTACAAAACGCCGCGGCACTGCCGGCGGCGATCCGCCATGCTTTCGAGTTCGATTCCAAGATGCTCGCGGAGGCGGCGATCACCGGCCGCGAGATCGAGCTTTCGGTGCTGGGCGATTCCCCCGCCGCCGTGTCGGTGGCCGGCGAGATCATCGTCGAGCATCCGGACGGGTTCTACTCCTACGACGCGAAGTACATCGACGAGCATGGGGCACGTCTCGAGTTACCCGCCCGTCTGACGGCCGACCAGCTCTCGCGCGCTCAGGGCCTCGCGCTGCGGGCGTTCGAGGTGCTCGAGTGCGAGGGCATGGCGCGCGTGGATTTGTTCCTGGCCACGGACGGACGACTGCTGGTCAATGAGATCAACACCATCCCCGGATTCACCGCGATCTCCATGTATCCGAAGCTCTGGGCCCTGTCAGGCATCCCGCCCACCGAGCTGGTGAGCAGGCTGATCGACCTCGCGATCCGCCGTGGCCAGCGCAAGGCGGCGGTCCGCCGCTCGATCTGCGCCGGATCCTGAGAGCGGCGACCGCGGATATCAGCGGCGAGTTTCGGCTTCGCTCTGCTGGGAACTGACACGCGGCTCGATCCACAGCGCGTGAGCGCGTCCGCACAGCTCACCGTCGCCGTCAAACAGAGCCGTGCCCGCCTCGTGCTTGCGGCCATCCGCCCCGATCCGCCAGCCGATGACGGTACAGGACTCGCCGATATGCACCAGACGATCCAGATGGCTCGTGAGCTGCGCCAGCAGCATGGAGCGGTCGTCGGGAGTCACGGCGTAATATCCCGGACAGTCCAGCGCCGCGGACATGAATTCGGGGCGGACCTTGCCGTCACCGCGATCGAGCGAGCTGTCCGGCACCCAGGGAGCGGCGACCAGCTCGCGTCCGGGCACCTGGCCGGCGAAGATCCGCAGCCCATCCCCCCGTTCGCGGCCCGTGCCACAGACGAAGCACGTAGGAAAACGGTGGTAGGCAAACCCGCGATAGTTGCGTGAGGCACCGAGCGCGAGCAGATAGCCGGGAGAGGCTGGCGGTTGTAGCGTCATCTGCGCCGGCTGGCCCTCGCCGATCAGTTCCGTGCCGTGGCGTATTTCGACGCCACCACCTTCCAGCTCGACCACTTCCAAATCGGTCTCGAGCGGTGGCGGCACCCGCAGGCGCACCGAGAGTGTATGCGTCACGAGACCCGCGACGAGCCCCGCGAAGTACCCGCCGTTGGCCGAGGTAGCCGGCCCACGAAAGCGGTGACCCACTCGCAGACTCTTCATGGTCTCACCTCGAGCGGCGACTTCATGCAACCCGCGCCCTGGCGACCGCGTGCTGCGAGAGATTCCAGAGCGCGAACGCCGTGAGGGCGGCGCAGAACGAGCCCTCGGAGAGCGTGAGCATGGACCCGCTCAGCATTGGAGACAGGAACCCGAACACGATCGCACTGATGGCAATCGACACGCACGACTGCACGGAGGCCGCGGAGCCCCGCGCCCGCGGAAACAGATCGAGCATGCGCAGACTGAGTGTAGGAGAGGCGATCTGCACGCCGAGCGCGATCGTGCAGAGCGCTGCCTGCTGCAGCAGAATCGGTGGCTCGACCAGCAGCGCTTGCAGGAGGGTCATGAAGCCGGAGCCGCTCAGTGCGAGGATGAACCCCAGCCGCGACTGTACCGCGTACGTCACGCGCCCGGCGAGCCGTCCCGAGACCCAACCTCCCGTGAGCAGGCCGCCGATCACCGGCAGAAACAGATGCGCAAACTGGGTCTCGCGCAGGTGCCAGTGATCCTCGACGACGGCGGGAGCCGCCCCGATGAAGCTCATCATCGCAGCGAAGTTGGCGCCCATCGCCGTGGCGAGCAACAGGAACTCGTCGTGTCGGACGATGCCCCACGCCGTCGCCGCGAGCTCACCGACGTGTAGCCGCGGGCGCAGCTCGCGGGGATGCGTCTCGGGAAGCAGCACATAAGCCGCCAGACCGAGCGCTGTGCCGATTGCGACCATGAAGCCGAACACGCCGCGCCAGCCCAGCAAGACTTGAATCCATCCACCGATGACCGGCGCCACCGCTGGGGCAAACGCAAAGATCATGGTGACGAGGCCCAGCAGCTTTTGCGCCTGCGGCCCCTCGTACAGGTCGCGTATGACCGCGCGCCCGACGATCACGCCCACGCCGGCACTCGTTCCTTGCAGCGCGCGGAACACCAACAGCGAGCCGAAGTTGGGGGCGAATGTGCAGCCGATGGACGCGAGTGTGTATGTCGACAGCCCGGCAAGGATCACGGGCCGGCGCCCCATCGCATCCGACAAAGGCCCCTGCACGAGCGACATGGCAGCCAGGGGCAACATGTAGACCGTCAAGGTCTGCTGCACGGCCCACGCACTGAGTTGGAAGTGCGCCGCGATCGTGTGGAACGACGGAAAGAAAGTATCGATGGAGAATGGACTCACCATGGACAGCACTGCGAGCAGCGCTGCGAGTTTCCATTGCGGAGCCGCCGCCTGCGGGGTCCCCGCGAAATCTTGCGTCCTGCCCGACGGTGCTCCCTGGCCAGTCGTGTCAGGCGGGATTTCGCGGGGCGGCTTTGCGAAGGTCCCCGGCCTTTGGTCTGTGGTCACCCTGTCTCCCGCGCCGCAGCGGAGGGGCGTAGCGCACGGAGCCAGCTCGCAGGGCTTTCTCCCCGCTCCAGGACCTCGACCAGCGCGGAACCGATCACGACGCCGTCCACGTGACCGCGCAAACGCTCGACCTGATCGCGGCTGCGTATCCCGAATCCCGCGCAGACCGGGACCGCTGCAAGGGCGCGAACCCGATCGAGGTAGTCCATCACTTCCGCCGGCACCGACACATTCTTGCCGGTCGTCCCCGTCATGGTGACCGCATACACGAATCCCTGGCTGCTCTGGCAAAGCTGCCTCATTCGTTCAGGCTTGGTGACGGGGGTTACCATCTGCACCATGGCGATGGACTGTGTATCGAGCGCGCGCCGCAGATCGCCACCCTCGTCATAGGGGAGATCCGGCACGATGAATCCGGACACCCGTGCCCGTCCCGCCGCCTCGGCAAGCTTGTCCAGCCCGTAGGCCAGCAGCGGATTCAGGTAGCTCATGAGAAGCAGCGGCGTGCGCACCGGCGGCATCGCTTCGAGCTCCTTGAGAATCCAGCGCAAGCTCACCCCCTGAGCGAGCGCAGCATGGCTCGAGCGCTGAATCGTCACGCCGTCGGCCATCGGGTCAGTGAACGGGACTCCGATTTCCACCACATCCGCCCCGTCGGCCACGGAGTGCAGGTGCTCGCGGAAGCGCTCACGGCTTGGATAGCCAGCCGTCAGGAAGGCAATCAGCGCCGGCTCCCCGGCGGCGCCGGCGCTCCGGATCGCCTCGCTGATGAGCTCGCGCGCCTTCATCGCCGCGACTCCGCCAGAAGTGTCGTCTGCAGCGTGGGCATGTCCTTGTCCCCGCGGCCGGACAGGCACACCAGGATCTTGTGACCGGGATTGGCCTGCGCGTAGCGCCGGGCGCCGACCAGAGCATGGGCGCTTTCCAATGCCGGCAGGATTCCTTCGCATTCGCTGCAGGTGCGCACTGCCTCGAGCGCCTCTTCGTCCGAAGCAGTCTCATAGCGCGCGCGGCCCGTCGCGAGCAGCAATGCATGCTCGGGACCGACGCCGGGATAGTCCAGGCCGGCCGAGACGGAATGGGTCTCCTGGATCTGACCGTCTTCATCCTGCAACAACATCGAGAAGCTTCCCTGCAGCACGCCGGGACTGCCGTATGAAAGAGTAGCCGCGTTGCTTCCGAGGCTGCGGCCGCGTCCGCCCGCTTCGACGCCGATGATGGCGACGGATCTGTCCGGCACGAACGCGTGGAAGGCACCTATCGAGTTGGAACCGCCTCCCACGCATGCAATCACCACGTTCGGAAGGCCTCCGGTCTCTTCGAGCATCTGAGCGCGCGCCTCTCGGCCAATGACCGCCTGCAACTCGCGCACCAGATAGGGATAGGGATGCGGACCCACGGCCGAGCCGATCAGATAGTACGTATCGAGCGGATCGCTGACCCAGTCCCGCAAGGCCTCGTCGATTGCCGCGCGCAGAGTTCGGTCGCCCGTGGTCACCGGAACGACGGTAGCACCAAGCAGACGCATTCTTCCGACATTCGGCGCCTGCCGCTCCATGTCGACCGATCCCATGTAGACCGTGCAGGGAAGCCCCAGCCGCGCGCAGGCCGCGGCACTCGCCACCCCATGTTGTCCCGCGCCGGTCTCGGCAACGATCCGCTTGGCTCCCAGACGCTTCGCGAGCAGTGCCTGCCCGATCGCGTTGTTGATCTTGTGGGCGCCCGTATGAGCCAGATCCTCGCGTTTGAGCCAGATCCGCGCACCCCAGCGCTCGGACAGACGGGCGGCGAAGCTCAGTGCGGTCGGCCGGCCCACCCAGCTGCGAAGCTGCTGCTGGAACTCGGACTGGAACAGCCGCGCATGCAGCTGCTCCTGAATGCCCGTCTCCAGTCGCTCGAGGGCGGGAATCAAGGTCTCGGGCACGTAACGGCCCCCGAACGGGCCGTAACGGCCGTGCGTGTCCGGAAACTTCCCCGCTATGGAGTCCGCGAGCAGGCGCTCGCCATCGATTGCCGGAGCTGTCACGATCATCTCTCCTGTTCTGGCGGCGCACCGGGCGCGCCGATTGCCGAATCCTGGGCGCGCACCGCCGCGACGAAGCGCGCTATCTCAAGCGGATCTTTGATGCCGGGACGCTGCTCGACACCGCTCGAGACATCCACTCCGAAAGGCCGCACGGCGCTCATCGCCGCGGCGACGTTGCCCGCGGCCAGGCCGCCGGCAAGCACGAGCTCGCTTCTGCGTGCCAGGCGGGTCGCTGCGCTCCAGTCGGAGCGAATCCCCGCGCCGCTGCGCGGTCCCTCGAACAACAGCCGTGCCGGCAGTCCCACCGTCTGATCCTGCCAGAGCCGATAGACCGGCAGTACCTCGAGCTGCTCTGGGGTTCGCAGCGTGTGTAAATCCTCGGCATCCGTTTGCATGACATCGGGACGAAACAGCGCCAGCACTTCCTCCAGAGCCGCCTGAGTGGGGTGCCGCATGACGGCAACGCAGGCTGCACGGCCACGCGCCGGTGCCGCGAGCCGCGCGGCAACATCCGGCGCGAGCCGACGCGTCGACTCCGCGAACACGAATCCGATCGCGTCGACCTGGACGTCCAGTGACGCGCCCACCGCTTCGGGGGTGGTCATTCCGCAGATCTTGATCCAAGTCATGTGCTGCTCACCGCCATTCTCCCCGCACGGAGCATCGCCGCGGCCAGAGCACCGGGATCGTCATCCTGCATCAGCGCGCTGCCGACCAGCGCGTAGCGGTAGCCGGCAGCGGCTACCCGACCGGCATCCTCTGCAGAGAGGACCCCGCTTTCGGCCACGCGCGGCACGGACGCGGGAAGCAAGTGAGCCAGTTCCAGAAGGCGGGCGGGCACGATCTGCAGCGTGGACAGATCGCGGCAGTTCAGACCTGCCAGCACCGTGAGCTTCGTCCCGCGAGTGCTGCTATCAAGAGCAGGCGATGTGAGCGTCTCATGCATGAGCTCTATGTCTTGCTCGTCAAACGCCTCCAGCAACACGAACAGGCCCAGCTCGCACGCGCGGGCCAGTAACGCCTCGATCTGCTCGAGAGGCAACAGTCGCAGGATGAGGAGCACTCCACCGGCTCCCGCCGCGCGTGCCTCGATGACCTGATAAGGATCGACGATGAAATCCTTACGCATCGCAGGCACGCGCATCGGGCGGAGCGCGCGTGCGGCGGCCCGCAAGTGAGTCAGAGAGCCATCGAACCGGCTGGGCTCCGTCAGAACCGAGACGGCAGCCGCCCCCGCAGCCGCATACGCCTGGACACGTTGCACGATATCCTGATCATCCGGTGTCTTGAGTACGCCCACCGCCGGCGAGCGGAGCTTCAGCTCCGCGATCAGGTCGAACTCTTCAGAGCTCGCGAGCAGCGCAGGCGGCTGCGGATGCGCCAGCGCTTGATCCAACAGGGCTGCCTCGGAGACGTTGCGTCGCGCAGCGATCGTCCGCTCGCGACTGCTCTCCGCCATCTGCAGCAGGAAGTCGGAGGCGCCGCTCAAGAGGGTGCCTCCGCGCGTGCGGGCGCCGCACGGGTGGCTGAAAACCCGGCCAGCCTCTCCAGCACTCGACTCGCAGCGCCGCTGTCGATTGCCTCGGCAGCGCGATCCACCGCTTCGTCCACGGTCCGGGCCTGTCCTGCCACCTCGAGAGCGAGCGCGGTACCGAGCAACAGACAGTCTCGGTGTGGTCCGCGATCCTCGCCGGTCAGCACGGCCCTGAGCGCCCGCGCATTGTGCTGAGCGTCGCCGCCTGCCAGGCCTGCCGGAGTGCACTTTGCAAGGTGATAGTCCTTCGGATCGCGCACTTCGACCTCGACGCGGCCAGGCCGTACATCGAACAGAACGAAGGGACCCATGGGAGTCGGCTCGTCCCAGCCTTCCGCTCCATGGACGACGAAGGTGCGTTCCACCTCCATGCCGGCCAGCGTCTGCGCAATGAGCTCGGCCACCTCGCGGCTGTATGCGCCAATCAGGTGAAATGGCGGCTCGGCGGGATTCGTCAGCGGTCCGAGAATGTTGAAGATCGTCCGCACACCCAGCGCCGCGCGCACGGGCGCGACCGCCTTGGTCGCCGGGTGGTAGTGCGGCGCGAAAAGGTAGGTAAAATTGCACGCGGCCAGGCATCGGGCCGCCGCCTGCTCATCGAGCGGCACCTCCAGTCCCAACGCCTCGAGGACATCCGCGCTGCCCGCGCGGCTCGAGATCGACCGATTTCCGTGTTTCAGGACCGGTAGACCGCAGGCCGCCGTCAACAAGGCCGTGCCCGTGGAGATGTTGAGGCTCCCGGAAGCATCCCCTCCAGTGCCGACCACATCGATCGCGCGCAAGCCCGCCGGAACCTGAGGCCGCCGCGCGAGCCGCCGCATGGCGCGCGCGAAGCCGCGGACCTCATCCGCGACGACTCCCTTGGTGCGCAGCGCCGCCAGAACCGCCCCGGCAAGCGCGGGAGGACACTGCTCGCTCGTCAGATAGATGAGCAGCTCGCCGGCCTGAGACTCCGTGAGGTTGCGCCGGCTCAACAGGGTCTCGAGCATCTCACGCATGGGCGGCATGCCGTGCTCCCAGGGGACGCTCGCGCACCCCGCCCGTGAGTTGCAGGAAGTTCTCGAGCAGCCGCGGTCCCTCGGGCGTCAGGATGCTCTCCGGATGAAACTGCACGCCCTCGATCATCAGGTCCCGGTGCCGCACGCCCATGATCTCCCCCTCCGGCGTGCGACCGCTGACCTCCAGGGCGGCTGGCAGGGATTGCGGCTCGGCGATCAGCGAATGATAGCGGCCCACTTCACAGGGTTGCGGCAAGCTGGCGAACACCGTGCGGCCGTCATGCTCAACGATGGAGGTCTTGCCATGCATGAGCCGTCCGGCGCGTACCACTTTGCCGCCGAACACCTCCACGATCGACTGATGTCCCAGGCAGACACCCAGTATCGGAATGCGTGCGGCGAAAGCACGGATCATGTCCATCGAAATACCGGCATCGGCCGGGGTCCCGGGACCCGGCGAGATGCACAGATGGGACGGGCTGAGCTCGAGCGCGGCGTGCGGTGTGATCGCATCATTGCGGTACACCTGCACGTCGGCCCCCAGGACGAGGAAGGCCTGCACGAGGTTGTAGGTAAAGGAGTCATAGTTGTCGATCAGCAGCAGGCGAGATTTCACAGGGCACCCGTTCCGGGCATCCCGTCGCCCGTCATTTCCAGCGCGCGCGCCATCGCTCCGCTCTTGGCGATCACTTCCTCGTACTCCGTCTCCGGAACGCTGTCGGCCACGATGCCGGCCCCCGCCTGATAACTGTACCGATCACCGTTGAATACCAGGGTGCGAATGGTGATCGCGTGGTCCATGTCGCCTCGGGCGCCGAAGTAGCCGACGGTGCCGCCGTAGAGGCCGCGATTCGTCGGCTCCAGCTCGTCGATGATCTGCATGGCGCGCACTTTTGGCGCACCGACGAGGGTCCCCGCCGGGAACGCTGCGGCGAACAGGTCGAAGGCATCGTGACCTTCCGCCAGCTCGCCGTGCACCCCGCTGACGATGTGCATGACGTGGCTGTAGCGCTCGATCGCCTGATAAGGCTCGACGCGTACGCTGCCGGGCCTGGCCACTCGCCCCAGGTCGTTACGAGCCAGGTCAACGAGCATCACGTGCTCGGCATTCTCTTTCGGGTCCGCACGCAGCTCCGCTTCCCGCGCCAGATCCGTCGCCAGGTCGTCCGAGCGGGGGCGGGTGCCGGCGATGGGCCGGAGTTGAGCCCGGCCGCCCTTGAGTTTGACCAGCGCCTCCGGCGATGAGCCCACGACTGTCACATCGCCCAGGGCGCAGTAGTACATGTATGGAGATGGATTGATGAGCCGCAGAGCGCGATACGCCTGGAACGGATCGAGCTCGTGTCGACCTTCGAAACGCGCGGAGAGAACGAGCTGATAGACATCGCCCGCGGCGATGTACTCCTGAACCCGTCGGACCCCGTGCACGTAGTCGCCGCGCTCATAGCTCGCGCTTGGCTGGGAGTGGCGTCCGGGACGCCTGCCGCCGGGTATCGCGCCACGCAACGCGGCGATGACCTCGGAGCGCAGCGACCGGCGCTCCTCATCCGAGCCGGCGTGCACGAGCGCAATCCCCCGCGTCAGGTGGTCAAACACGAGCAAGGAGCTCGGCGCCACGTAGTGGAGCACGGGAACTCCTCTGGCGCCGCCGGCCGGGAGCCGCTCGAAATAACGCACGACATCGTACGCGGCATAGCCCACCAGGCCACCTGCCAGCGGCACCCCCGCGATATCAGGCCGCGGCTGAGGCGCCAGCCGGAGAGCCTCTCGCAGCCCTGACAGCAGTGCCGTCCGATCTGCCGGCACGGCACGCCGCTTGCCACCGATCACGAAGCCATCACGGTCCAGCCTGACTTCCAGGCCGGCGCCGAAGCCGATGAACGAATATCGCCCGAGCCGCTCCCCGCCTTCGACGCTCTCGAGCAGGAATCGCGGCGCGAACGCGGCCAGCTTCATGAAAGCCGACACCGGCGTATCCAGATCACCTGATATGTCGAACGGCGGTTTCAACACAACTCCAAAAGCGAAAAACCCATCCCCGCGTGACCGGAGATGGGTTTGGTGCCTGGGAAACTTGAGACTGTCGAGAAACTAGCAGCGACCGGGCCCACACTCCGTCAGGAAGTGCGCCACCACCATACGTTGATGCAGAGTGCGCGTGGCTGCTGTGACATTTGCGGGGCAGTATCGCCGGGTGGCGGCTCGGGCGTCAAGGGCGCAAACTGCATTAAAATCGCTCCCCTGCAATCATCGGCGCGGAGTATCCCGTGAGTTTCAAGAAGCTGCTGGAGAGCTGGGGGGAGACGGCGGCCGCCACTCGCACGGCGGCCGAGTACGCGGTTCGATTGCCGGTGGACGATGCGGCGCGCCTGCAGGCGCTGGCCGACATGTTCCCCGGGCGCTCCATGGAGCAGATCATCACCGACCTGCTGGGGGCGGCTCTGCAGGAGATTGCAGCCGCGATGCCTTACATTGCCGGGCACAAGGTGATCTCCACCGATGAGCAGGGGGATCCGGTCTACGAGGACGTCGGGCCCACGCCGCGCTTCATGGAGCTCGCACGCAGGCACCGCCGCCGGCTCGAGGCGGAGTTGCAGAAAGCCGCCGGCTGAGGAACCGCCATGCCCTCATTCGATGTCGTCTCGGAGCTCAACAGTCACGAGTTGACCAACGCGCTCGACCAGGCCAACCGCGAGCTCGCGCAGCGTTTCGATTTCAAGGACACCGGGGCCGTCTTCGAGCTCACGGAGTTCACGGTCACCTTGCGCGCGCAGGTGGACTTCCAGCTGAAGCAGATGCTGGAGATCCTGAAATTACGACTCACCAAGCGCGGCATCGACCTCGCCTGCCTCGATGTGAAGGAGCCGCAGACGACGCTCGCGAGCGCACAGCAGGAAGTCGTGCTCAAGCACGGCATCGACCAGGAGACTGGCAGGAAGCTCGCGCGCGTGGTGAAGGACTCGAAGCTGAAGGTGCAGGCTGCTCTGCAGGGCGACAAGGTGCGCATCACCGGCAAGCAGCGCGACGACCTGCAGCAGGCGATCCAGCTGCTGCGCAGCTCGAAGCTGGGCGTGCCCCTGCAGTTCAACAATTTCCGCGACTAGCGGGTCGCCGCGAGCGCCTTGCAGAGTCCCTCGGTGGCATCCACGACGCTCGGCCCGAGCCGGGTCAATCGCTCATCCTCGAAGGCGATGAGATTGCCGGCACGCACGGCGCGCAGGCTGGGGAAGCGCTTCCAGTCCGCCAGCCACTGCGCCGCGGTCCCCGGCGGAGCGGCGGCCACGATGACATCGGGATCGCGCGCAATCACGGCTTCGACATCCACCGCGGGCGCCAGATCGCGCAGCTCGCCGAATATGTTGCGACCGCCGCAAATCCACAGTGCATCGCTCATGAGCTGAGTACCCCCCACGGTGTAGATGGGGTGATTCCAGATCTGCAGCAGCACCGTGGGATGCCGGCCCGTTCCATAGGCGCGCTGCAAGCGTCCCAAACGCGATTCGAGCTCGCGGGCAGCGCCGTCTGCCACGGCGCTCGTGCCGGCGAGCACGCCCAACCTGCGCAGGGAGCCGGGCAGATCGGCCAGCCGGTTGACCTGCTGGCTGTACTCGGGAATGCCCATGCGCGCGATCTCCTCGATCTGCGCGGGGTTGCCCCCGCCCGGCCACACGACGGCCAGGTCCGGATGCAAGGCCACCAGCCGCTCGATGTCGACCGCGACCACATCGCCGATCCGCGGCACCCGGCGGGCGGCCGCCGGCTCATCCGAGTACTGCACGGTTGCGATCAGATGCGTGCCGGCACCAGCCGCGAACAGCATCTCGGTCGCTCCCGGGGCGAGACTGACGATCCGCTGCGGATGATGTGGCAATGAGAGCGCGTGCCCGAGGTCGTCCGTGACCGTCACGGCCGCCTCTGCGGTCGCGACGGCAGTCGCCGCCGCCAAGCCGGCCAGGATCACGATGCAAGCCCGCCTCGAGGCCGGGCGGGACGGCGTCACTTGATGGAGCCGGGCTTGCGCATCATCTTGCGGATCTCCGAGAGATGCTCCTCCTCGGTCGCGACCTGCAGGCGCGCATATTCTTCCAGCATGATGCTCTTGCCCGCCACGAGCTCCAGCAGCGCGCGATACTCGCCGAGGCCTTCCTCCTCGTGGGCGTGCGCTTCGCCCAGGATCTCGTCGATGTTGTGTTTGTGTGTCTCCAGCAGCGCACCGATCCTGAGCGAAGGATGGCCGCCGAGATGGGTGATGTGCTCGCCCGCCTTCACCGCGTGTGCCTGCGCTTCATCGGCCTGAGCCCGCAACCACGCGACGATTGGAATGCGATTGTGGCCGAATATCATGAAGCTGTAGTGCAGGTAACGCACCAGCCCGGCCAGCTCGAGCTCCAGGATGCGATTGAGGGTGGTGAGGACTTTGTCATCCGCAGCGGTGAGGGGGCTCGACGAGCTCATGGCGGCGCACTCCTTCAGCGGTCGCAGGCGCGGATTGTCACCGTGGCTGCGGCGCAGGTCCAGCACAGCCGAGCGTCCCGCCCGCCCAGCGCATGATGGGGTCCAGCCGGGGAGAGCACAGAGCCAGTCCCTGCTCGAAGCTGACCCAGCGCCACTCGTTGTGCTCGGGCCGGCCGAGCAGCGGATTGACGGGCAAGGTCACGCCTTCGGTAGGCGTCTGCGCGATGTAGTAACGGGCAACCTTCTTGTGGCTGTAGGGGGCGGTTTCCCGGTAGATCTCCCCCCAGGTGAACTCGAGCTCCTCGATCAGCGTTTCCTCCCTGACTTCGCGCCGTGCGGCGGCCAGTGGCTCTTCGCCTGCCTCCACCAGACCCTTGGGAAAATCCCAGTTGCGGTAGGCGCGCAGCATCAGGAACAGCCACGCATCGGGCGCACGTCTGACGACGACAACTCCCGCAGACAGACGGGCCGACATACACGCCCCACTCTCGGATCCCTGCCAACGATTTTGCAACGACACGCTGTGCGCCGCCACAATCCCCGACGGGGAATCGCACGACTCACCGCGCACGTGTGTCGTAACGGCACACGAGTGTGCCGTCCTGCTGCTCCCTTCAGCGACGCGCCCGACCTCTGCCTGTCACGCGCGCACTGTCGCCGGTTCGGCCGTTTTGGCGGTGTGCGTGGTCAGGCGGCCTGAGCCGCGGTCGCGATTCGTCCACTCTCATCCTCCAGAACGCGAGCCACGGCATGCACGGTTGCGGCAATGCGTATCGCACTCTGGATCGCCTCCCGGCTCCAGTCATGCTTGCGCAGGGTGCGCTCGTGCGAAGCTACGCAGGTACCGCAGCCGTTGATTGCGGACACAGCCAGTGAAAGCAACTCGAAGTCCTGCGTGTCGATTCCCGGATTGCCGATCACGCCCATCCGCAGCCGCGCGGGCATTTGCGCATATTCCGGATCCTCCACCAGGTGCAGGAAGCGATAGTAGATGTTGTTCATGCCCATGATGGCGGCGGCCGCCCGGGCTGCGTTGAGGTGCGGCGCGTCCAGATGCGCCGCGGCCAGTCCCTCGATGCCGCGGCTGAAGGAGGCGTTGCGCGAGGCAATGGCCGCTGCCAGCGCCACCGACCAGATCTGGCCGTCATTGAGTCCGGGGGCGCCGCTGCGGGTGAGCACACTTCCGAGATTGAGTTTCAGGTCGCGAGCGTATTCGGGTATCGCATCGCGGATCGCATCGAGGCTGGTCATCGGGATCCTCCGCGGGGCGCTGGGCACCCCGCTCACGGTGTTTCTTCGCGGGGCGCTCAGAACCCCGCTCACGGACTGTTCGGCAGCCTGCTCAGGCAGCCTTCAGTGTCTCGTCGCCCTGCTTCCAGTTGCATGGGCAGAGTTCGTCCGTCTGCAGCGCATCCAGTACGCGCAGCACCTCGTCGGGGTTACGTCCGACGCTGAGGTCAGTTACGTAGACAAAGCGAATCACACCCTGCGGGTCAACGATGTACGTGGCACGCTGCGCGACGCCGGCCTCCGGATCGAGAATGCCGAGCGCGGTCGACAGCTCACGCTTGATGTCCGACAGCATCGGGAAAGGAAGCTTGCGCAGCTCCTCCTTCTCCTTGCGCCAGGCGAGATGCACGAACTCGCTGTCGATGCTCACGCCGAGCACCTGCGCATCGCGCGCCTTGAACTCCTTGTCCAGCTTGCCGAATGCCGCGATCTCCGTCGGACAGACGAACGTGAAGTCCTTCGGCCAGAAGAAGATGACCTGCCACTTTCCCGGAAAGCTGTCCTGGGCAATGGGCTGGAAGGCGGTGTGCGCCTCGCCGGCGACGACGCCGGTGAGCGCGAATGCGGGAAATCTCTGTCCGATACCTAGCATTGGGTGGAACTCCTGGGGTTGGGTCTCGTGGTACGTGCAGATCATGGGTGCGGGGCCCTTATAGTTCCAATCGATTGATATTATAATTTCGATAGTCATTGTTTATGGACACAGCCATGGCCGACATCAAGCTGAAGGACCTGCGCTACCTCGTGGCCGTTGCCGACAGCCGCCACTTCGGCCGGGCCGCGCAGGCCTGCTTCGTGAGCCAGCCCACGCTGTCGGCACAGCTCAAGAAACTGGAGGATTACCTGGGGGTTCAGCTGATCGAGCGCCAGCCCGGCAACGTGACGCTGACGGAGGCGGGAGAGCAGATCGTCTCGCGGGCACGCCGCATTCTCGAGGCAAGCGATGAAGTGGTCACACTCGCCAAGGCGCACCGGGATCCCCTGTCGGGACGGCTGCGGCTCGCCCTGCTGCCGACGATCGGACCGTATCTCCTGCCGCGCGTCTCCCAGCCGATCCGCAAGGCTCTGCCGCGCATCGAGCTGCGCCTCTACGAATTTCAGACCGCGCAGATGCTCGAGAAACTGGCCGCGGGAGACATCGACGTGGGAATCCTCGCGCTGCCCGTCGAGTTGGATGGTCTGGAAGCCAGGGAGCTGTACGCGGAGACGTTCATGGTCGCGGTGCCCGACCAGCACCCCCTCGCCAGGAAGGCCAGCGTGCGGGTGGAGGATCTGAAGGGAGAGACACTGTTGCTGCTGGAAGATGGCCACTGTCTGCGTGACCAGGCATTGGAAGTCTGCAACCGCATCGGGTTGCACGAGAAGCAGGACTTTCGCGCGACGAGCCTGGAGACCCTGCGTCAGATGGTCGCCACGGGAGCGGGTGTGACGCTGCTGCCGGAGCTGGCCGTCAGCGGCGCGTACGGGAACGCCCGCGGCGTCGCGATCCGGCCCTTCACCCGGCCCGCACCCGTCCGGCACATAGGTGCGATCTGGCGCAAGACGAGCGCCCGGCGGGCCGCCATCGAAGCCCTCTGCAAGATTCTGGCGGATCACGCCAGATGAGTCCCTCGCGACAGGTCCCGCGCCAGGCTGTAAGCTCGAGCGTGACTGGAACGCGGGGTCAGCAGGATGACAAGCGGCACGCGCACGGGTTTTCTTGCCGGACTGGCGGCTCTCGCCGTGAGCACCGGGGCGGCGGCGGACGGATGGAGCTACGAGTACAAGGGAATATCGGTCACGACCGAGGGATCCCCTGCCTACGCGGTGAAGCTCGCCCACAACCTGTACCGGCTCGATTCCGCAGTCACGGCCCTGTTGGGCATCCAACTGCCGCCGTGGCGCCCGCCGATGCGGATCTACTCCATTGGGACAACGGAAGCGACCCGGCTGATCGGCGCCCAGGAGGCCATCGGCTCGTCATTCGCGGCCACCGACTACGGCAGCGACGTGCTCCTCACGGATGCTCGCCAGGAGAACCGCTACTGGGGCGCGTACTTCGGGTATGCAGGCAGTTTGCTGGTCGGCGAAGGCAAGGTTCGCTACCCGATATGGTATGTCAGGGGATTCTCGCACCTGTTCGCGAGCGCCGAGGTCCAGATAGCCGAGGTGACCATCGGCAAGGTGCCCGAGGAGTTGGTGGCACCCTTGCTTTCGAGCCCGCTCGTTCCGCTCCGCACGCTGTTCAACACACGGGAGGATGATCCGTCGCTGCGCGACTCCGCCGTCCAGGAGCGCTACGACGCAGAGAGCTGGCTGCTGGTGCACCTCATCGCCGTCGAGAAGCACCACGCGCAGGATTTTGCGAAATACTTCGCGCTGATGAGCGAGGGCCGCACAGAAACCGAGGCGTTTGCCTCCAGCTTCAGCGTCTCTTACGAGCAGCTGGACAAGGAACTGTACGCCGCACTCTCGGACCGGCGGTTGTATCAGCTGACACTCAAAGTCCGCGATGAGCCGGATGCGACCAGGCCCGAGCGCCTCAGCGTCGCCGATCTCAATGCAAGGCTGGTGGAGTTCGCCAGCCGCACGGGACTCGAGAATGACTACCTCCTGCAGCTCGCCAACCAGGG
Source organism: Steroidobacteraceae bacterium (assembly GCA_035710545.1). Taxonomy (GTDB): domain Bacteria; phylum Pseudomonadota; class Gammaproteobacteria; order Steroidobacterales; family Steroidobacteraceae; genus 13-2-20CM-66-19. Next base: position 29,466 of record DASTDD010000272.1, read on the forward strand.
CGTACAGGCCGAGCCCGGCAATCCGCGCGCACGCGAGGCGCTGGCCCACCTCCAGGCCGTACGGGGGAAATATGCCGAGGCTCTGAAGTTGCTCGAGATTGCTGCCCCCGGCTCCTCGAGCCCGCTCGATTTGGCCAGCCAGGGCGACACCCTCGTCCTGATCGCCGATCGCATAGGGGAGGATGAGGTCGCTCCGGGCGTGAAGCGGGCAGCCCTGATTCAACGGGCTCGCGATGACTACGAGAAGGCCGTTGCACAGGACGGCGAGAACCTGCAGTACATGGCTTCCCTGGCTGTTGCGATAGGCACGCAGCGCGACGCCGCAGGCGCGAAGAAGCTTCTGCCGCAAGCCGCACAGCTCTACTCCAAACACCCCCGCTATGCGATCCTCCCCCGTGCCCTGGCGTTCATGTGCGGCAATACCGGCGACCTCGATGGCGCGCTGAAGTACGCGGCCGCCTGGCGCGACGACGCCTTGACATCGCAGGACCGCGAGGATGCCAACTCTTACATCTCACGGGCCCGGACTTTGCTGCAACGACAGGAACCTTTGCAGAAGGCCGACGCTCCGTAGCCGCCGCGCGAAAGAACGGCCCTCTGGCATAATGGCGCGTCGGAAGCCGGACCCGGCTTCGCACCTTGCGGGAGAGCTCGCGGTGAAGCTGACAGCTTTCGTTGTCCGTGCGTTCCTGTGTGCGCTCGGCGTCTCATTGGCCCTGGCGCAGTCCGTGCCCCTGGTCGTGCAGGATGCCTGGATTCGGGCCGCGCCCGGCGCGGACGTCGCTGCCGCGTACCTGAGCGTACACAATGTCACGGCAACACCCATCACCATCAGCGGCGTGTCCTCTCCAACCGCAGCGCATGTCATGATCCACGAAACCTCCGTGGAAAATGGCCAGTCGCGCATGCGTCCGCATGAGCGGCTTGTTGTACCTGCCGGTCAGACCGTCAAGCTCCAGCCCGGAGGCCTGCACGTGATGTTGCAAGGCCTGAGGCGGCCGCTCACTGTCGGCCAGCAGGTGCTATTGGTGCTGGCGCTCGCTGGTGGAAGTACGGTGCAGGTGACCGCGACCGTGCGTCCATTGAACGCCGAATGAGGCCGGCCAGCGCTGGCCGGCAGGATTCTCCGGCGGATCACGTGACGCCGTACGACCGCTTCGCCTGGAGTGACAGCGACGTTGAGCACCTGCTCGTGACGGGCAAACACGAGCGCGAGCTGAAGACGTATTTCGGTGCCGCCGAATATCGCTCTCTGGCCAGACTCGCCCGCCAGTGCGCGCAGTTGCCACTCCCGGAGGGAGCCCCGACGGTGTTCGTGGTGCCGGGTATCATGGGCTCGCAACTCGGACTGCGGCGCGCAAGTCCGCTGCCCCACGATGTCGTATGGATCGATCCGATCGACATCGGCCTCGGGCGTCTCGCCACGCTGCATCTGCCCGCGCGCGCGCCGATCGTCCCTCTCGGCGTCGTCCTCTTTTCATATCTGCGGCTCAAGTTGCATCTGCGGGCTGGCGGCTTCGCACCGGTGTTCCACGACTACGACTGGCGACTGGATGTCCAGGAGCTGGGGCAGGCGTTCGCGCAGCGGATCAAGGCCGCCGCCGCCAAGCGCGTCATGATCGTCGCACACAGCATGGGGGGACTGGTGAGTCGCGCCGCGCTCGCGCAACCGGGCATGGAGAAGGTTGCGCGGCTGGTGTTGCTCGGCACTCCGAACTTCGGCTCGTTCGCGCCGCTGCAAGCCCTGAGAGGAACCTACTCAGTGGTGCGCAAGATCGCGCGCCTCCTGAACACCGGAACGGCAGAGTCCCTCGCGGGCGAGATCTTCAGCACCTTTCCGAGCCTCTATCAGATGCTTCCGGTCGCGGCACGCACCGGCGGCAAGGATCTGTTCGATCCCGCGCACTGGCCACGCTCCGGGCCGCAGCCTGATCCGGCGTTGCTGCGTGACGCGCGCGTCGCACAGAGCAAGCTGGCAACGCCGGACGACAGAACGTGTGTCGTCGTCGGCGTTGGTCAGGAAACGGTGACCTCGGCGAGCCGGCGCGGAGACGAATTCGTCTATACCGTCACCCGCCATGGTGACGGTACCGTACCTGCAGTGAGTGCGTCATTGCCGGGCGCCTGCAACCACTACGCAACGGTGCCGCACAGCGAGCTCACCCGGGATCCGGTCGTCGTTGCGGCCGTCAGCGACCTTCTGCGTCGTGGTACCACCAATCGATTACCCTCCAAATGGACCACCAACAGCGTGGCCCGCGCCGTCATTACGGACGGACAGCTGCGTCGCATACACACGGGCAAGGTGGACTGGGCCGGGCTGCGGCCGAATGAGAGAAGGGACTTCCTGCAGAATCTCAACGAGCCGCCGACGCTGCGGCTCCGGGTGCCGGACCGAAGGAAAGCGCGCCGGCGTACCCCACGCCGCACACCGGCCTGACCGGGCATCACGGGCGAGTCGTGCGAGTCAGCAATGCCGAGGGCGCGACCCTCGTCTGGTTCAGGCAGGATCTGCGCCTCTCAGACAATCCCGCCCTCCATGCTGCGGCCACGCGGGGTATGCCCGTCATTCCCGTCTACGTATGGTCCCCTTCGGACGAGGGAGACTGGCCGCTCGGCGGCGCCTCGCGCTGGTGGTTGCATGAGTCTCTGCGTGCTCTGGATACAGACCTGCGCAACCGCGGCTTGCGCCTGATTCTCGCGCGCGGTCCAACCGTGCAAGCACTGACTGATCTGGCGACCCGCTGCAGCGCGTCCGCTCTGTACTGGAACAGACGGTACGAGCCAGCGGCGGTGCGATGCAGTCGGCTCGTCGCGCGGACGCTCCGGGCCGCGAGCCTGCAGACCATCGAATTCAACGCCAGCCTGCTGACTGACCCCGCGCAAACTCTGAACGCGAGCGGAGCGCCCTATCAGGTCTACACCGCTTTTCGGAACAAGGTGCAGCAAACCCTGACGCCCGGACGCCTGCTGCCCGTGCCTCCTCATCTGAGTGCGCCTCGGCGCTGGCCAGTTGGCGCCACACTCGCGCAGCTCGAGCTGCTGCCTCGAGTCCGATGGTATGAGTCGCTAGCGGCCGTATGGAAACCAGGCGAAGCCACCGCTCGCGCGGCGCTGAGGCGATTCCTCGCGCAGCGCAGCGCGGACTATCCGCGCACGCGCGATCGCCCGGCCGTGCGCGGCACCTCGAGGCTTTCACCGCACCTGCACTTCGGTGAGATCGGCCCACGGCAGGTCTGGCGGGCGTTCAAGGCCGACGGCGGCCGCGACGCGACTTTCCTCCACGAGCTGCTCTGGCGGGAATTCGCGTATCACCTGTTGCATCATTTTCCTCATACCGCGCGCGAGCCGCTGCGAGCGCGGTTCAGGCGGTTTCCCTGGCACCGGGACTCTAGAAAGCTACGCGCGTGGCAGCGCGGCATGACCGGGTTGCCGCTGGTGGATGCCGGGATGCGGGAGTTGTGGTCGACGGGCTGGATGCACAACCGGGTGCGCATGGTCACCGCCTCCTTCCTGGTCAAGAACCTGCTGATCCCGTGGCAGCAGGGCGCCCAGTGGTTCTGGGACACGCTGGTCGATGCGGACCTGGCCAACAACAGTCTCAACTGGCAGTGGGTCGCCGGCTGCGGAGCCGACGCGGCCCCGTACTTCCGGATCTTCAACCCCAACTCCCAGGCGCAACGCTTCGACCCGGGCGGCCAGTACATCGACAACTGGATCCCAGAGCTACGTGGAGGTACCCGGACGCGCTATCCGCATCCAATTGTGGACCTGCAGGCAACGCGCGAGGCGGCGCTGCGCGCGTACAAGTCCATCGGGCGTGCTTCCGGGGACCGCGGCCGTTTATGATACGCGGGAGAACAATGATGCGCGGGGTGCGCACGGGGGCAGCGTCTTGAGCAGCGGATTCGAAGACATCGCACACGTGCCTGACCTGACACAGATGGTGCGTATCGTCATCCGCTTGCTCGCGGCACTCCTGATCGGCTCAGTCATCGGCCTGCAGCGTGAGCTGACGCACAAGCCCGCGGGACTTCGAACCCACATGCTGGTTGGCCTCGGCACGGCGCTGTTCGTGGTTGCCGCCGCCGAATCAGGTATGTCGCACAGCGACCTCTCGCGCGTCGTGCAGGGGCTGGCGACGGGCATCGGCTTCCTCGGCGGCGGCGCCATCCTCAAGCTGGCCCAGGAGCGCGAGATCCACGGCCTGACCACGGCGGCGGGCATCTGGATGACGGCCGCCGCCGGTGCCGCGGCGGCGCTGGGCGAGCTCGCCGTGGCCGTGATCGGCGTCCTGCTCGGACTCATCGTGCTGACGGCATTCCGCAGGCTCGAGAAGGAGCTGGGTCACCGCGCGAAGAAGGACTCGGATGAGCATCCGTCGGGCAAACGGGATCCTCCGGATCTGCTGTGAGAGGACTGAGGCGGATCGTTGCGCCGCGCGCGTTTTTTCAGGAAACCGCCTGCACGATCAACTCCCTCTGGCGTGCGTCCGGCAGCCGGCCACGTCCGCCACCGAGATTATCCTGCAGGTGCGTCACCTTGCCCGTGGCAGGAATGATGCAGGTCACGGCCGGATCGGCGGCAATGTACTTCAGGAACACCTGACCCCAGCTCGTGCAGTCGAGATCCGCCGCCCACGCTGGCAACGCCTTGCCGCGCACGCGATCGAATAGCGCGCCATCCTCGAACGGGCGATTCACCAGCACCGCCACGCCCCGATCGGCAGCGAGCGGCAGGAGGCGTTTCTGCGCATCGCGCGTGGCCGGTGAGTAGTTGAATTGCACGAAGTCGAGTTTCTCCCGCGAGAGCACGCCGGCCAGCTCCTCGTGCGCGGAGACGGTGTAGTGAGTCACGCCGATATAGCGGACACGACCTTCCTCCTTCCACTGGCGCAGCGTCTTCAGCTGCGTCTCCAGATCCAACAGGTTGTGAACCTGGATCACATCCAGGCGGGGATGCTTCATCAGGTGAGCGGATTGCGTCATCTGCTCGACTCCGGCGCCGGCGCCCCGCGTCCACACCTTCGTGGCGAGAAACACTTTCTCCTGCATCGCGGGAGTCAACAGGTCGCCGAGGACCTGCTCCGCGGTCGAGTACATGGGTGAGGTATCGATGAGGCGCGCGCCGGCCTCGAAGAAAGCGACGAGCACATCCTTGAGCGGCCCACGCTCGGCAGGCGAGGCGCCGACCTCGAAGGGACCCGAGGTGCCCAGCCCGATGATCGGAATCTCCTCGCCACTCGAGGGAATCCTGCGTGTGATCAGTGTTTGACCCGAGCTCGTGGCCGACGGGGCGCGGCCGGCCATCGTGGCTGCCATCATGTTGATTCCTCCTGCGATCACTTCCCGGCGGTTCATCGGTCCTGCGCCGCCCGAACTGCGGCCCTCGATGGGTAGTCAACGGCGCCAGCGCCATGCAGCGGCCGCACCTCAGATCATCGCCGCGTCCATCTCGAGCACGCTCTGCGCGCCGCGGCACACGACCCGTGACAGCGCGAGCGCGTTCGGCATGATGTGCTCGGCGTAAAAGCGCGCCGTACGGATCTTCGCCTCGTGGAATGCACGATCGGGGCCGCCGAGCGCAGCGACCGAGACGGTGGATGCACGAGCCATCAGCCAGCCGCCCGTGACGAACCCGCAGAGCATCAGATAGGGCACAGAGACCGCCATGGCCGCTTCCGGCCGGGTTGCCAGCGCCTGCAATATCGAGTCCGTCGCCGCCTTCAGAAGATCGACCGCCTCGAGGACGTCTTTGCGCGTTGCGCTGTCTGCTGGGTCGCCGGTGCTGCCTGCCTTGAGCTCACGGGCCATATCCGCCAGCAACGCACCCATCGCGGCGCCCCGGTCCCGGCCGATCTTGCGTCCGATGAGATCGTTCGACTGGATACCCGTTGTACCCTCGTAGATCGTCGTGATGCGCGCGTCGCGCATGTACTGCGCTGCGCCGGTCTCCTCGATGAATCCCATGCCGCCGTGCACCTGAACCCCGATGGCGGCGACCAGATTTCCCGTCTCGGTGCACCAGCCTTTGACGATCGGGATCAGCAGGTCCCCGCGAGCCTGCGCCAGCGCTTTTTGAGCGGCATCCGGATGATGGTTGGCGAGATCGAGCTGCATCGCCGCATACAGGGCGAGCGCCCGGGCGGCCTCGGTCGAGGCCTTCATCGTGAGCAGCATCCGCTTTACATCCGGGTGGTGCACGATCGGCGCCGGTCCCGAGCCCTGCCCGACGGGTGGCTTGCCCTGAATGCGCGTGCGTGCCCATTCGAGCGCCCGTTGGTACGCCCGCTCTCCCACTGCGTAGCCCTCCAGGCCGACTGACAGGCGAGCGGCGTTCATCATGACGAACATGTATTCGAGCCCGCGATTGGGCTCACCGATCAGATAGGCGATGGCGCCGTCGCGGTCGCCGTAAGCCAATACGCACGTGGGGCTGGCGTTGATGCCCAGCTTGTGCTCGATGGATACGCATCTGACCTCGTTGGGCTCACCGAGCGTGCCGTCGGCATTGAGCAGGCGCTTGGGAACCAGGAAGAGTGAAATGCCCCGCACGCCGGGGGGAGCTCCCTCGATACGACCCAACACCATGTGAACGATGTTGTCGGTGTAATCGTGATCTCCCCAGGTGATGAAGATCTTCTGCCCGAAGAGCCGGTAGTGATCTCCCTCCGGGATCGCTCGCGTGCGGATCTGGGCGAGATCGGAGCCGGCCTGCGGCTCGGTGAGATTCATCGTGCCCGTCCACTCACCCTTCACCATAGAAGGCAGGAAGCGCCGCTTGAGCTCCTCGGAGCCGCACAGCGCCAGCGCATGGACCGCGCCGTGCGTGAGCATCGGACAGAGCTTGAACGCGAGATTGGCCGAAGCCCAGATCTCCTGTACCGCCGTCACGAGCGCCAGGGGTACGGACTGGCCGCCGTACTCCGGATCCGTGCCCAGCGTCGGCCAGCCGCCCTCGACGAACTGGCCGTAGGCATCCCGGAAGCCGTCCGCGGTCACGACGCCGTCGGGCGTCCAGCGGGCACCCTGCTCGTCGCCCGGACGGTTCAGTGGATCGAGCACCGTCTCGCCAAAGCGCGCCGCCTCCTCGAGAATCGACGTGGCGAGCTCGTCCGAGTAGTCGGCAAAAGCCGGAAAGCGGGCCAGTGTGCCGGCCTGCAGCAGCTCCTCGAGCACGAAACGCAGTTCCCTGATCGGCGCGCGATACATGTGCAGTCCCCGACGGATGTGTGGTGGCTAGTCTAGTTGGTTTGTGGCCAAAACGCGTGGACCGGCGGCGCTATGTCTACTCGCCGGTAACCTGAGGCCCGGGCGCTCAGCACGCCCCTGCGTCCTCAGGCTGCGGCAAGGGCCGGAACGATGTTCGCCGCCAGAAACTCGACGAACCGCTGCACCCGCAGGTCTGCCTCGAGCGCAGCAGGATAGAGCGCGTACAGGGCGGCCGCGGGCGGCACGGTCCACTCCGCAAGGACCTGTCTGAGGCGGCCGGTCGCCAGGCCCTGCCGACAGAGAAACTCCGGCAGCAGGCCGATGCCGAGGCCCGCCGCCGTCGAGGCATGCAACACCGCCGGATCGTTGATCGCAAGCTTGGGAGAGAGTGCAACCTCTGCGCGCTGCGAACCCTTCTCCAGGCGAAGACGGAACTCCGGCAGATCCACCGGCTCGGGGGTCAGCAGATCGTGCAGCCGCAGCTCTTCCGGCCGGGCCGGAGTTCCCCGCTGCTGGAGGTAACCGGGCGTCGCGCAGAGCAGCGCCGGCGGAGCGCCCAGCAGCCGGAAGTTCATGTTTGCGCCGGCACCGGCCGCCTTCGTGGCAATGGCGACGTCCCATTCCGCGGCCGCGGCGGCGCCGTCCATCGATACCTCGAGCGGAACATCCGGGAAGCTTTCGAGAAATCTCGGCACCAGCGGCGTGAGCAGGACACGCCCATAGGTTGGGTCGGCGATCACGCGCAACGGGCCTTCCGCTGGTGCGCTGAGCCGGGCGATGGCGAGGCGCGCGGCGTCCGACTCATCGGCCACGCGCCGGGCATGCGGATACAGGAGCCGTCCCGCAGCCGTCAGGGCGATGCGGCGCGTCGTTCGCTCCAGCAAACGCACGCCCAGCGATCTTTCGATGTCCGCGATCGCACGGCTCACGGCCGCTTTCGGCACGCCGAGCGCCCGGGCCGCCGCCGAGAAGCCGTTCAGATCGACGACCTTGGCCAGGACGGCCAGCTGTGCGGGGGTCCACATCAGGCTCAAGAGGATCTCAATCGCCGCTTCGACCGCTGCTATTGTTTCACCTAGGATGCATCCCGGCCAAGTTGCCGCAATGTAAAATGCGGCCGCGTCCACTGGGGACCGAGGAGAAAAAAATGAAGGTGTCCGTCCATGCCCTGTCCATCGAGGTGTTCAGCTCCGCGCTGAGCAACCTTTCTGCTCTGCTGGAGAAAGGTTCCGCGCACGCCCTCGCGCGCAAGTTCGATCCCGGCGTGCTCGTCGCCGCGCGCCTCGCACCGGACATGTTTCCGCTTTCCCGGCAGGTGCAGATCGCCTGCGATCTGGCGAAGAACTCGGCCGCACGGCTCGCCGGACAGGAGCCGCCGCGCTTCGAGGACAACGAAAAGACGATGGAAGAGCTGCGGGCGCGCATTGCTCGCACCATCGACTACCTGAAGAGCATACCCGCGGCGGCCCTGGACGGCTCCGAAGAACGCGACATCCGCGTGCCTGCGGGCGAGCGCACGCTCGAGTTCAAAGGGCTGGCATTTCTGCAGCGCTGGGCGATTCCAAACGTGTTCTTTCACGTCACGACCGCTTACAACATCCTGCGGCACAACGGCGTGGAGCTGGGCAAGCGCGATTTCCTCGGACCGGTCTAGTCTGTCGCGCCCGCATCCCGCAAGGATGCGGGCGCGTTCTGTCACACCAACACGTATCGTCAAATCGATATGACAAACCACGCGCGTGAGGCGCGGAGAAATTGTCGGCGTGCGCCGACAAACGGGAAAGCAGTCACACCATCGCCCAGCCCATCCTGCCACGCTAGATGCAAGCGCCGGCTGTTTTTCCGCTTGCGCACGTCGCACTCCTGGATGGGAAGCTCTTGCCGCCGTCGAACGCCACCGCCGCGCGTCCGTCCGCCGATACTCCGGTGGGCGCATCAACCTCCAACACTGCTGTCCGCCCGGGCCCCGGCGAGACGCCGACCGCGGAATCGCTCGGCTGGCAGCTGCGCGCCGCTCTGCCGCCGTTACGGCTGCACTCGGTGTCGCTCTACGACGATCAGGCCAATGTCCTGTGGCTGAGTGAGGGCGCGCTCGGGCCCGACGAGCATTCCCTCGTCATCGGAGCGATCGAGAAACTGCAGCGGGACACCTCGACAGGGTGTCACGAGCAGGGCCTCGACGACGGCCGCGTGGCGATCTTCCTCGCCGTGCGCGCCCCTCAGGGGACCCTCGTCGGGCTTTGCATGATCCTTGCGGACATCAAGTCGATCGGTGAGAGCATCCTGGAGCGGCTGGCCACGCCGCAGGTCCGGACGATCATGCAGAAATTCGCCGTGCTGCTGCGACCGCTGACGCGCTCGCAAACCAACCCGGCGCTGAAGGTTCTCGACCTGCCGCCCCTGCCCGTCACGGTGGCCGCGGTCATGCAGCCCCCCGCACCTGAACCCGCAACGCCGGATACGCCGCTACTCTCACCCCAGGGGGTGAGCGACATCCTGGAATTCGAGCTGGCACCGGACGCCAGCCCCGGGACAGCTCCTCAGGCACCGCCGGTGCTCGCGCCAGCGCTCACAACCACCCCCGCACCGGCTGCGTCCCATCCAGTGCCAGGCCCGATTGCGGCAGTCGCCCCGACCGCTCTGACTTTGGAAGGGGCACCCGCCGACACCGCTGTCCCGGCACGCGCACCCGAATCTGCTGCCACGACAGCCTCGGCGGCCGCTTCATCGACGGCTCTTCCCAGGGTGCGCGCCGCTTCTGGCACCACGACCTCGACCAGGGCACTGAGCACCGGAGCCACGACCACCTCACGCACGCTGGTGCTACCTGAGGGATTGAGCTTGTTTCTGGACGCGCAGCCCTTCACCCGACTGCGCGCTGGCGGCCGGACGCGACGCTACGAGGTGACTGCTCGGGTCACCCATCGTGAGGTGCAGCGCGTGCCTGCCGGACTCGACAACTTCGCGTTGCAGCGACTGCTTGCGTGGCTGGCTGCGAATCGGGCCAGCTGGAGCTCGGAGCCGGCGAGCTTCACCCTCAATCTGTCCATCGCGACGCTCGAGGACGAACGCTTCCCGCAGTTCATCGCTTCCAACCTCAAGAGCCATGGAATCGCCCCGGACAACATCGGCTTCGAGATCGCCGAGGCGTTGTGCCTGCAGAAGCGGGCGCAGGTGGAACGGTTCATCACGCTCTGCGACCGGATCGGCTGCTTCGTCGTCATCGATGACTTCTCCCTCGACTCCTCCGTAGTCAGCCTCCTGCGCTCGAACGCGTTGCGGCTCGTGAAGATCGATCCACGGCTGACCTCGGTCGCCCTCAAGGACAAGCTAGCCCAGGCACTGGTGGTCGCGACCGTGCAGGCGGTGAAGGTGCTGGGGATTCACTGCTCGGCCAAGCGCGTGGAGTCTC